>JAEZYR010000062.1 GCA_023442635.1 Bacillota bacterium | reverse complement strand
CTATCAGACCGTCGAAGCAGCTCAGAATATGGGTGTCAAAGGCTTTCGCATTCTTTGGAAAGTGGTCTTGCCGACGCTGCGTCCAGCCATTTTTGCCGTCTCCATCTTGACCTTCATCAACGGTATTTCAGCCTTCGCTGAATCAGAAATCTTGGGCGGCAAAAATTTTGAGACGATCAACCCCTTAGTCCGCTCCTTCTCGGCAACCTTGAACACACGCCACTATGCCGCCGTCTTGGCCATGTTCCTGGGCTGCGTCTCCATTCTGGTTCTCGTCATCGCCAACCGCATCGAGGCCAAGCGCAAGTATCAGTCCGTCTCCAAAGTCAAAACACCTCTGCAGCGCCAGCGCATTCACAATCGCCCCTTGCGTTATGTTTTGACGACCCTAGCCCATCTGAGTGCCTGGATACAGCTGATCCCACTTGTCTTCATCTTGCTCTTCTCCTTCATGCCCAGACGCGCGCTATTTGAAGGCAGTTTGGATCCCCGCCTTTTCACCCTACAAAACTATCGTGCCGCCCTTGGCTCTTTGTCGGGTATCAAGCCTCTGATCACCAGTATTGTGTACTCCTCAGCCTCCTCAATCCTCGTCCTATTCTTGATTGTGATTTTGGCTCGTATCATCACCAAATACAAAAATCGCTGGACAGCAGGATTAGAGTTGGTTCTGCAAATCCCCTGGTTCTTACCGAGCACCCTTTTGGCTTTGGGTCTTCTGATGACTTTCAGCAAGCCTAGCTTCCTCACCTTTGGCCTGACCATCGGCGGTACCATCTGGCTGATGCTCATCGGTTATACCGTTGGTAAGATCCCCTATACCCTGCTCATGATCAAAGCCGCCTATGCTGGAGTCGACAACAGTCTAGAAGAAGCCGCGCGCAATCTGGGTGCTGGTGTCTTGCACAGCTACTGCAAAGTCATCCTGCCCATTATTACGCCAGCGATGTTGTCTATGTTCCTCTTGAACTTCATCTCGCGCTTGGCGGAATACAGCATGTCGGTCTTCCTCTTCCACCCCCTCTATCAACCCTTGGGTGTGGTTCTGAGTGCTGCAAATGCTTCGGATGCCAATCCCGAAACCCAGATGATGACTTTTGTGTATGCCGCCATCGTCATGGTCATCTCCATTGTCATCGTCGCCCTCATCTACGGCCGCAAGTATCGCCGCCAGAAGGGCTGATCCAGATTCCATGTTAGGCTGTGCGGATGCCTGAAACGCTTCCGCACAGTCGCTGCCATGAGCGGCTCTGTGGGCTTGGTGAACTTCCCTAACGGCCTCGCAAGGCTCAAGCGTCAAACTTCGCCGACAAAGCCCATAAGCCATCGCACAAAATCCATGCTGAGAAAGGACGTAAGTGATGAGCCTCGATCCCCTAAAATTCACTTCTACAGGCCAGGTGCGCCCGTACTACGGCAATACCATCATCGCTCCCTATGACGTACCCGAAGCAGGCGAAGAAGGACAAGCCGTCATCCAGGCCGCCCAGAAAGTGCAGGAGCGTTTCAAGGCATCGCCCCTAGCTTCCAAACTGGCCTTCTTACCACCCTCCTCTTTCCACACGACGATTTACACCTTGCTGCGCGTACGTGACCGCGGTACTGCTCGCTGGCCCAAGTGGCTGTCCGATCGCTACCAGCATTTTGCTGAAGTAGACCAAGCTGTATATGATCGCATTGCTGATATCCCTGTACCTTGTGATGTTCAGATGCGCTGCGAACAGGTCACCGCGCATAAGCTCCTGCTCAGTCCAGCTACACCCGAAGATGAAGCGAAGCTACGCGGCTACCGAGACCAAGTCGCTGCTCGTATGGAAATTGTCGAAGAAGGACATAACAGCTATGTCTTTCATATTTCTTTGTCCTATCATCTCGTTGATTTGGATGCCGAAGATCAACGTTTGGAACAGGGCATAGCCGAGCTGGCGCTGCGTGATTTTCAAGCAGCCCTCCCCATTTTCTCTCTGCCAGTCCCTCGTTTCGTCATCTTTAATGACATGCTCTCTTATCACGAGGATCTAAAAGCGCGCGGTGACCTTTTTTGAGCCCAAGCGAAGCCATCAGCTCGCAGGTTCAATCCAGGTGCAAATGCATAGCTAGCTAAAAGCAACCCTCCTTGGGGTTGCTTTTTATCTGTCTAACTTTACAAGCAAAATCCCCCTATAATGAAACGAGATTTGAAACTGAGGAGGTCTTCATGTCCCGTCCTGAAGGTATGACTTACGCCCCCACTGGCGAGGCTCGCCACGTCGTCAAGCCTGGCGAGTTTGTTTTTGCCGCCGCCCACCTCGACCACGGGCACATCTATGGTATGTGTAATGGCTTGACGGAGGCAGGCGCCCAACTCAAGTGGGTCTATGATCCACAGCCTGAACGGGTTGAGGCCTTCTGCAAGCGCTATCCTGGCGTCCAGGTCGCACGTAGCGAAGAAGAAATTTTCGCCGACCCCGAGGTTCGCTTGCTGGCAGCAGCTGCTATCACCAATGAACGCGCGCCTCTGGGTCTGAGAGCCATGAATGCAGGCAAAGACTACTTCACCGACAAATCCCCTATGGTCAGTTTGCAGCAAGTCGACGCCGTCCGTGAGGCCATCCAGCAAACTGGCCAGCGCTATTGGTGTTACTTTAGTGAGCGCCTTCATGTTGAGGCTGCCGTCCTGGCTGGCAAGCTGATCGAAGAAGGCAAAATTGGCCGTGTGATCCATGTGACAGGCTTCGGTCCTCATCAGCTCCGTCCCGAAAATAGACCTGACTGGTTTTTCCGTCGCGAACAGTACGGGGGCATTCTCTGCGATATTGGCTCACACCAAATCGAGCAGTTCCTTTACTACTGCAATTGTGACGAGGCTGAAATTTTGAGTGCCCAGATCGGCAATTACCACCATCCAGATTACCCTGAGTTAGAAGACTTTGGTTCTGCGACCCTCAAAAACAAAGAGGGCGCGACCCAGTAC
>JAEZYR010000058.1 GCA_023442635.1 Bacillota bacterium | reverse complement strand
TTCGCAACAAAATATTGCCAGCGCCTGTTTTACCCTTAATGCCGCTGTGGCACGCTGCCTGGACGAAGCAGGTGAGCGCCTTGAGCGGGCCAAAGATGTCAAGGCAGAAGCCCGAGCTTATTTTGTGGACATGTGTCGCCAGCACGGCAGAATTATTTTTAACGGCGACAATTATTCGGATTATTGGTACGCCGAAGCCGAAAAAAGAGGCCTGCCGAAGCTCAGCAATGCTTATGAGGCCATCGTGAGCATGCTCAGAGAGAAGAACATAGACCTTTTTGAGTCGACAGCCGTGCTCAGCCGCAAGGAGACCCTATCCCGAGCTGAGATCATGTTTGAGAACTACGCCAAGACGGTTGGGATCGAGGCCAGGACGGCGCTTGAGATGGTGACGAGACAGGTCATGCCAGCTCTTGTGCAATACCTCTGTGAACTGACGCAGACGGCCTACCAGCAGAGAGCGCTCAATTGCTCAGGCGGAGGCGTCACGCGCCTTTTGGACAAGCTGAACGGCTATCTAGACAGACTGGATCAAGCGGTAGAAGACCTGCGACAAGCCTGTGCCTATGCGGAGGCTTTGCAGCAGTGGCAGGAGCGGGCGAGGGCTTATTGCTATAACGTATTGCCTTGCATGGAAACACTCCGCACGGTGGTCGACCAAATCGAGGTCGAAATGCCAAAAGAAAAGTGGCCATTCCCCTCCTATATGGATCTCATGTTCCGAGTTTAAGAACACGAAAGGATCAACGGCTTATGGTGTCCGAAGATAAAAAGCAAACGCCAAAAACAGAGCAATCATGGGGTGAAAAGAAACGCCCTAACTCACGCAACCGCCAGCGAAATCAGGGAGCCACCGAAAAGGGCAACGGCAAAGTAGGGGGCGGCGAGCAGAGCCAGAATAAGGCGCGGCATGAAAATGCTGAATCTTATGCACGCAATCGCAACCGCCGCAATCGCTCCAATCGGCGGAGCGAACAACAGCGCTATCAGGCTAGACCCCATGAGAGCTGGGAAGAAGTGCACCGCGATAACGGCCAAATCATCAAAGAAATTCAGTTAGAGCTGGCTCAGCTTAAGGAAATTACACTGGACTGAAGCTGGACCCTTAGGCAAAAGCGCCTCGCCGAGTGCGAAGGGCGAAGCGCCCGTAGGTGGCGGCAGTGCGCTAGGACAGGTGGGCCTCGAATAGAAAAAGGATGCCCTCATAAGCTGTCTAGATGCCTGTTCAGCTTGCCCCCGCGCCATGTATAATAGTTAACTCAAAAGGGAGGCGCTGCATGGGACGAGGCACTTTTTTTACATTCGAAGGCATCGACGGCAGCGGAAAGAGCACTGCCATAAGATACCTGGCGCAAGAACTGAAAAGTCAGGGACACGAGGTCAGCCTTTTTCGAGAACCCGGGGGCACAGACGTGGGCGAGAGAGTCCGCGAGCTTTTGCTCCAGGATGGCCCAAAACCCCTGGAACTGCGAGCGGAGGTCTTGCTTTTTGCAGCAGCTCGGGCACAGCTAGTCGAACAGTGCATCAAGCCAGCCTTGGCTAGAGGCGAGATTGTGCTCTGTGATCGTTTTCGAGATTCGACCTTGGCCTACCAGGGATATGGACGCGGTCTAGATGTAGCTTGGCTTCAAGGCCTGAATGATTACGCTTGTGACAACTGCGAAATCACGCGCACCTTTTTTCTGGATGTCGAGATTCCTACGGCGCAAGCCAGGATCCAAGAACGAAAAGATAGCAGCAATCGGCTAGATCAGGAAGCTGAGTCTTTTATGCTGAGGGTTCAGCAAGGCTATAGGCATTTGGCCGAAGCATCTGCGCAAAAAAGTGGCAGGAGGGCAGCTCGCATCCAAGTGATTGACGCCAATCGACCTGTTGAAGAGGTTGTAGCTCAGATTAAACAACTCATAGAGGAGGCCTTAGCATGAAACTACTCTACGCAATCGTTCACGATGAGGATACGCCACGCTTGATGGCAGAGCTCAATAAGAGCGGCTTCCGAGTGACGAAACTCAATTCTTCTGGCGGCTTTTTGCGCTCGGGTAATACAACGTTGATGATCGTGATTGAGGAGGCGCAGATGCAGTCCGTTTTGGACATCATCCGCAGCTATTCCAGCGCTCGCAAGGCAGCTATCAACACCAACGTGACGCCAGCCAATGTGGGCGGTGCTTATGTGCCCTACCCTGTAGAGGTGACGGTTGGGGGCGCGACGGTCTTCGTTTTGAATGTTGAATACTTCGAGAAAATGTAAGGGGGATGCGGCGCTAGCGCCCCAACGACTGGCGTTGAGTCCAAAAGGATCCAGCTTACATGCCTAAGCAGGATTCAACCCTGCCCAAGGGCAGAGACTCGGCGCAAGAGCCCGCCTGGCAGCCCGCCTTTGATCAGGCATATCCTGGACAAGCCAGCATCCAGCCAGCTCTCATCCGTTGGTTGCAGCACCCCGAAATGCCCACGCTCCTTTTGACTGGAGCTGTAGGGAGTGGGCGGCATGCCTTGGCCAGGTGGCTAGCCGCTGGCTTGCTTTGTCAAACCCAGACACGCGACGCAAAAGAAGGCGCTTGCGGCCATTGCCAGAGTTGCCAGCTTTTCAAGGCTGAGACACATCCAGACTTGCATATGTTGGAGGCCGAGGAGGGAGAACGCACTCTCAAGGTCGATGCCCTCAGGCAGAAGCTCATCAGTGACTTGGCGCTGAAACCACAGTTTTCGGCACGCAAGGTCTACATCATAGAAGGCGAAGAGCTCAACGAGGCGGGTCAAAATGTCTTACTCAAAAGCCTAGAAGAAGCACCGCCTTACGCCTTTTTCATCCTTTTGGCTCAACGCAAAGAGAGCCTCTTGCCCACCATTATTTCGCGGGCTATGGCCTTGCAGCTAGAGGCCACGCCAGACGAGCAAATTCAAGCGGCACTTCTGCAAGCTGGCTGTGCTGACGAGGCCTTGCGCTCAGCTATCACCAAACAGGCTTCAGGGCGTATTGCCCAGGCCCTGCAAGACTGGCAGCAATTGCTACAGCGCTGCGGAACAGGTGCTGTGTTGGCCGATTACGGGCCTTCACAGGCTCAAATGCTCGCCCGAAAGCTCTGGGAACTCGGCCGTGTGGCGCCACTCCAGCAGGTGCTTATCGAAGGGTGGTCACTTTTGCAAGCTTTGGAGGGATCTGAGGAACACAGAGCTGTGTTGGATGCCCTGAGTGGGCAATGTCAACAGCACCTGCAAGAACTTTTGCAACGTGATGGCAATCCGAAACAGCCAAGTGTGCTTTCTTTGCTTAGACTTGAGGGTGTTATAGAAGAACTAAGAGCGGGCCTGAAACACAATAGCCAGATGGAAATTGCCTGGTCATATGGCCTGCTCAGACTGCATGGAGAACTACATCATGTCTAAATATATTGCGCTGCGCTTTCGTGGCAATGCCAGAACAGAACGCTACGCGCTACCTGATTTTGAACTCAAAGTAGGGGATGCGGTTGTCGCTGAAACAGAGAATGGCCTAGAACTTGGTTTTGTAGCAGGCATACAGCACGAGGAAGCGTCGAGCGAAGAAGAAAAAGCTCCGATTATCCGCAAGGCAAGTTCCGAGGATATCGAGGCCTATGAGGCCAACAACGAGCGCGCCAAAGAAGCCTTCCGTATTTGCCGCGATATGATCCAAGAGCACCAACTCGATATGCGTTTGCTCGATGCGAGTTATACGCTTGATGGGGAGCGACTTTTCTTTTATTTCACCTCGGAGGGCAGAGTCGACTTTCGCTCGCTCGTCAAAGACCTAGCACTCGTCTTCCATCGACGCATTGAGCTGCGCCAAATTGGCATCCGCGACAAAGCCCGTATGACGGGGGGCATTGGCATGTGTGGGCGCAGTTTTTGCTGTTCGACATGGCTGCAGGACTTTGTACCCGTCTCCGTCAAGATGGCCAAGACACAGAATCTCTCGATGAATCCAGGCAAGATATCGGGTTGCTGCGGCCGCTTGATGTGCTGTCTGAAGTATGAACAGGACAGCTATGAAGACTTACGACAGCGCGCGCCGAAGGTCAACACTGTGGTGCAAACGCCGCGAGGGGCAATGAAAGTGATGAGCGTGCAGCTGCTAGAAGAGTCTGTGATTGCTCAAGCAGAAGGCGAAGAGGAACAATATCGCTATCACTTCGATGAACTGCGCTGGTCTAAACCCCACAGAAATAAGCCAGAAAGCGAAGGCGTGGAAACCCGAGAGGCGAAAGCGCAAGGGGAGACAGCAACCCCAAGCGAAAAAAGCCAAGCGGCGATGACAGAGGAAGTTTCGCTCAAAGCTGAGGAAGAGAAAACAACGAGAGATCCGCGCACTTTCCACCCACAGATGAGCGCTAAGCCAAGGGGCGAAAAAAAGTGCGCGGAGGAAAAGACCCAGCTCTTTGCCAGAGTGCCAGAAGCGGAAACGAGCCCAGTGCAGAGAGGATCTGAGCCCAGACGTGAGCAGAAGAAGACTGGCTCTAGAAAGCAAGGAAACAAGACAGAAAAGCATTTTTTGCCCCATCCTGTTAAGGCTGAGGACTTAGGGATAGAGCAAAACTGAGCCGCAAACTTAGCAAAAAGCAACTTGAAATTGCCTTAATTTAATATAAATAATCGTATAAAAACGTAAAATTTCGGTTTGCGTAGGCTAATATTTGCTATTTTGAGCCAGATGGACTGGCGCAAAAGGAATAGAACTTGTTAGAATGCCATCAACATACACGTCGGAGCGAAAGCTCGTGTATGAAGTATCTGATGAACAGATGTTCATTGGAGATGATTTCAAAGGAGGACACTATGGCACACGTTATCAATGGTGATTGCATTTCTTGCGGCAGCTGCGAGGGTGAGTGCCCCACCAGCGCTATTTCTCAAGGTGACAGCCAATACGTTATCAATGCTGAGGCTTGCATCGATTGTGGTGCTTGCGCTTCTGTTTGCCCTGTCGACGCCATCAGCGCTGAGTAATGACCTTAACAAGCAAGAGATAGCTTCTATGTAGCTTTGCTCGAAAAACGATCATCAGATCTATCTGCTTGCTTTTTGTTAAGAAAGAGAAGCTCCAGAGACGCCAGTCTCGGGGCTTCTTTTTATGCCAAAATAAAAAAAGGTCTTTAGCGCGTTGACTGCTTGGGCTAGAGGAGAGGAGAGAGCATATGAACGAAAGCCCCCAAGAGCGTCTCTTAGCCATGCAGAAAGAAGATGAGCAGCTGGATCAGCTAGGGCGTGATGGGCTCTGTCTTTTGCAAAAAAAGAGCGGCTATCACTTTAGCGAGGATGCCGTTATTCTGGCACACCTGACAGCCCAGTATATGAAAGCTTTAACGCCAGCTAGCCCTCATTTTGTGGACTTGGGTAGCCATTCTGGCGTCGTCGCCTTACTCTTTTCGGCCCTCCTGCCTCAAAGTCAGGGGTTCGCGGTCGAACTTTTTCCGCGCCTGGTTGATATGATGCAGCGTAATTTTGTGGGCAATGGGATGAGCAGTCGGCTCAGAGCGCTGCAAGCCGATTTGCGAGACTGGCGCCAGGCCGCAGATCTAGCGGAGGCAGGGGTCGAGTTCGGCCGTTACGATTTGGCCTTGTTCAATCCGCCTTATGAGCCCAAACGCGAGGGAGGGCAGGATGCGTGGGATAGTCTGCCAGCCCCGAAACAAGAGCGTTTGGCTGCCATACACGAGCAATTTTTACCTCTTGCTGACGGTCTCCAAGCGGCCGCGCTCAGCTTGCGGCATCATGGCCGACTGGCTGGTATATACCGCATGCGGCGCATGCCAGCTTTGCTCTTGGCCTTGCAGAAAGCTGGTTTTGGCATCGAGCGCTTGCGCCCTATTCAGACGAAAAGTGACAAGGATGCCGAGCTGTTTTGGTTCGTGGCTCTGAAAGGAGGCACGATGTGTCAGTTGACTTGCGAAAAAGCGCTGGTCATCCGTTTGGCAGACGGTGGCTACAGCCCTGAAATGCTCAGCTTTTACCCCGAGTTGCAGGGGGCAGAAAACGCAGCCCTGTTGAGGGATGCCCCCAATGCTCTGCCCAGAAGGGGCGAAGACGTAGAAGAAACAGGAGAAGCCATAGAAGACGAGGCTGCAGCAGAAGGTGAGGCAGCAGAAGCGCCAGAAGGTGCAGATCTGGCGAGGATTGATCCTAGTCGCGAGAACCTCATATTATCTGACAGGGCCCCAGCACAGGAGCAGGGGAGCCTCACTTTGATTGGAACGCCCATCGGCCATTTGGGCGACTTGTCGCCGCGGGCAAGGGAAGCGCTAGATGCGGTCGACCGCCTTCTTTGTGAAGACAGTCGTGTCACAGGCCATCTCTTGCAGCAATTGCAGATCCACAAGCCGCTACTGTCCTATCACCAGCACAATCAGGCCAAGCGCGAGGGACAAGTGCTTGACTTACTGGCAGCAGGCCAGCATTTGGGGCTGGTGTCAGATGCAGGGATGCCTTGTATCTCGGATCCAGGCCAAGCGCTTGTGGCCGCTGTTCGCCGAGCAGGCTACCCAGTTCGCGTGATACCAGGCCCTTCGGCTGGCCTTGTGGCCCTGGCGGCTTCAGGTTTGGATAGCCGATACTTTCATTTTGAGGGCTTCCTGCCGCGCAAAGCTGGGGAGCGAAAACGCCGCCTAGAAGAGATTAAGCATCTTCGAGGATCCCTTATTTTTTATGAAGCCCCCCACCGCCTAGAGGAGATGCTGCAGGCTCTGGCAGAAGTAGGTTTGGGTCAAAGAGCGCTTTTTATTGGGCGTGAATTAAGCAAACGCTACGAAGAGCATTGGCTCGGGACTGCCGAGCAAGCGCTCGAGCGCTACAGACAGGGAGCCAAAATCCGCGGCGAATATGTGCTTGTTATGGAGGGCGAAAGCAAAGAGCAGCAGCCAGCTGAGATTATGGCGCAAGCTGAGGCCGATAGCTGCGGCTGGCAGGCCTGGTTAGCCGAAGCCCTGCACACAGGCATGAAAGCGAAGACAATTCGGCAGACTTTGGTCGAGCGTTGGCACATGGATCGCAATGAAGCCTACAGACGATATTTAGAGGCCAAGGAAGAACAAGAAGGGCAGGATTTGGCGGAGGACGCTGGATTTTAGGAGCGCGAGGTGGATTTTGGGGCTTGCTATAATCTAAAGAAGCTCAATGAGCTGATGAGAGGAGCCCTTAGACATGCTCAAAAATACACGAGGAGGCATTCGGCAGAGCCGCACGGCGAAGTCAGCCTCACGCCAGAATATGGCTTTCCTCCAAAAAAAGATGGACAAAGCCGAACGCCGCTCCCGACGTCGACAGCGCTATGTCGAGCTTGAGACCGCGAGCCTCGAAACAGAAGCAACTCAGGCAGAAACGGTGGAGGGCAACACTGCGACAGAGGCACAAGCCTACCCGAAACGCCATTTGCCCCTCAGCGCAAGCAAGATCGCTGTGATCAGCTTTTGCTTGCCCTTTTTTATATTGGCCTTTGCCTATGCTGTGCAGGGCTTCTGGCCCTTTGGTGACCTCCTAGGTGCTAGGGGCAGTTCTTCTACCCCGCTCACCATTGATTTGTACCATCAGTACGCTCCTTTTCTGAGTGAACTGCGGCACAAAATACAGCACTTTGACAGCCTGTTTTACAGCTGGAATGGTGGGCTAGGCATTAACTTTTATGCCTTGATGGCCTACTACCTTGCCTCGCCTCTGAATATCTTGCTGCTGCTTTTCCCTATGTCCTTTTTGAGTGAAGCGGTTACAGTTCTCACGCTGCTGAAGGTCGGTCTGATGGGGCTTTGCACCTCTTTCTTATTGCGCAAGGCCTTCGCAATTCACGGCGTGCGCAGCATTGCGGCTCAAGAGGCTAAAGACGTCACTTATACCTCTGAGTGCGGTACGGACTGGCTCATTGTCCTCTTGTCTACCGCATATGCAGTGTCGGGTTTTGTGGTGGCCTATGCTTGGAATGTGATGTGGCTGGATGCGATTGCCCTTTTCCCACTCGTTGTTCTGGGCATGATTGCCTTGAGCCGTGAAGGCCGCTTTGCGCTCTATGTCCTCAGCCTGAGTGCCACGATTCTCATCAACTACTATGTGGCCGTCTTTGTCTGCCTCTTTACGGCTTTCTACTTCTTCGTTACGTACTTTAGCGACCAGGCTCGTTTGGGGATTTTTAGCCGCCCCGCCCGCCATTTCTTTGGCCGCTTTGGGCTCTTTTTGTTCGC
>JAEZYR010000060.1 GCA_023442635.1 Bacillota bacterium | reverse complement strand
CGTCCTCAGTTCTACTTCCGTACGACGGACGTTACGGGTGTTGTTACGCTGCAGGATGGCGTTGAGATGTGCATGCCTGGTGACCACGTGACGATCTCTGTTGAGCTGATCACCCCTGTTGCTCTTGAGCCAGGTGATAAGTTCGCTATCCGCGAGGGTGGTAAGACGGTTGGTTCTGGTACGGTCTCCACGGTTGAGGACTAAGATCTAAGGTTCTTAGCAAAAACTCGAGAAGCTTCCCGAAAGGGAAGCTTCTTTTTTGTGCTTTTTTGTCGAGCATTTAGCAAGCTGAATTTTGCCAGCTTTGCTATACTCAAAGACTAGTTGAAATAAGGAATTGATCGAGGTGGGCCTTGTCTAAAAAAGGTGAGAAGCAAAATAAAAACGAAGTCCTAGAACATGAGGAGCAAGATTTAGTCTCAGCTGAAGAGCTGGATTCTACCCAGGGAGAAGCTAAGCCTGAAGACGCAGCAGAGCAGACTGAAGCTGATAGCAAAATCGATGCAGAGACGAGTGCAGAAGAGCTAGACCAGGCTCGTAGGGAGCTTTGGAAAGGCTATCTGCCTCTTTCGGAGGAGGAAGCGAGTTCACTTCAAAAACTCTATAAGGAGTATGCGCGCTTTTATAGCCATTCCGTGCATGTAGGGAAGAAGGAGCGAGTCTGGCCGATTGATCAGCAGATGGGCTTGATGATGCAGAATCATACCCTGCCTGAACCTGTGCAAAGCATGCTTGATGCTGGGAAAATCGTGGGAGATGGCCTCTTCTTTTTGCCTCGCCTAGAGGTTCAGAAACCTGTTCCGCTCCCTGGGATGACCTTGAACATTGAGCTGCCCCGACGCCAATATGCCCCCATATGCCGCTATGCACTCGCCCATGGCAGGGTGCTTTATGTTTGCACGCCCAAAAGCCGTGAGGCTGGCGTAGGTGCATTCGCCTTAATGCGTGAGTATCAGGAGAGTTCGGAAGATAATCAGTGTAGGGTGCGTTTGGTCTTTATCTGCCGCCTTGATGAAATTTCTTCGCTCGTCGAAAACGAGTTTGAACTTATGGCGGCAGTCATGCATGACACGGACGAAGAAATCCAAGACATCGGTGTCTTTGAGGATGCGGCTGCCAGGGTGGCCTTGCGCAATAAGCTCTTGGCTAGCTTGGCCATCTACCGAGAGATGTCATCGCGGCTGGGCGATGAGACGCTCACTCTTTTGCAAAATGACATGCCCCTAGCTGATTTGGCGGACCGAGTAGCTGTGGCTATTCACCTTTCACATCGCCAAGCTGAAAGTTATTTAATCGAGCCTTCTTTTGAAAAAAGAATGTTCCTTTTGCTGCGTTTCCTACATGAGCAAACACAGATTGTTCAATACGAGGGCGAGATCGAGGGGAAAGTTCGAGAAAATATAGAGAAAGACCAACGCGAGTACTTTCTCAGAGAGCAAATTAAGGTCATCCAAGAGCAGTTGGGCGATCGGCAGAGTTCTCAGGAAGAGCAGCAAGGCTATTTGAAGCGTTTGGCTTCGATGCCACTCAAAGAAAGTGACCAAAAGCAGCTGCGCCAAGAGATACGGCGTTTAGAGAGCTTTTCGAGCCAAAATCCAGAAGCCCATATTTTACGGGCTTATTTGGATCTTGTTTTTTCGCTACCTTGGGGCAAGCTGCAAGCTGAAAACTTGAATATTGAGCGCTGCCGTCAACAGCTAGAGCAAGACCATGAAGGCTTAGCTCGCGTCAAGCAGCGTATTTTGGAATACATTGCGGTCATGAAACGACACAGCGACTTGGCGCAAGAGAAAGGCCGTCAGGCAACGCGCCAAAAGGCACCGATCATCTGCCTTTTGGGGCCGCCAGGTGTCGGCAAAACTTCGATAGCTCAGTCTGTAGCGGCTGCCCTTGAACGCCCCTGTGTGCGTATGGCGCTAGGTGGCGTGCGAGATGAGGCTGAGATACGCGGCCATCGCCGAACCTACGTTGGCGCTTTGCCAGGACGTATCATCCAGGCTATGAAGCAAGCAGGCTGCGATAACCCGATGATCATCATGGATGAGATCGATAAATTGGGCAGTGACTTCAGGGGAGATCCAGCTTCGGCACTCCTTGAGGTTTTAGACCCTGAGCAAAATAACAGCTTCCGTGATAATTACTTGGAGCTGGATTATGACTTGTCTAAGGTCCTGTTTGTGACGACAGCCAATAGCATCGAAGGTATTCCCCAGCCGCTTTTGGATCGTATGGAGCTTATCGAGCTATCCGCCTACACAAGCGAAGAAAAGCTGGCGATTGCTAAACTGCATCTTTGGCCCAAACAGCTTAAACAGCATGCGCTTTCAGGCAAAGAAGTGAAGATGCGAAAAGAGAGCTTTTTGCGCTTGATCCAGGAGTGGACGAGAGAAGCTGGCGTTCGCCAGTTAGAACAGCGACTCGCACAAATTTGCCGCCGTATCAGTCTAGAAATAGAGCGCCAAAAAGCCAAAGGGGAGCCGTGGCGCTGCCAGACTGTTGGTCCGAAGGACTTGGAGGCCTTGCTCGAAAATCCGCCTTTTGCGGAATCCGCTCATGAGCACGAAGACTTGATCGGTGTGGTCAACGGCCTGGCTTGGACAGCCGTTGGGGGCGATACGCTAAGTGTCGAAGTTGCTGTTTTGCCCGGAACGGGGCGCATCGAGTTGACGGGGCGCTTGGGCGAAGTGATGCAAGAATCGGCCAAGGTCGCTTTGGCCTGGGTGCGAGGTCATGCAGATGCGCTAGGATTCGCGCCAGACTTCTACAAAGAAAAAGATATCCATGTGCATGTGCCAGAGGGGGCAACCCCAAAAGACGGTCCATCTGCTGGTGTGACCCTCGTATCTGCTTTGGTCTCGGCCTTGCGTGGCTGCCCTGCCAGACGAGATCTAGCCATGACGGGAGAAGTCACCATCCGGGGCCGAGTTTTACCTATTGGGGGCGTCAAAGAAAAGTTGATTGCCGCCAAACGTCGTGGCATGAAGCAGGTGCTCTTGCCTAGAGGCAACGAAAGAGACTTATCTGAGTTACCCGAAAGCGTCAGAGATGCGCTCCAGATCACGTTGGTCGACACTGTCGAAGAAGTTTTGCAAGAAGTTTTGGTGACTACTGCATCCGCAGAATCTAAAGGCTAAAGCGCCTTCAACACGATTCAGCTCCGAATGAGGAGAGGAGAGCTTCTGCAGCAGACAGCGTATAGACCCAGCCTGAAAAGGCTAAGCCCTTTAGGACAAGAAAAGCTCGGCCTTTGAGACCGAGCTTTTTTATGTCGTCATTATCCTACCGGATTGCTTGAGAAGCGCTTAGGATCTAGGCGCTTCTTCTGACTCCGCAGCTACGCGAGCGAGTGTGTTGTTATACAAGGCATCCTTGGCGCCCAGGCTCTCATCTTCATGCAACGACGGACTTGTCACGCCATCTTGGGTAGCACCGCTCTGAACCGCATACAAGCGGCGATAAGGGCCGTCATGTTGCATGAGCTCCTCGTGGGTGCCTTTTTCTTGGATGCCGTCACGGTTGATGTAGATGATTTGATCGGCATTGCGAACCGTTGAGAGACGGTGGGCGATGACCAGGGCAGTGCGACCTTTGGCCAAGTTATCAAGGGCGGATTGGATGCGCAATTCGGTAGCGGTATCCAAGGCCGAAGTGGCCTCATCGAGAATCAAAATAGCAGGATCTTTGAGGAAGAGGCGAGCGATTGCGATACGCTGTTTTTGGCCGCCTGATAGGCGTGTGCCACGCTCCCCAACTTCCGTGTCATAAGCGTCTGGCAAGCTCATGATAAAGTCGTGGATGTTGGCTTGTTTGGCTGCCTCGATAATTTCGTCATCGCTGGCATCAACCTTGCCGTAGCGAATATTGTCTCGGATAGAGGCGGCGAAGAGGAAGACGTCCTGCTGGACGATGCCGATGGCTTGGCGCAGGGATTCTAACGTGAGATCCTGAATAGGCTGACCGTCGATCAGAATCTCACCGCTTTCGACTTCGTAGAAACGGGGGATCAGATGACAGAGGGTGGTTTTGCCTCCTCCTGAAGGACCTACCAGGGCGACCTTTTGGCCAGCTGGAATATCTAGGTTGATCTGATCAAGAATTTTTTCTCCACTTTTGTAGGCAAAACTGACTTGGTGCAACTGTATATGGCCGCCCTCATTGAGCTGGAGGTCTTGCGCATTGGGTTTATTGTGGATGTCAGATTCGATGGACATGAGTTCGATGAAACGCTCAAAACCAGCCATGGCTGTGCTGTATTGCTCGAAAAATGCCACCAGTTTTCTGATTGGCGTAAGAAAAGTATTGACATAAAGGGTGAATGTCAGCATATCCGCGACATTCATCATGGACTGGGTGATGAAATAGCCACCGACGGCGATAACCAGCACATTCAGCAAGGTTGTGGTGAATTCCATGCCACAAGAAAAGCCAGCCATTGCGCGATAAAAGCCTTGCTTGGCGCTCCGATACAAGCGGTTGCCCGTCTGGAATTTTTGGATTTCATGGGCCTCGTTGGTGAAGGCCTTGGCCACGCGTATACCCGAAATGGCATTTTCGAGGTCGGCGTTGATGTTGGCTGTCTCTTGCTTGACGGCTCGGCTTGCCTTAGCCATGCGCCTTTTGGCGTCGATAGAAATGAAAATGATGACGGGGATGAGCAAGAGGAGAATGAGAGCCAATTGCCAGCGGATGAGCATCATGGCGATGAAGGCACCCGTTAAGGTAACGGTCGAAATAAAGAGGTCTTCTGGACCGTGATGGGCGAGTTCGACAAGCTCAAAAAGATCGGAGATGACGCGGCTCATCAATTTTCCAGTGCGATGCTTGTCGAAAAAGCTAAAAGGCAGTGTCTGCAGATGGCTGAACAGTTCACCACGCAGGTCAGCTTCCATCCGAACGCCTAAGAGATGCCCCCAGTAAGTCACAATGTATTGCATGCAGGCTCGGAAAAGAAAAAGGCCTACCAGTACGAGCATGAGGATTGCAAATGAGCGGTATAAGCCCTGAGGTAATAAATGATTGAGGCTAAAGCGGGTTAATAGTGGAAAGGAGAGGTCAACAAGGGCGATGCCTAGGGCACAAGCTAGATCTAAAACAAAAAGCTTCAGATGAGGGCGAAAGCAGCGGGCAAAAAGCCAGAGCTTAGAGTGGCTCTGATAGATATTGGGCATGAAGAATCCTCCAGAAAACAATAAAAACAGTCGCTCAAGAACTATAACTTAAGAGCCAAGAAAACGAAGATACAAAGGATCGGGAGAGGTTTTTCGTGCTGATTAGGCAGGCAATCTTGGTACAGAAGCCCTTTGCGGACAACCTTAACTGTGAGTCGAGCCTAGGGCGGTGCTAAAATGAAAAAAGATAAGGGGGTGGCTTATGCTACGTCGAAATTGTGCCGGAGGTATTGTTTTTTACGAGGATCAAGTCCTGCTCCTGCAGAACGACAAACTCGAATGGAGTTTCCCGAAGGGTGTGGTCAGGCAGGAAGAAGATCCTGAGGAATTAGCGCTTTCTCGTGTTTTGCATGAGGCTGGTGTCCGAGCTGTTTCTCTTGGCATAGCAGGCCAGAGCAGCTACGAATTCTACTCGATCAAACGGCAACGCCCCGTTCATAACCAGGTACAGTGGTATCTCATGACATTGGCCAGCGAAAATGAGCAGCCAAATGTACAGGCCAATGCGACTGAGGGCTTTTTGGCAGCTGGCTTTTTCCCAGTTGAAGAAGCTTTGGAGCGCATCACCTACAGTCAGGATAAGTCCCTTCTCTTGCTGGCCTACCACCGCTTTAGAGAACTTCGCCCTGTGCATTGAAGGCTAAATACGCTTGACATCTTATAAGAGCGGATCCGATTCACCTCATACTGCGCCCTTGCGAGACGTGCATTGGCAAGAGGGTATACCTCAGATGGATTGGGCGACAGAAATTCTGCGCCATCCAGATCGCGTGACCCTCAGCGCTCAGGCACTGGCCACGATCGAGCGCAAGCGCTCTTACTTTCATGCCTTGGCTTTGCCAATCGTCGATGAGCAGGCGGCAGAGCAGGGCTTAGCATCTAGGCGTCAGCTCTACCCCTCGGCGAGACACCATGTTTATGCTTGGCGTTCTGGCGTCATATCCCCACCCTATTTGCAACGTTCCAGTGATGATGGAGAACCGAGCGGAACAGGCGGCGCTGTGCTGATGCAAATTTTGGAGCGCCGACAACTTGAAGATTGCCTGCTTGTTGTCAGTCGGATCTTCGGAGGCGTTCTTTTGGGAACTGGAGGCTTGGCTAGAGCGTATGGGGATGCTGCGCTCGCGGCTTTAGAGCAGGCGGGAGAAGCTCGCTTACGCTGGTCTTTGCCTCTGCGCGTGACACTGAGCTATAACGACTACGCCAGTTTGGAATACAAGCTCCAAAAGAAGCAAGTTCATATTGAGCAGCGCCATTTTTCAGAAATGGTGGATCTAGACCTGATTCTCCCCCTACAAGATGAGCAAGCTCCTGCACAGTGGCTGCTGGAAGCTCTGGGGGATTGGGGATCTGGACGTTTTCAGTTGGCGACGGGTCAGCTGTTTTGGTGGCATCAGGTAAAATGAAAGCGAGTCTGAAGGAAGGCCGCTTATATGTCAGAAGAAATACGAGATCGCCGTCTAGCTGTTCTTATAGACGGAGATAATATATCGCATCACTATATTAAGGGCTTGATGACAGAGCTTGCGCGTTATGGCACGCTCACCATCAAGCGTATTTATGGAGACTGGACCCGGCCGAACCTCAGTGGCTGGAAATCCATCTTGCTCGACTATGCGATCATGCCCGTACAACAGTTCGGCTATACGTATGGCAAAAATGCGACAGACAGCGCGCTCATTATTGATGCAATGGACATCCTTTATGGCGAAAAAGTGGATGGCTTCTGTCTGGTATCTAGCGATAGTGATTTTACGCGCTTAGCTGTTCGTTTGAGAGAGGCTGGTAAGCTCGTCATCGGCCTAGGTGAGCAAAAAACACCCAACGCCTTTATTGCGGCGTGTGACAAATTTGTCTACATCGAAATCTTATCTGAACGAGAAGACGAGTGTTCTCAGGCGGAAATAGGCAGCCTTGAGGTTATTTCGACTGGGGTGACGAATCTTCGTGATTTTGAGGCGGCTCCAGGCTATGCCGTGGCCCTGCCCAGAGGCTTGTCACGCCCACAGCAGCGCACCATCCGCAAAATAGACGAAGAAACTCGCAATCTCATTTGTAATTCGGTGGCCGATCTAGCAGATGAACACGGCTGGTCTTTTTTGGGCGATGTAGGCAACATGATCCTGAAAGTGCGCCCTTCGTTCGATCCTCGCAACTATGGCTTCCAAAAACTGACGCCAATGATCCGATCTATACCTGGTATTGAAATTGACGAGCGGACGACGAGCCAGCCGAATGTAAAACACATCTACATACGCATTAAAGATATGGACTGATGCTTGTTGCCCGATGCATTGAGCAGCCCAAAGTAAAGGAGTAAAGAAGATGCCCACAGTGCGTCAAGAACAGCTTGCTGAAGAAAAGAAAAATGCGTGGAACCAAAGTGCGAGCAACCCTCTTGTAGACTGGCTCTGGCGCGTGCTCAAAGGCTTCATTATTGGGGTAGGCGCTATTGTTCCAGGCCTTTCAGGTGGCGTAATGATGGTCGTCTTTGGCATCTACGATCGTTTGTTGGCCTTCTTGGCTCACATTCGCCAACGCTTTATCGAGCAGATGCGTTATTTTATCCCTATTGGTATAGGCGGCCTATTGGGTATTTTTCTTTTCTCCGTTCTGATCGAAAAGGCCTTTGGGCGCTATGAAGCTCTTTTTGTCACCTTGTTTATTGCTTTTGTGGTGGGTACGATTCCTAGCCTCAACCGCAGTGCCTGCAAAAAGGGGCGCGGACTGCCAGAATATATAGCCCTCATCGTAGCTTCACTCGTTATTTTCGCTTTGATGATGATGGGTGAGCGTGAGTTTACCGATGTTGCGCCCAATATACCCATTTGGATTGGATCAGGTGTTTTGGTGGGCTTGGGCTTCATCGTGCCTGGTTTATCGCCCTCCAACTTTTTGATGTATTTTGGCCTATACCAAAAAATGGCAGATGGTATTAAGCGATTGGACTTTGGGGTCATTATCCCTATAGGCCTAGGGGTTTTGCTGGCTGTCCTGCTCTTTAGTAAGCTTGTGCATTGGCTCTTTCAGCATTACTACGGCGTGATGTATCACATCATTTTGGGCACGGTCATCGGCTCTTCCTTAGCTATTTTCCCCACGCATGTTTTTCCTGCCTTTACGGCTGCCGGTCAGCAAAAAACAGGTATGAATTTTCCGTTTACGTTGTTAGCAGTTGTAGTGATGTTTGGACTAGGCTTGGGGGCTTCGCTTGCCTTCGCACGCTTTGAGGCCAAATACCGTCCAGAAGATTAAGACTGGCTAGCTTGGGATTGCTAAACTTACCTTCTAGTTTTTTGCTACTTGTCTAGAGATTCCGCCTTTGAATGACTTTTAACTTGTGAAATAAGTCTCGCTTAGCAGACAAAAATAGGTGAAAGTCTTAAAATATTAGGACGAAAAAAGCTTTTGGCTATCTGGAGGTTAGCATGGAGCGTGCGGCAGGTATTTTGTTGCCAGTCCCAGCTTTGCCAGGCCCCTTTGGGATCGGGACTTTGGGCGCTGAGGCTAGGCATTTTGTCGATCGTTTGGCCAAGGCTCAGATCAGTTATTGGCAAGTCTTACCTTTGGGACAGCCAGCCGAAGATAGCGAACTCGAGAACTCACCGTACAAGTCTTACTCGGCTTTCGCGGGCAATACTTGGCTGATCGATCCTCAAGAGATTTGCGATGACTTAGGTCTCTTGGATCCAGATGAGATTCGCAACTTTCTTTGCTATGACGACGGTTATTTGGTGGATTATCAATTTGCCCGCCATAACTCAGCCAATTATCTAGGCTTGGCTTTCTCTCGTCTGGATGCGGATCTCCTGGCAGAAGTTCGACAGTTTCTCAATCAGGAAACATGGTTGTTGGACTATGCGACTTTTCTTTGCTGCAAGGACGAGTTTGACGGTTTGCCTTGGTACGAGTGGCCAGAGGAGATCCGCCAGCGCGACTTGAATGCGCTGAATCTTTTCCAACGTGAACACGCCCAGAATATTTTGTACGTAGCTTTCTGCCAGTGGCTTTTTTATCGTCAGTGGCAGAATTTGCGCAACTACGCCAACGAGCGGGGTGTCTGTATTTTTGGGGATATCCCGATTTATGTTGCCAGCGATAGCTGTGATATCTGGAGTCGGCCAGAACTTTTTGACCTGGATGAAGAGCGACGCCCCAGATCTGTAGCGGGCGTACCCCCAGACTACTTTGCTCAGGACGGCCAGCTTTGGGGGAACACGCTCTATAACTGGGAAGCCATGGCGGCCGATGGCTACCAATGGTGGCTAGATCGTATTGCCCAGTCGATGCGTCTATATGACCGCCTGCGGATTGATCACTTCCGAGCCTTCCATACCTATTGGGCTGTGCCAGCAAGTGCCGAGACCGCCCGCGAAGGAGCCTGGCGTCAGGGTCCGGGCCTTAAGCTGTTCCAGCTCGTCAAAGAGCGACTTGGAGACTTGGATATTGTGGCTGAAGACTTGGGTGACATAGATGAGGGCGTGCGCGACTTTCTGCGTCAGACTGGCTTTCCTGGCATGAAGGTTATGCAATTCGCCTTTGATCCCAAAGGCGATGGCTCTGAGCTGCCACATCACTACATTCACCATTGCTGCGCCTATACGGGCACGCATGATAACGACACGCTTTTTGGTTGGCTGTGGAATGCCAGCCCCGAAGAACGGGACTATGCCTTGCGCTACTTCAATTTTCCTGCTGAGGCAAATTGGCAGCAGGGAGGCTACCATTCTCCCATTTGCCGTCACATCATTCGCCACTTGTGGGCCTCTGTGGCCGACTTTGTCTGCATCCCTGTTCAGGATCTTTGCGGTTTTGGCTCGGATACGAGGGTTAATGTGCCAGGTCAGCCCGATAACTGCTGGCGCTTTCGCGTGACACGCTCCGCTTTGGAGCAGGCCGACTTTGCCTGGCTAAAAGATATGAATGTGCTCTATCAGCGAGCAGGAGAAACCAAAGACCTGCCTAGCGAAGACAATGCACTGGATCTCTATGCCTTCCTCTAGATCCATTAAAGCTTTTGAGGGAAGAAAGACGCATCACAACAAATTTGCAGGGGGACTTCGGCCTCCTATAGGCTCCCAATAAGGCAAAATAGAGCTGGCTGTGGTAAAATACCGCGGCTGCTCTTGATTTTAGGGCTTTTTATATCAGTCGAAAGGTCGTAATTGTGTCATGGCCAACACGAGACACTCAACAGGCAGCAAAAGGCGAGGGCGTCGGCGCAGTTTCTTTATTCTAGCCGCCATTGTACTGCTCGCTGTTTTGCTCTGCGTATTCGGATTCAAGGTACCCAAACCAGGTGGAGGGTACTACCAGGTTTCTGGCATGAAGGATATCCGCTTTGGCATTGATATCCGCGGCGGTGTCGAAGCTGTTTTTGCCCCTGATGTTTTTGAGGGCACGCCGACTGAAGAGCAGATTGCTTCGGTACGCCGAATCATGGAAACGCGTTTGGACAACCTGAACATCCTTGATCGCGATATTATTTCCAGCCCTTCGACAGGCCGTGTAACCATTCGCTTCCCATGGAGGGCGGGGGAGAACCATTTTGACCCTGACGAGGCCATCAAGGAACTTGGCGCCACCGCTAAGTTGACCTTTACAG
>JAEZYR010000057.1 GCA_023442635.1 Bacillota bacterium | reverse complement strand
ATCTACAACTTCACTTACCGATTGTTTATGAAGTGAGGGAAGTAGTAGTTGCGCAGCCATCCGTAAATGAGAGATTTCAATCGGCAATTCCAATTTAGGCATTACTTTCCTCCTTCTTACATCTCGTCCGTCTACCCTCCTGCATTTCCCCAGCTCAGAAGCCCTGACATCTATCTCACTCACTCAGCGGTCAAAACATCAATCCCGCTCACTCAAATGAGGCAAAAGCAAAATCGACTACTCAACCCTCTTAAGCATTCGTCCCGAAAACCCGTTGACCAGTTTCCCTGAACAGCAAAACGACCTTCGTCACCAAATCCCACTCAAATTCAAGCACGTAAAATCCCTGATAAACAAGGCTTTCCGTTACCGTACCCGCGTCATCAAACACACTGTCTCCACGTGGGTTGTTTGAGGAAACATATCAAAAACGCGCAGAGCCCGAAGCTGGTAAGCGCTACGAAGATGATGAAGATCGCGCCCCAAAGTGCCTGGATCGCATGACACATAGAGCAGGTGCTCAGGGCCTTCATCCACCAAGCGCTTCGTCAAATCTGCATCCAAGCCGCGGCGCGGAGGATCGACAACTAAGAGATCGGGCTTAAAAAGCCTCTGGACTTCTTGCCATAGACCTTCTGCTGGACCAGCCATAAAACGAGCCTGCCCCTGAGCCTGGTTGAGGTGGGCATTATGCTCGGCATCCATAACGGCTGCCTCCACACATTCGACGCCCAGCAAGTCAACATAAGGCGTCAACAAACGCAGTCCTATGGTGCCTGAACCACAGTACAAGTCGCATAGGCGCAGTGGCTTGTCTGGGCCTGTCTGCTCCTCTTTTTTGACGTCTTCTGCCCAATCGGCAAGTTGCTGGTAGAGTTGTTCGGCCTGAGCTGGATTGACCTGAAAGAAGGCCTGGGATGAAATGCGGTAGCGGATGCCGCCCAGTTCTTCGATGACATAGGGCTGCCCCCAGAGGCACTTTTCTTCCCTACCCAAGATGCGATTTTCGCCGCCAGGATGGGCGTTGCCGACAACGCCTGCCAGCGTCCAACGAGCACCCAAGTCACGCAATTTTTCTTGCACATCCTCAACTATAGCTGATAACTCCCTAGCTTGGAGCGCTTCGATCTGGCGCATGACAAGCGTCAACAGAACCCTTTGCTCCGCCAAGGAAAGCTGAAAAACCAGGTGCCTTAAATTGCCCTTGTCATCATCGGATGAAAGGGGATAAAGGCCCTCACCTGCTTTCGCCTGGATCAACAAAGGCCTTAGCGCCTCGCGACAACATTCGATGGCGGCGTGCTGAATAGGGCAGTCCTGGCTGTCCACAACCTGGTGACTGCCTCGGGCATAGGCCCCTATAGCGATTTTTTCGCCGTCTCGCCCTTTGATTCTGGCAACAGGCAGCTGGGCTCTAGTTCTATAGGCCCAAGGCTGAGGAGATGGGCAGATCTCAACTGCCAAATCCGCCCATTCGGCTTCGCTCAAAGCACCTTGAGACAAAAGCTGATGGCGGACTTTTTGGACCTTCCAGCGCAACTGTGCCTGATAGGCAAGATGCTGCAGACTGCAGCCCCCACAACGGCCATAAACCGCACACTTGGGGCTTTGGCGCTCTGGGACAGCGTTTAGGCGTTCCTGGATTTGCCCCACCACATAACGTGAGCGCTTCTTTTCTAGACGAATCTTGGCGCTTTCGCCTGGCAAAAGGCCTGAGACAAAAACACACATTCCCCGACCTCTGACTTCAGCTATAGGCTCAGACTCGCTGTTGTTGCTCGCCACGACAGCATCTTCTCCACCTTCTGCCACTAGGCTCAGGCGAGCGACACCCTGCCCCCAGTCATTCAGATCATAGGCCGTCACTTCGACAAGCTGTCCTAAGCCATGAGGTGCAGCTTGCCTAGTTTCTTCTGTCCTTTGGGGGCTAGCGTTCTTGTGTGCTGACTTGCGATGCGATTGAGCCTTCTTTTTCATAGATTCTCTCTGTCCTATTCATGATACAAAAAGAAGTGACCGCCTAGGCCACTTCTTCTGAAAAGGTAGGTGAAGCGTTAGCCTCAAAGCTTTTGGATCCAGTTTTGCAATTGCTCCTTCACCAGCTCAGCGTTGTCTTGGCAATCCTTGCCGCGGACTTCGAGGCCTTCGGTGCACTTGGCGCCCTTGCAGATCTGCTCTAATGTCTGCAGGCTCGTGCCAAAACCGCTGCCGCCACTGGTGACGATCGGGGCAATCTCCTGTCCTGAGCAATCCTGTTCATCCAAGAAAGTCAGCACAATCTGGGGCATATCTCCGCACCAGTTGGGGTAGCAAACATAGACGCGCTCATAGCTCTGGAAATTCTCGACTGCGCCCTGATAAGGCACCTTGCGCGCCATCGTCTTCTCGGTCTGAGCGCGGCTCAAAAGGCTGTCATAATCTGTTGGGTAGGGCTTGACTGGCTTGATCTCAAACTGATCTGCCCCTGTCAATTCGCTCAAAATATCAGCTAATTTCGCGGTGTTGCCACGCTCAACCTGCTGCCCACCATATTGTTCGCCTTCGACTGAAAAATAGACCACCAAAGACCGTTTTGCTTCTGCCATAGAACCCTCCTAGATTCACCACGAACTTCCAATCGGATAATAGTTATAAGTTTAGCGTTTTGAATGCATTCCCTCAAGACACAACGGCGTTTAGACCTGCCTCTGGTTCTGGGTCTTAACCTGTTCCTTAGGCTCAAGCCTAGACCCGAGGCTTGCCGCTGAAGCCTGGCGCTTTCGGCACGCGCCGCTCAGGCAAGCCCTTTTTCTATCTCTAGGCGAAGCTGTAACGCGCGGCCATCACCTAAGTCTAGAACGGCAGCTGTGTGCTCTTCGAGATGCGGAACTGCAAAAGGAAGGCATAGAGCCAAAGTCTCTCCCACTCGATGTTGTACCAGGGTCAGGCGGTAGCTACCTGGGGCTAAGCTAAGCTGATATCCATCCCCTGCTGTAGCTGTTAATCGCATATCCTCCGCCGATAAGACGCTTTCGGAAGTCTGGCTCAACGCACTCACCGTCCAATCTCGCCCATAGAGCATTTGCTCAAGTTGTTCTGGATGCAACGGCGAGAAACAAGCGTCGTCCCGCCATTTGAGCCCAAAGTGGCATGAACAAAGCACGCTTGGCAAGTCGCAAACCGGCTCCTTCCCTGCACCGTCAGAAGCTATAAGGCTGTTCTTTGCTTTTGGCGCACTGGGGTCTTTAGTCGAAAGATCTCTTTCTTCTGAGCTCATGGTTTCAGGAGCAAGAAGCTCTTTCGGATGCCTAGGTAAGTTTTGCCACTGGCCTTGCCAATAACAGGCTAGTCCCCGCCCCAGAGGCAACAAGCGCGCTGGGTAGCCCCATTCGCGCAGCAAAGCAACGGCTGCCACATCTAAACTCAAGCGATTAAAGCTGACGGCTTCTTGCTTCTGCATGGCCTGGTACAAAACATAAAAAAGGCGTCGGTAAGGGGTATATCTCGTCGCTGCCTCCACCCCTTCGCGACGATCGGCGGCAGGGTCAGCAGCGATTTCGCCCAGCAAGTAACGGCACTGCATGGGGTCGCTTGCGATTTGCCAACGCTCAGCCCAAAAGGCTAAGGCTTCTCTTTCCGCTGGCTTTTGACCTGCAGTGTCGCCAGCCACAAGGCTTGTGTCTAAGGCCTCATCAGCCACCCTTGGGCTGAGTTGCCAGCTGCGAATAGAGTTTGTATCCAAGCCCGCTGCCCTTGTCTGCCAAAGGGCTTCCTCTCTCTTCCATCGCTCGACACGCTCTTCCAGTAGGGGCCAGGCCACATCGACAAGATCCTTGCGCCGCAAACTGCTGAGAAGTAAGGCATAGCGCTCGGCATCCTCCCCTCGCAGCAGCTCGTCAAAATGCCTTAAGCGCTGCTGCATGCTCGGCCATTTTTTGGCCGCTAGAGCCAGTTCTGCCGTGATAAAAGTCCGTACCGCCTCGGGTTCTGAAATACCTGCTTCAGCCAGGCTGAAGTCAGCCGCCCAATTGGCGGTTGGGGGCTGCTCTTCATTTTGCAAAGAGTCGACGCCCAAAGCCCCTAGTGCCGCCATATGAGGAGGCCACGCTGAGGCTGGAGCTGCTACTGGCCAGTGAAAGACCAGGGTTTGGGCCTCACTCAGTTGAAGCGCCTCAAGTCGTTTTTCGCCTACCTGACAGCTAAAACGCCCTTGCTCCAGGCTGAACGTGATGGGCGTTGCCTCTGCAGGCAACAGGTAGCAGCAGCTTTCCTGCTGGGAGCGATAGCGCAAAAGCAAAGTCACTTGGCCGCTCTGCCAAGTTCCCACCTGCCGCCCCCGTGGCAACTGGACGCTCCACAAGGGATCTAGGCGCCCAAAGTTAGGAAGGTAGAGACTCAACTCAGCTTCGCGCTCGACTTCTACGTCAAAATCTATGCGCCTTGTTGCAACATAAGCTGATGTGACATTGAGCAACTGGAAGGCCTTCCCATTCCAGGGCAAAAAGGCCCTCTTCTCAGGATCCTGGCGGAGGGGTAAGCCATAGCGCCGCGCCACCATAAGCGGGGCAGATTGGGCGGCTTCGTTATACCAGGCGTGATCTAGTGCTGGCTCAGCTTCAGCTGCCCCCATGTGATGCCAAGCTCCATCCGCCCAGACTTCAACCCAGGCGTGGTTGTCATCCATATGAAGCCAGCGTGGCACATAGCACTGCCTTGCTGGCAAGCCAACAGCCCTGAGCGCTCGCACGAGCAAGGTCGACTCTTCGCCACAGCGCCCACGCCCTCGCCACAAAGTAGCCAAGGCCCCCAAGGTGCGACTGTCTGTCGGCTCATAGTAAATCTGCTGTGTCAGCCAGGCATTCACGGCTAGCGCTAAGTTGCTGCCGCTTTTGTAGGCTTCTTGTGGCAGTGCCTGCTGCAGTTCTTGCTGCAAATAGGCCAAGTCTTCAGGATAGGGCGTTTCTTCATTGACACGAATGGCCAAAAGATAGTGCCAGAGCAAAAGATCACGCTGCTCTGGCCTTCTGCACAAGTAATCGGGGGTCAGCTGATAGGCTCGACAGCTGCTCAAAAAATGCGCGACAAGCCCCCCTCGCCCAAAGATAGCCTGGTCGCCACGGTCTAGGCTCTGCCACAGATGTTCCAGCAGCATACAAAGTTGCCAGAAAGCTTGGGGCTCTCTATTTTCGATGCCGAAGGCAGCTAAATCGCTTTGCCAGTGCAGTTGAAGGCAAGCGACCCGATCTGCGTATAGGCTTTCGAGTTCCTGCCAAAAAGCAGGCGAAAAAGCAGGCAATAAAGAAAACGATTCTGGCTGACCCATAGGCTTCTCTTTCTCCATACAAGCAGCTTTCTATTAGCTGCTTATTGTAAGACAGCCGAAGGTCAAAAGCATGCTGAACAATGGGGACTGCGAAGTTAAAGCGCAAAACAAGTAGCTTTGCCTAGCCCCCTAGTTCCTTTGCTTACTCTACTTCCAAAGAAACTTTTAGCGCTTCTGCCCTACTTCCAAAGGAACTTTTAGTGCTTCTGCCCTACTTCCAAAGGAAGTAGAGGAGCAGCGCTAAAAGGCCAAAAGCTAGGATGTACACGGCCGCGACCAGCAAGCCAGCCAAAATAGCGTTGAGGGTAATGGAGAGACTTTCGCGCTTGCTTAATTTGGGCGCCTGATTTCGAGTCGAAAAAGGATCCCGCAGAAGACCAGCTTGCTCTAGATAGGCAATGCGTTCGTCTTCGCTGTAGCCTGCTTCTTGAAGCTCAGCATCAAGAGCTTGACACTGCCTGGCTCTTTCGTTGAGCCAACGCTGTTGTTCAAGATTGGCCTTGGCTCTAGCCCTCTGCCAGCCTTGCGGAGGTCGAAATTGCCCCAACAAGCCGAGGCCGCCCAAACCACTGCCAGCCTCCATAGCTTCACCTACTTGTGACATGTCAGCTATCACACGCCCGTCATCATAAGAGGGCTGTCGATGCTTTTTGGCCTTGCGCGACGCGCCATTTTGGGCACTGGGCTTGGCTTGGCACGCTGCGCTTGGCTCTATGTTCTGCCCTACTCGGTTCAGCTCTGAAGATGCCTCAGAGGATTTTTTCATCATTTAGCGCGGTTGAGCACTCGAAGGATCAGGTTGCAGGACCTCTTCTTCCTGGATCTCCTGACGCCCCTCTTCAGCTTGAACGATCTGCTTGTCCTCTAGCTCGGCCTGTTCAAGTTCTACATGCTCAGATTTCTCGCCAGCCACAGCCGCAGTCTGGGCAACAACAGGCTCAGAAACGGCCTCACGCAAATGCTCGTGAGCGCCCAATTCAACCCGTGCTAGGCTCTCGTCCTCGATCACGGGGCAGCCTTCGTACAAATGGCAGCAAACTCGGTGGCCTGGTGCGACTTCGTAGACGGGTGGCGGCACTTCGCGGCAAATGCTCATGCAGTGGCGGCAACGCGTGTGGAATTTGCAACCCTTGGGTGGGTTAGCAGGTGAAGGAACCGTTCCCTCAAGCAAGATGCGGTTCATTTTGCTGTCCGGGTCAGGAATCGGGATAGCCGAGAACAGAGCCTGAGTATAAGGATGTAGCGGCTGGGCAAAGATGTCTTCTTTGCTTCCGAACTCCACCATATTGCCCAAGTACATAACGCCTATGATGTCGGAAATATGTTCCACGACGGAGAGGTCATGGGAAATAAAGAGATAGGTCAAGTCGTACTGTGCCTGTAGATCCATCAAGAGGTTGATGATCTGTGCCTGAATAGAAACGTCCAAAGCGGAGACAGGCTCGTCGCAGACGATGAATTCAGGATTGAGTGCAAGGGCGCGGGCAATACAAATACGCTGTCTCTGACCGCCGCTAAACTCGTGAGGATAGCGGTCGCGGTGGTAGCTCTGCAGACCACAGTTCACCATGATTTGCTCAATATAAGCATCCAATTGGTCTTTGGGGACAATCTGGTGCTCCCGTGCTGCTTCACCAATGATTTCACCGACGGGCAAGCGAGGCGAAAGGCTGGAATAGGGATCCTGGAAGATGATCTGCATCTTCGTGCGCATTTCGCGCATGTCTTTGCGCGAAAGCTTGTAGATATCTTGGCCACGGAAAAGCACTTCTCCGCCCGTTTTCTCGGTCAGGCGCAAGATGCTTCGACCTGCTGTTGTTTTGCCACAACCAGATTCGCCAACAAGACCCATGGTCTGGCCTTTGCGCAGTTGGAAAGAAATGCCGTCAACGGCCTTAACATGGCCGACAACACGCTGCAGCATGCCACCCTTAATTGGGAAATAGGTTTGAAGACCCTTGACCTCGAGGATCACTTCGCCATTATTCTTTTTGCTCAAGCGCTCGGCTTTTTGCTGCTCTTCCGCCTGGGGGCTCGCCACAGCCAGAGTTTTTTCGGGAGATGGCTGAAAAGAATTCTCAGCTTTGGGTGTATTCATGATGAAAACTTGCCTCCTTCTCTCTTGGTCCAAAGGGCTCAGGCTTTTTGCTTGCTAGCGGCCTTCGCCAATTCGGCTGTCCGAACCGTCTTAGCAGCGGCAACCTCGGGATGGTCGTCATAGCAATAGCAGGCTACCCAGTGCGTATCGGACAAGGCAAACATGCCAGGGTAAGCGCCTTGGCAGGCGGGACGGGTACGGTCGCAGCGATCTCTGAAGTAGCAGTAGTCTGGCATATCAATCGGGTTGGGAACCTTGCCTGGGATGCTATAGAGGCGATCCACACGACGCGAAATGACAGGCTTTGAGGCCATCAGACCAATGGTGTAAGGATGGCTTGGCTGTTGGAAAACTTCGTGAACCGTTCCCATCTCGACGACGCGGCCAGCATACATAACCACAACCAAATCTGCCATCTCAGCAATAACGCCCAAGTCATGGGTGATTAGCATGATGGAGCTGTTGATTTTATCCTTGAGGCGGCGCAGGATATCGAGAATTTGAGCCTGGATGGTGACGTCAAGAGCCGTCGTTGGCTCATCCGCGATAATCAGCGCAGGATTGCAGGCCAAAGCAATCGCGATACAGATGCGCTGACGCATACCACCCGAAAGCTGGTGGGGGTACATGTCACAGACGGCCTCAGCGTTGGCGATCTGAACGAGATGCAGCATCTCCATCGTCCGCTGGCGTACCGCTTCCTTGCTCATATCAGGGTTGTGTAAGGCGATGACTTCGTCAATCTGAGCGCCGATTTTGAAGACGGGGTTCAAGCTCGTCATCGGCTCCTGGAAGATCATCGAAACTTCGTTGCCGCGTATCTTTTGCACAGCCGACAGAGGCATCTTGGCAATATCGACACTCTGCTCCCCTGTATTCAGACGGATAGCACCCGAGACAATTTGTCCCTGGGGGCGCTGGAGCAGCTGCATGATGGAGAGGGAGGTAACAGACTTACCACAACCAGACTCACCGACAACACCCACAGTCTTAC
>JAEZYR010000151.1 GCA_023442635.1 Bacillota bacterium | reverse complement strand
TGCATCTCATCGACAATTAAGTGGCGAATGTTTTTGTTCTCTGTTGACGTTGCCCCCCAAGCAGCAAGTTTGAGCCAAGTCAAAACGATGAGGTCAATTTCGTCATAGCCGTTGAGCGTGACGCCGTCTTTTTCGCCGAAGCCTGCAGAGAGCCACTTCGAAGGGGCTTCGTCAGCATCTTCTGCAAAGTTGCTGCTGGCGTCTTTGTCGTGGTCTTCTGAATCGTCCCAGCCGTTCAGGTCGTCAGCAGGGGCAGGGGAGGCAGTTGGCTGGCGGAGAGAAGGTGTTGAGATCTCTTGCAGGGCGAGCTCATAAGGCTGTTCTGGATGCCGTTCGTTATACCAGGCTGCAAAGTCCAGCAAGAGATGGCTCAAGCGACGAAGCTTCACACAGCGGGCTAATTGTTGTTCTAGCTCTTGGCGTCCCTGACGCAGCGAGACGCGTTGTCGGCGGAGATAGTCTAGGAGGTTGTCCAACATGGCCGCTGGCCTCTGGAGGGCTGGCAGCCGCTGGTAATTGTCAAAATAGAAGCCCTCCAAAACGGCTTGGGGGATCTCCCAGCGTCGGCCCTTGAGAGCGTGAAAGTTCATGGCGCGCTGAGGCAGTTCCGCCTCGTAAGCCTTTAATTCATCCAAAAAAGCAAGAGGGCGGACGAGCTTTCTTTTTTCTGCCTTGCTGTGGCGGATTTCGGTGAACAAAAAGTGCTTTTCGATATGGCCGAGTTCCTGCCTAAGAGCCTCGTGCCAAGTCATGGCTTCCAAGGGTGCCTCATTGAGGTCCGGCAGGACTTCTGCCACGTAGTCAGCTAGAGCCTCATTGGGGGTCAGCAGCAAAATTTCTTCTGCTCGCATCTGCTTTTGGCGATAGAGCAAGTAAGCTGCGCGGTGGAGGGCGATGGCTGTCTTACCAGAACCAGCGACGCCCTGTACCAATAAGCTTTCGTGGGGATCGATGCGCACGATGCGATTCTGCTCGCGCTGCAAAGTAGCGACGATATTGCGCATCTGTTGGTTGCTTTTTTCGGCTAGGACAGATTGGAGAATATCGTCATGGGTTTCTTGCTCGCTGGCAATGATGCAGCGCAAAACGCCGTCGCGAATCAAAATTTGCCAGCGATCTTCGAGGGTTCCGTCAAAGCGCTCGTTGGCGGTCTGATAGTGGGCTGGGCCGCGCTCAAAGTCATAGTAAAGAGAGGCGATGGGGCTGCGCCAGTCCACGACATAGATGCGAAAGTCGTTCAGGTCAATGAGACCCGTGAGGCCGATGGCGACGTCTTCGAGGCTGTTATCAGAGGCATAACGGAAATGAAAACGGCCGAAATAGGGACTGGGCTTGACACGCAAGAGGCGTCTCTTTTCGAGCATCGCATTGGTGTAGAGACTCTGGTTATTGTCCAGCTCCTGGTTGAGGTTGGCGAGTTCGGCTGAGGCGTTGTCGCGCCCGACTAGGCCATCTTCGCGAATCTGCTGCACCATTTCACGGTCTTGATGGACACGCCAGAGTAGGGTTTGATCCAATTGAGCGAGCTGTTGGTCAATAAAAGCGATGCTTTCTCGTAGCCAAGCTTCTTCAAAATCTCGACGCTCTTCTTCGCCCTTAAATGGAGTTGCAAGCATGATTCACCTCATAAGACTAGAATCAAAAGTCAATAAAACGTTATTCTAGCACGCAGTGAGCTGTGTTAGGGAGGAAGAAAAGTTTTGATGAAGGAAGATAGAAGTCTCGCCTCTTGCCCTTGCCAGGTAGCGAGGGGCGGCTCTTTGGCCAAACAGTGGTCACATCTGCCAGATCTATGCTTGGCTAGTGCTTCGCCCAGACGGCGAGACTTGCTGGAGCGCCTGGGTTTTACACCCAAGATACATGTGCCCAAAGTAGATGAAAGCCAAGTCCAAACTAGGGCTGAAGAAGAAGCTGAAGCCCAAGGCCTGACAGCTTTGGCCAAGGCTAAGGCCATCTTGCCTCAGCTCTCTTTGGCCAAGGCTAGGGCTTGCTGGCAGGAACTCGAGACCGACCGCCAAGCTCAGGGGCAAGGGCAGGTGTCAGAGATGATCTTGGCGGCGGATACCCTCGTCTATAGTGAAGCGGGGCTTTTTGGTAAGCCGCGAGACGAGGCAGAAGCAATTTGGATGTTAGAACAGTTGTGTGGGCGAGAGCAAAGCGTTCTGACCGCTATGACCTTGGCTTTACCCTGGCAATTGTGGAAAGCAAAGCCAAAGATCGAAGAGGCCTTAGGCACTTTGGGCTGGCAGCTGGCAGAACATCGAGAAAGCACCCAAGCTACAGCTGACGACAGCCGTCTAGAGACAGCAAGAACCCAAACCCAAATGGACAAGCAGGGCATGCGTTATTGGACCTACTTAGCCCAAAGCCAGCTACGATTCTATGCGCTGGATAGCTGCCAGCGACAAGTCATCCGCGAATATGTAGCTTTGGGCACCTGCATGGATAAGGCAGGAGCCTATGGCATCCAAGATGAAGGTGCCCTGCTGGTCGAATCGATCCGAGGTGACTATGAGACGATCGTAGGCCTACCGCTCGCTGTTTTGGGGCGAAGCCTGAGTCTGCTGAATCAGCTGCTTGCTACAGAGGATAGCTAAGCAAAGAAAAGCCGCCGGCAGAGACCATCCGCTGGCAGCTTTGGGATGCTTTTGAGGGGTGAGGAGCTGTTACAAAAGACAGCTCCTATGCTGGCTTTTAGCTGAAAGTGATGAGCAAGCGCTCAGCCCGATCTGCGACAGCTTCGCAAGCGTCGAGGGCGTCTTCCATGGCTTGGTAGACCGTCTGATAGCGCAGAACATCGAGGGCATGGTGAGAACCGTCATATAGGTCATAGATGGCTCGCATGTAGGTCTGGTCGCCGATTTCTTCTAGGTGATTGACTTCGATGACCAACTCGTGCATCTCTTCGCGAGCGGCCTTGCCCTTGGCGTGGAAAGCATCCATAAGCTGAGAAAGCTTGCGTGTGGACTCGGCGATCAGCTCTGTAAATTTGAGGAGAAAGCTTGTGGCTTCTTGCGTGCGTGTCATGTAGAGACAATGGGCAGTCGCGTCGATGGCGTCGGTGACATTCTCCAAAGCTCTCAGTAAGTCAACCATATCGGTATTGTCAAAAGGCGTAATAAAGGCCTTCTCGATGGCTTGCTGAGATTTGTGGACATGCAGGTCACCCTCGTGTTCGATGCTCTTGATGGAGCGGAGAATGTCCTCGTCAATGCACTTTTCGAGTACGCCCTTATGCAGAGCTTCAGCAGCTCGCTGGCCGATTTTTGCTCCTTCGCGGAACATTTCGAAGTAATCTTGATTCTTGCGTTGAGCCATATTGCTTCCTCCAGATTTGTCTTTAGCTAAGCTAAGCGATGTGTTCTTGTGTTCTTGCGTGCGGTCTGAGCGAAATGGATGGGCTTTGGTGAAAAAGACCAAAGCAGCCTAAGCGATCACGATCTGCGGATCTGGATCAGACGAAGAGGTGAACCAAAAAGCGCAGGCCAGTGGCAAAGAGCCAGCCGAGGCAGAGGCAGGCAGGGAAGGTCAGCACCCAGGCAAGAACCATTTCGCGGGCGACGCCCCAATTGACCCGACGTAGGCCTTTGGTGGCGCCAGCACCCATCATAGCGGTGCCTTTGGTGTTGGTGGTCGAAAGCGGGATACCTGCAAAAGTGGCCAAGAGCATAGAAGTACTGGCAGCAACTTCAGCACCAAAGCCCTGATACTTCTCGAGTCGCACCATATCCATGCCCATCGTCTTGATGATGCGATAGCCGCCAATTGAGGTGCCGACAGCCATCAGGATGGAGCAGAAGAGCATGATGACCATAGGAATATCCCAGCTACTCCCAGCTGGCACTTTTTTGACTCCGTCCAGAATGAGGGCTAGGACAAGCACGCCCATGAACTTCTGGCCATCTTGGGCTCCGTGCGAAAAAGCCATGGCGCTGGCAGACACCATCTGCCCGAAGGAGAAGAAGCGATTGGCATGGCGGCGATTGGGCTGAAAGAGGATGCCGATTTGGCGGATGAGCCAGGTGATCAGATAACCTAGGATGAAACCGATGACGGTCGAAATCACCAAGCCGTAGAGCACGCGCAGAATGCTGTGGACATTCAGGGCACTCAAGCCGTTCATGGAAATGCCAGCCCCCATGAGGCCAGCGATCAGGGCGTGGCTCTCCGAAGTGGGAATGCCGTAGCGCCAAGCACCCACAGCCCAGAGCACGATGGACAGCTGGGCTGCCGCCAAGGTCACAAGACCGTCTTGACCAGAGTTGAGTTCGACGATTGTAGCTGTCGTCTGAGCCACGGCCGAACCTGTCAAAAAGACGCCAAGAAAGTTAAAAAAAGCGCCGAAGCCGATCGCTATGCGAGGCGGCAAGACGCGAGTAGAAACAACGGTTGCGATGGCGTTTGGGGCATCGGTCCAGCCATTAACGAAAATGGAGGCGGAAACCAACACCAAAACAAAGATCAAAAAGGGGGACACTGGAGCCTCGCTTTCTGCTTGTGGATTTGCGTGAGATTTATGTCAAAACAACGTACACATTATAACGGATAGCTCGGGGTGCACAACAATATATCCTGCAAGACATGCTTGTGGGACCTGTGGGCGCTGAAGGCCTAGAATTGGGGCTTTACAGGCGTTCTTGAGCAGGATCCGCCCGGCGGATCAGTACCTCAATAGCCTGTTGTAGCTCTTCTAGCTGCACGGGGCATTGTTTCAGAAGCAGCTGACGGAAGAAGCCGTGATGCAAAATGAGGGCATTTTTTGGCAAAAGGGATCGGCGATTGTCGTAGATAAGAGCCCAACGGATTTTTTGCTTGGGATTGCGCTGCAGCAGGATGGCCAAACCAGCACAAGATGGGCGCTTACAGAACAGGGCTACTAGGCGCTGCAGAAAGGCATATATTCTTGGTTTTTTGACCTCATAACGCAAGTCTAGCTCAATGCGCTTTGCGTCGAGTTTATAGCTCAGGTGATAGCTCTTGCCAACAGCCAGATGTAGCAAAACGGCGAAAGTGAAGAGCAGGATCAAAGCGAGCAACCAAGTCAGCCCCCAGACCCAAAAGCGCGTTGAAAGAGCCAGGGCTAAGGTCAGCACGCCCCAAGGAAGAAGGAAAAAGAGGGCGAGCTGCTTCAACAAAAGCGGGTCGCCTAACCATGCTTGCTCAGCTTTCCAATGTAGGCCTCGGTTGAGGTCCAGGTGCGTTTGCGCTGTTTGAGGGATCTGGTTTATGGGCATGAGTGGGCTCCTCTTCTACTCAATAGTGCCGTCGGCTTTATGACGTGAATAAAGGACGTGGTTATAGTTGGCCTAAGTGTAGACCAAAGGCCGCAGGCTAGGGTAGTTTAAGCATGTACGATGCGTTCAATTTGTTTCGATATTCTAGATGAAAAGCCCAAGAAAAGAAAAGTTTCTAATGAAAATAAAGCGTTCTTGACAAGCTTCGTTTGAGATAAGATGAAAATGCAAAAGCATGGCAAGGAGACAGGTATGAGCTGCTTGGGTAACATCATTTGGTTTTTGTTTGCGGGTCTTTGGGAAGGCACTGGCTGGGTCATAGCAGGCATTTTATGGTGCTGTACGATCATCGGGATTCCCATCGGCATACAGTGCTTCAAAATGGCTGGACTGTCATTTTGCCCCTTCGGTAAGCAAGTTGTTTACCAGGGAGGCGCCCCATCGCTGATCATCAATATTCTGTGGATCTTCTTTGGTGGTCTTTTATTGTCTGCTTGTGCAGTCATCAATGGGGTGATCCTCTACATCACCATCATCGGTATACCCTTTGGCAAGCAATGCTTCAAATTAGCCAAGCTTGCACTGATGCCGTTTGGAGCTAAGATCCTACCAGCAGAGCCGACGAATCCTGCGCTTATGTCAACAAATTAACAAATAAGCCATCTTTTTTCCTGAGACGAAAAGAATACCTAGCGTTTTTTGGGGCATTGTCGAAAATCATGAAAGGGAAGGCCAGATTGCGCTCTAAGGCGCGGTAGGACTGCTAAGATCAAAGCGTAGGGCGTCGCATGTAGGAATGACGCCAAGCCCGAAAGATAAAGAGGACGAACATATGGAATCTCCAGTATTTGATTTGAGCATTGTCACAGCGAACCTGCGCATCCCATGTGGGAGTGATGGAGAGCATCACTTTGATAAACGCATAGACAATATCACGGCTTTTTTTCGGGAGAAGGCCTACGATGTCCTATGCTTCCAAGAGGTGAAGCCCGAAGGCCTAGCCAAGCTCAAAGAAGCCTTGCCAGACTATCGCTTCTGTGCGAAGGCTAGAGATGTCGAAGAAAAAGACGAGGCGCCAGTTGTGGCCTACCGCGCAGATCGCTTAGAGTGCCTGGACTTTAGCTATGCCTGGCTCTCGCCTACGCCTTGGCAGGCAGGTAGCCGCTATCCAGACCAGAGTATCTGTCCACGCAACTATCACTTGCTGACCCTACAACACAAGGCGAGTGGCGCTGTTTTTTATGTCCTGAATACCCATTTTGATCATGAGGGTTCGATGGCCAGAAGTCACGCCGCTTTTCAACTGCTCGATCTATGCCAGGACTTGACTGAAGAAAAGGCCTATCCCATTTTCCTTTGCGGTGACCTAAATGCGGAACCCGATGCTCCTGAGATCCGTTTGTTGGACAATACGCCAGGTGCAGAAGATGGCCCTGGCTGCTTGCGTAACTTGCTGCCAGATATTCCCTACACTTATCACGACTTCCATCCCGAGCGAGAAGAAGGGCGCTGCCGTATTGACTACATCTTTGCCTCTCCCCAGGTTGAGCTTCTAGGAGAGGAAATCAGCGAAAGCTACAATGGGCGATTGCTGTCAGACCACTGCTTTGTAGCCGCTAACTGTCGCTTGCACCCTACGGCATAAGCGAGAAAAAGCCCAAACAAGAAGCCCCAGGTGTTAGAGGCTAAGCCTAACACTTGGGGCTTTTTTGTGTCAGAGGGGCGATCTGCTTGGACTGGAGGGTGTCGCCCTTACTTGGTGAGCACATGAAGGCGCTAAGGCTTCTTTTGGCCCTCGCTCTCTTCTTCGACATTCTTTTCGTTTCTGGCCTCGTCTTCTGAACGTGTGGGGCTGCTTGCTGCATCCTTTTGAGGTGCTTCGGAGCAGGTCTCGGTTTTTGAAATGGAAGGAGAGTCCACCTTCGCGAGAGGCGAAAGAGAGGAAACGAGACTGCGGGCGAGGGTGGCCTTGAGGCGGCGCTGCTCCAAGTCGCTATCTGGATGGGTCTGGAAGTAATAAGCGATCAGCTGATAGGCCGTAGCGGCGAGGGGAACAGACAAAATGATGCCCGCAATACCGCCAATACCGCCACCTGCGATGACCGCAATAAGAACCCAGAAGCCTGGCAAGCCGATCGAGCGTCCCACAATACGGGGGTAGATGAGGTTGGTGATGATTTGCTGCAGGATCAGGATGAAGATCAGATAAATCAAGGCCTGACGAATCGAAACCGTAGCAATCATGAAAATGCCGATACCGCCGCCAATATATGTACCAAAGAGGGGAATCAAGGAAGAGACACCCAGCGCGGCACCGCTCATCGGCGCGTAGGGGAGGCCGAGCAGGGTAGCGCCCAAGCTGCAGCAAAAACCGAGTAAGGCTGCCATCGTGAGCTGACCGACTGTATAGGCGGTGAAGACCTCTGTGGCGACCGACATCGTCTTCTCGAAGACTCGCATGTATCGCCCAGGCAAGGCAAAACGTAAGAGACGACGACATTGACGGGCTAGATTTTCCTTGCTCATCAGCAAGTAGATGGCTAGCATCATGGCCAGCAAAAATTGGAAGAGCCCGTTGCTCAAGGTCAGCGCAATGTCACTGATGCGATTAAGAAGGTTGCTGCTGCTGGTCCAAAGGTAGTTCACTAGATTTCGCCCGACACCGCCCCAGTTGAAGGACTGATTGGTTAACCAATCGCGCAACCAAGGCACTTCAGACGCTGTTTTGTCTAGCCACTGCTGGAAAGAGCTCAGCATCATCGGGGTTTGGGCGACGAGCAAGTTGATGCCTTCAATCAAGTTGGGCAAGACCGTCTGAATGATCAAATAGATCATCACCCCATAAAAGATTAGGCTGACAAGCAAGCTAGAGGTGCGGCGGATGGCCAGGCGCTTGACCTTTTTGAGGGGTGTCTTTCGCTCCAAAAAGCGCATGGGCAAGTTGAGGATGAAGGCTAAGACGATGCCCAGAGCGACGGGACTAAAAAGCTTGGCACTGCGCTGCAGCCAGGCGATCAGGCTGTCAAAGTGCTTGGAGAGAACAAGCACCGCGAGGGCCAAGAGGCCGACGAGAATCAGCCGCCGCCACTCTTTGTGTGAAAAGGCGCGACGATGGCTCACGCGTTTGCTCCTTCGCAAGCACTAGCTTCGTCTAAAGACTTAGGTGCGCCTAGTTTGCTTTGGAAGAAGTGGATGATTTGTTCCCAAAGCTCAGGTTGGAAGAAGGGTATATCGGCGTGGTCGGCCCCCTCGATTTCGATCATATCGACATCGACGCCGACTTTTTCGAGGGCGTTATAGAGTATGTGACTTTGTTCGAGAGCGACGACGCGATCTTGGGTGCCGTGGATGAACAAGAAAGGAGGACTTTGAGGGCTGACATAGTGCAGAGGAGAGGCCAGCTTGAGCCAGTTGCTACCATCTTGAGGGGAACGGGCAAAAAGCATCATTTCGGGGGCACTGACGCTTTGGGCAGTGCGAGCTAAGGCCTCGAAGTCACTGACCATGTACCAGGCGCAGGTGGCTTGAATGGCGGAGGACTGATCGAGAAATTCACCCTTGTCAAAATCACGCGTTTCGCCAGTGAGACCGAGTAGGCCAGCTAGATGGCCACCAGCAGATTCACCCATGGAGCCGAAGCGCGTGGGATCGATAGAGTAGCGATCTGCATGGGCGCGCAAAAAACGCACGCCAGCCTTGAGGTCTTCGATCTGAGCGGGGAAGCTCGCCTCATGGCTCAAACGGTAGTCAATGGAAGCTACGACAAAGCCAGCCCTTGCGAGTTGACTCAAATAAGCCAGATGGGCTGAACGATCGATGGACATCCAGCCACCACCGCAAACCCAAACGATGGCTGGGTAGCGCTTGCTGCGATCTTCGGGATAGATAATATCCATCTTGAGGCTGCGACTCGTATGGCCAAACCATGCTGGGACATTGCGGAAGGACACCGCAGTATCACAAACGAATTGGGGTTCTTTTCTTGCGATTTTCTGGCGTTTAATCATGGAAGCCTCCTTTGGGTTAAAGCATCAGACAGGATCTGATGTTGTTTTAGCTCAGCTAAGTCCAGGACATCACCCAAACAACGGATCAGGCTTGACTTTTCAGGCTTGATTTTGTCCTGTGACTGAAGCTGTTGGCTTTTTTGAAGTATAAAACAGCCGCCCCCAAAAGTTGCATAGATCATGTCTAAACAGCTGCTGTTAGCTTTGGAGATCTTCTTTTATTTTCTTGAAAATAGCCTATATTTTACGAACTTTTTAGAAGACGGTGATAAAGTAAAAATATAGGGAGGATGCTCTATGGATAAGATGATTCGTATCCTTTTGAAACATCGAGCCTGGGTTGTATTGGCCTTCCTACTTGCGACGATTCTTTCGCTTCCTTTATCCCAAAAGGTCAAGGTCAATGACCAATTAGCTGATTATCTACCGCCAGAGGCTCCTTCAACGCGGGCGATGCAGGTGGTTGCATCTTCTTTTGGATCGGCTATGCCAGATGCCCAAATCAGTTGGCCTGCTGCTAACTTGCATGAGGCCTATCAGGCCAAAGCGCAACTGCAGGCTCTGTCTTGCGTTGAACAGGTCCGCTGGTTGGATGACTTTGTCGATCTTGGCAAACCGCTCAGTTTTGAGCAGAGCAAATTTGAGGCGCGTTACTATCGCAATGGAAGGGCGCTGTTTGAGGTTCAGACTCGGGGTTCAGAACGCGAAGCCCTGAACGAAATTTATGCCTTAGGGCCAGAAATCCAAGTGCGCGGCACATTGGTCGAGCGAGCTGGGGCTCAAAACGCGGTCAAAACGGAGGTCCTCCAGGTTACCGCGGTGGCCTTGCCACTTATTTTACTGATCCTTCTGTTGTTTACGCATGCGTGGCTAGAACCCGTTGTTTTTATGCTGACCATAGGCGTCGCGGTGGCTCTAAACATGGGCAGCAATGTCTTTTTGGGCGAGGTTTCCTTCATCACGCAGGCCATTGCGGCTCTTTTGCAGCTGGCTGTGTCTATGGACTATGCCATTTTCTTGCTGGCTCGCTTTGAGGAGCGGAGGCAGCTGGGGGAGGATGCCGCAACAGCCATGATTTGGGCTTGGCGACATTCGATTGGGGCCGTTCTTTCTTCTGGCCTCACAACCTTATTTGGCTTCTTGGTGCTGCTCTTTATGCGCTTCAGACTGGGTTCTGACCTAGGTATCGTAATGGCCAAGGGCATTGTCTTCAGTTTTATCAGCGTGCTTTTCTTCATGCCTGCCCTCATTCTCTATGCCTATCCTTTGATCGAAAAAACGCAGCATCGCCCCCTGATCCCGAGTTTTCGCCGACTGGGACAAGCCGTTTACAAGCTGCGCTTACCAGTTCTGATTCTGGTTCTTGTGCTCGCTTTGCCCGCCGTGCTTGCCAGCCGCCAGAATCACTTCATTTATGGCTCAGGTGATATTGGTACCGCAGCCCGAGCTGGTCGAGATCGAGCCGCTATGGAGGCGGATTTTGGGCAGATGGAGCAGATGGCCTTGCTTGTGCCGGCAGGTCATGTGGCAGAAGAAGCGGCTTTGGTAGAGAAGCTACAAGGCCTACCGAACGTCACGCAGGTGTTAGCTTACAGCACCGAAGTGGACGCCGCTTTGCCAGCCGACTTGCTGGATGCTTCTGAGAGGCAACAGATACAGCAGGGAAATTGGCGTTTGGTGGCGATAACAGCTGCTCTGCCGACGGAAGGCGAGGCGAGCTTCCAACTCGTGGAACAGGTGCGCCAGCAGGCCGAAGCTTTCTATGATCAAGACTATCTTTTGGCAGGTTCAAGCCCGAGTCTCCTAGATCTTAAAGAAACGATTCAAGCTGACCAGCCGATCGTGACAGGCTTGGCTATTCTGGCGATGGGGCTTGTAATCCTCCTCATCTATCGCTCTTTGAGTCTGCCTCTTATTCTTGTTCTGTCCATCGAAATTGCGGTGTGGATCAACCTTAGCATCCCCTACTTTGTAGGTTCAACCCTGAGTTATGTCGGTTATCTCATCATTTCAACCGTTCAGCTTGGAGCGACTGTTGACTATGCCATCATTTACTCGCAGTACTACCTTGAGCAGCGAAAAAAGATGCCTGTGCGCCAGGCCATTGTTCAAACGACAACCGCAGTAGGGCCGTCTTTGCTGCCTCCAGCTTTGATCCTGAGTCTGACAGGCTTTGCCCTCGGACGCCGCTCGAGCATCCCCATGATTGCGGAACTGGGCGACTTGCTTTGCCGCGGCACCCTGCTCTCGCTTGTTTTGGTGCTGTTCTTTTTGCCTGCGCTCATGGCTCTTTGCGATCGCATTATCCCATGGACAAGTTGGCGTTTACGTTGGCAAGAAAAAGGGACCTGCGTTTCGCTTAAGCCAGACCCGAAAGAGCCCGCACAAGCCGATAAAGGAGGTCTATGATGTATCAAAATATTTGGAAAAAATGTTTACAAAAAACCAAAAAGATAGGCGGTACACTGATGGCCGCCAGCTTGCTGCTGTTCACTTGGGGCGGGGCGCCTACGCTTTGGGCGGAAGATGAGAAGGCCCAGGCAGCGCGGCCAGTCGAGTCAGAGCAAGGGGCCGAGCACCTAGCTGAGGTCGTTTATGCTCGACTCCATGCCAACGGCGAGGTCGAAGGCGTTTACACTGTGCATCGTCTAGCCCCTCAAACGAGCTTACATGATCGAGCGCCTTACAAAAACATCCAGGCTTTGAGCTCTGGGGGCGATATTCAGCCAGTCAAAGATGGCTGGCAGCTCGTGGCTGGCGACGAGCCCTTCTTTTATCAAGGCGACTTAGAGGCTCAGGCTCTGCCATGGCGAGTTGAGCTGCGATATGACTTGGATGGCCAGGAACTTCAGCCGCAAGAACTCGCAGGACGTTCGGGCAAACTGGCCTTGCATCTCACGGTGGGGCCGAGCGACTTGCAGCCCAACCCTTGGGCAGAGCGGATGATGCTCCAGATATCGCTCAGTTTCCCGAGTCGGGTGCTTCGGGATCTCGAGGCTCCTGGGGCCACGCAAGCTCTCAATGGATCGCTCCAACAACTCACGTACACCCTTTTACCCAAGACGGCAGGGGGCAGCTGGACGATAAGCACTCAGGTTGAGAACTTTGAGATGTCAGCTGTCCAAATCGCAGCGGTAGAGCAGAGCCTGGCTTTTTCGCTGCCCGATTTTCAAAACAATGAGAAGATTCGAGCGCTGCAAGAGGGTACTCAGGATTTGGCCAGCGCTTCAGAAAAAATAGCCGATGGCTTAGATAAGCTTCTGGCCGAAAGGGAGAAGCTGACAGGCGCAAGTGCGGATATCCAAGAGGGCTTACTTAATTTTAGATCGAAAGGCGAGGAACTGGGAAAGGGTCTGAATAGCTATGTGGACGGCGTTCAGGCTTTGAGTCAAGCCAGCCAGAGCCTGTTTGAGTC
>JAEZYR010000068.1 GCA_023442635.1 Bacillota bacterium | reverse complement strand
GGAAAACGACGATCGAAGGAACGCCGACCTGACGGGCGAGCAAGATGTGCTCGCGGGTCTGAGGCATGGGGCCGTCAGCAGCTGAAACAACGAGGATGGCGCCGTCCATCTGAGCAGCACCCGTGATCATGTTCTTGATGTAGTCAGCGTGGCCAGGGCAGTCAACGTGAGCATAGTGGCGGTTGGCCGTCTGATACTCAACGTGCGAGCTGTTGATCGTGATACCACGCTCTTTCTCTTCAGGGGTCTTATCGATTGAAGCGTAATCGGTGAAGTCAGCCTGACCCTGCAAGGCCAAGACCTTCGTAATCGCCGCAGTCAGCGACGTCTTGCCGTGGTCAACGTGACCGATGGTCCCGACGTTGACGTGTGGCTTGGTTCTCTCAAACTTTGCTTTTCCCATTTGGGTTTCCTCCTCTTGCGCTGCACTCGGGCAGCACATATTGCTACGTCGGCAAGCGCCTAGCGGACATTTTAGCCCCAAAAGGCTTTCATGGCAAGCCTAATCGGGTAGTCCTTTGACGCAATTACCTTACTTTTTCAGGACAGACTCCATGATGCTCTTCGGCACAGGTTCGAAGTGGCTGATCTGCATCACAAAGGTACCGCGCCCCTGCGTTCTGGAACGCAAGCTGGTTGCGTAACCGAACATTTCTGAAAGGGGTACGAATGCGCCGATCTTTTGGGCACCAGCAACCTGCTCCATGCCCTCGATGCGGCCACGGCGGGAGCTTACGTCACCCAGGACATCGCCCATGTACTCGTCGGGCACCGTCACATCCACCTTCATGATTGGCTCCAACAAGACGGGATCGCCTTTGCGCATACCCTCTTTGAAGCCCATCGAACCTGCGATCTTAAAGGCCATTTCAGAGCTATCGACATCGTGGTAAGAACCATCTACCAGGCTGACCTTGACGTCCACAACTGGATAACCGCCCAGGATACCTGCCTGCATGGCTTCTTGGATACCGTTGTCAGCTGGTCCAATAAATTCTTTTGGAACCACACCACCCACGATTTTGTTTTCGAAGATGTAGCCTGTACCTGGCTCCAGGGGTTCAAGCTCAAGCACAACGTGTCCGTACTGACCGTGACCACCCGTCTGACGAACAAAGCGACCCTCAGCCTTAACAGCCTTCGTGATGGTTTCTTTGTAGGCGACCTGTGGGGCACCGACATTGGCTTCGACCTTAAACTCGCGCAGCAGACGGTCAACGATGATATCCAGGTGCAACTCACCCATACCCGAAATGATCGTCTGTCCAGTATCAGGATCCGTATAGGTACGGAAGGTCGGGTCTTCTTCAGCCAACTTCTGGAGGGCAAGAATCATCTTGTCCTGGCTGGCCTTGGACTTCGGCTCGATAGCAACCGAGATAACTGGATCGGGGAATTCCATCGACTCCAAAATAATCGGCGCATCCTCGTTGCAGAGCGTGTCACCAGTGGTCGTATCGCGCAAGCCAACGGCTGCTGCGATATCACCTGCATAAACGCGATCAATCTCTTCGCGATGGTTGGCGTGCATCTGTAGCACACGGCCGATACGCTCACGCTTGTTCTTCGTGGCATTCAGCACATAAGAACCTGCTTCTAGCGTACCTGAGTAGACGCGGAAGAAGGCGAGTTTACCCACGAAGGGATCCGTCATGATCTTGAAGGCCAAAGCTGCAAAAGGAGCTTCGTCGCTGGACGGACGTGAATCTTCCGTCTCGCCATCAGGAAGCACACCTTTGATGTCTGGCACTTCGGTCGGAGCTGGTAGGTAGTCGATGACCGCGTCGAGCATCATCTGCACGCCTTTGTTCTTGTAGGATGAACCACAAAGAACTGGGGTGGCCTGGCAGTCAATCGTGGCGCGACGCAGGGCTTGACGCAATTCCTCAGGGCTGATTTCTTCGCCCTCGAGATACTTCTCGGTCAAGTTTTCGTCAAATTCGACGATGGTTTCCACCATCTTTTCGTGCCACTCTTGAGCGAGTTCCTTCATATCTTCGGGAATCTCAGAGGCCTCAAAAGTCGTGCCGAGGTCATCTTTGTAGATCTCAGCCTGCATCCTGATCAAGTCAATAATGCCGATGAAATCTTCTTCTTTGCCAATGGGCAGCTGAATAGCTACAGGATTGGCCTTGAGACGGGTGCGAATCGTTTCTACAGAGTGGTAGAAGTCGGCACCCATGATGTCCATTTTGTTGACATATACGATGCGTGGTACGCGATAGTGGTCGGCTTGGCGCCAAACTGTTTCAGTCTGAGGCTCAACACCACTCTTGGCATCCAACAAGGTCACAGCACCATCAAGGACGCGCAAGCTACGCTCGACTTCGACCGTGAAGTCCACGTGACCTGGCGTATCGATGATATTGACACGGTGGCCTTTCCACTGAGCGGTTGTAGCAGCTGAGGTAATGGTGATACCACGCTCCTGCTCCTGCTGCATCCAGTCCATCGTCGCCGCACCTTCGTGCGTTTCGCCGATACGATGGATACGACCCGTGTAGTAAAGCACACGTTCCGTCGTTGTGGTTTTGCCGGCGTCGATATGCGCCATGATGCCGATATTCCGCGTTTTATCCAGCGAGAATTCTCTTGGCATGCAACGTTTCTCCTCTTAATTTAGGGGACGAAGCCACTAACAGACTCGAAACAGCTGAGCGAGCGAACTCCCCCAGCTGCTAGTGTCTTATGTGGCTAGCGTCAACTTACCAGCGATAGTGTGCAAATGCGCGGTTAGCATCTGCCATACGATGCATCTCTTCCTTACGGCGGTAAGCTCCACCAGTCTGATTCGATGCGTCGATCAACTCAGCAGCAAGGCGCTCGACCATCGTGCGCTCACCGCGAGTGCGGGCAAATTGCGTCAACCAGCGCAGGGCCAGTGTTTGACGACGCTCAGGGCGAACTTCGATCGGCACTTGGTAGTTAGCACCACCAACGCGACGAGCTTTCACCTCGAGCATAGGCATGACGTTTTCCAATGCTTGATTGAAAACGTCCATTGGCTCTTGACCGCTCCGCTCGCGGATCAAATCAAAAGCTCCGTAGACTATTTTTTGGGCTTTACCCTTTTTCCCATCCAGCATGATGTTGTTGATCAGCTTGCTGAGTCTGACATCATGATAGATCGGATCAGGGAGAACCTCCCGTGTTGGGACATGGCCTTTACGTGGCACTTGTCTTCCCTCCTCACATGATCATAGGGATTAAAATCCCGATATCACAGGTACTCAATCGGCTATTTTCTATAAGATTTTGCTGACTGCAGCGCCCAGCCATGTCGTATGACATGAGGGGACTGCACCGTTGAGTTCAACCTGATCCTTAGCTCTTAACCTTTGCGGCCTTCGGGCGCTTGGCGCCGTACTTCGAACGACCCTGCATACGATTGGCAACGCCGGCCGTATCTGAGGTGCCGCGGATGATGTGATAACGCACACCAGGCAGGTCGCGCACACGACCTCCACGAATCAGAACAACCGAGTGCTCCTGCAGGTTGTGGCCTACACCTGGAATGTAAGCGGTTACTTCCATACCCGATGTCAAGCGCACACGAGCGATCTTACGCAGAGCAGAGTTCGGTTTCTTGGGGGTCATGGTCTTAACCACCGTGCAGACACCGCGCTTCTGTGGCGAGTGTAAAGTTGTCTCTTGCTTGCTCAGCGTATTCACGTTGACATGCAAAGCTGGCGACTTAGACTTATAACTCTTGTCCTGGCGACCGCTTCTGACGAGCTGGCTGAATGTTGGCATTCGTCCTCCTCCTTCTTCTTCTTAATCTCTGTCGTTAGCCCAATAGAAAAGCTTCTTTTCAAAACTCAAAGACTTCTTGAGCATAAAAAAGAAGCCCCCTCAGGGTTGAACGGCAAGCATCTTACCACAGAACCCCTTGGGTCTTCAAGTTCAAGTAGCCCATCCCCACAAACAAAAGCGACCCTTCTAAATCAGGTCGCCTTTGACTGTGTGTGTAAGTTTACGATCTCGCTTTAGGGTTCCAGATAGGTCATGCCACCCATCCACGGACGCAAAACTTCTGGGATTCTGACGCGGCCGTCTGGGGTCTGGTTTTGCTCGAGCAAGGCGGGGAAAACACGAGAAGTAGCCAAGCCCGAAGCATTCAGCGTGTAGCAGTAGGCGACCTTGCCATCTTCTTGGCGACGATAGCGGATGCGTCCGCGGCGGGCCTGATAATCATGGGCGATCGATGCTGAGCTGACTTCTTTGTAGATTTCCATGCTGGGAATCCAGATCTCGATGTCATAGGTTTTGGCCATGGAAGCAGAGATATCGGCTGCGGCCAAACGGCTGACACGGTAGTGCAAATTCAAGCCCGCAACCAATTGACCCGCCTTCGCCAAAAGCCCCTCAAAGGCCGCCTCTCCCTGCTCTGGCGTGCAGTATTGGAAGATTTCGACCTTATTGAATTGGTGGCCACGGATCATGCCGCGCTCTTCCGAGCGATAAGAACCAGCTTCCTTGCGGAAACAGGGGGTATAGCCGAAGTACTTCAGGGGTAGCTGCGCCTCTTCTAGAATTTCGTCACGGTGCAAATTAACGAGTGCGGTCTCGGCAGTCGGCAAAAGAAAGCGGCGCTGGCCTTCTCCGCTGCCCTCTTGATTTTCGAGCCAGAACACATCATCTCGAAACTTGGGGAATTGGCCAGCCGTATAGCCACATGCTTCGAGCAAAAGGTGTGGCAGCAACTGCATCTCATAACCATCCTTGAGATGCTGTTCAGTAAAGTAATTCAGCAGAGCCCACTCCAGGCGAGCACCCAGACCCGTATAGATCCAGAATCCTGCCCCGCCCAGCTTAGCGCCTCGTTGATAATCGATGAGGTGCAAGCGCTCGGCCAAAGTCACGTGATCAAGCGGCTCAAAGTCAAAGTGCGGCTTTTCGCCATAAACTTCGACAACCTCATTCGCTTCTTTGTTGCCTGCTGGTACATCATCTGCAGGCATATTGGGCAGGCGATCCAAAAAGTCCTGGCAGCTCTGATCCAATCGCTCTTGCTCCTGCTCAAGATCCTTAATCTCTTGAGCCAGGGTCTTCATACGGGCCAGAAGTTCGCTGCAGTCCTCACCCTGCTTTTTCAGCTGAGGAATGAGAGCTGAGTTGCGATTTCGCTCTGAACGTTTTTCTTCTATCGAGGCTAAGAGCCGCCGCCGTTCTTGATCCTCTTGCAGAAAACTTGCAAAATCAACTTCTACGCCTCGCTTGCGTAGAGCTGCTGCCACGCGATCCGCATCACGGCGGATTAACTGGATATCGAGCATTTGGTGATCCTACCCTTCGAACTACTAATGTATTGAAGCTGATGTATTGCAGTTTAGCGCAAATAGGCGCGAGCTGCTATCTTCTAGGCTCATCTCTCTGCGCTATATTAAGTAAAGATTCAAGGCCTCTTATCATGCCTTCATTGTAGCTGTGGAAAGCCTTGTTGCCTCAAAGCCTCATACAAAACGACCGCCACTGAGTTAGACAAGTTAAGGCAGCGTTCCCCAGGAAACATAGGAATTCTAAGGCTTTTTTCAGGATAAAGCTGCTGAAATGCTGCTGGAAGACCTTTTGTTTCCGAACCAAAAAACAATAGATCTCCGTCAGCAAAAGTGGTCTCATAAACGGATTGTTTGCCTTTGCTACTCGCTAGAAAAAAGCGTCGACCCTCCATCGACTCCATAAAGTGCTCAAGGCTTGACCAAACTTGGAGTTGTAGGCGAGGCCAGTAATCCAAACCCGCTCGCTTCATGTACTTATCCGAAAGTGAAAAGCCCAGCGGCTCAATCAGGTGCAGGGGTGTATGCGTCGCCACGCAAGTGCGAGCAATATTCCCTGTATTGGCTGGTATTTCTGGATGTACAAGGACAATTTCTGGCATTTTCTTTCTCCCTATGCCGTCACATTCTTGAGATAACGTCGTTTTTGGCCATTTGAAGATCTTGCATGGCTAAGGTAAGGTTGAAAATTCTCCGTAAGCTGGCTGAGAAGTTTAGCGGTGAAGCAGCTTATTCTATAAGTCTTTAATTTTTTTACACTCAGAAGCATCTTCTGATGGAAGTATGCCGACCTCATCGTCAGGCTTTCTTTTTTCCATCCACGCTTCTAAAAATTGCTCCAAACGCCGCATTCGATGCTTCATCCCCGACTTGCCTATGGGGGGCTCTGCCATTTCAGCCAATTCTCGCAAAGAAGCAGCAGGAGCGGCTAGTCGCAACTCGGCTGTTTTGGCAAGATCAGGAGGCAAAAGGCCCCAGCTATCTGCTGCCTTGAGTTGCTGCAACAACTGCAGCTGGCGTGCCGCACTTTGTGCGATGCGCTGGGCATTGGCACTGTCGCAATTCACAACACGGTTGATGCTGTTGCGAAGGTCTTTGGCCACACGCAAGTCTTCGAGTTCGAAATAGGCCTGTTGCGCCCCCAGATTCACCAAAAGATCCGCCTCACTTTGGCTATCACTGGTATAGACGAGCGAAACGCCAAAACGATTCAGCTCATTGTGGTCGATACCGCGGTCTGTCAACAGTTTCTGTAACACTGGGGCAAAGCCATAGCTGCGCAGAGCAAATTCCACATAGTATGCCCGTTCGGGATCGGCAATAGCTGCCAAGCTCAAAAAAATAATCTGTAGGAGCAGTTGCGCTGAAGCGTCACTCATCTGTGAAAACATGGGTAGAGTGAGCAGATCTGCACTTTTTTGGCGGCGCAAATCAAATGAGAACTGCTGCTCAAGGCGTTGATAAATCAGGTCTTTGTTTTTTTCAGCCAAAAGCAAGACATGTCGCTCTCGCCCTGCTTGCACCGTGATGGGATGCTGCAGATAGCGCTCTAGCAATTGCTGTAGCCAAGTGGCAAAGCTAGGTCTGCCGACAAAAAGTTGGATGTCGACAAAATCCATATGCCCCGCCGCCAGCAAAATACTCAGTGCCAGGCGTTCAAGCTCTTCGTCAGACAGCTCCGATACGTCTGGTAACTTGCCGACCAGCTCGTCTTTGGTGCGAGCTGAAAAGGATAGCTGCAGGCGCTCACTTGTCCCCATTTGAGGAACCTTCTGCTAGCAGCCCTAGGCGCCCTAGTTCCGCCTCCGTCCAACCCAAAAAACGAAGCTCGGGCTCGAGGCAAACGCCATATTGCGCTTTCACAACTCGCTGGACATGTTCGATCAGGGCAAGAACATCTTCTGCCTTAGCTTTTTGAATATTGACAATAAAGCCTGCATGTTTTGTCGAAACTTCGGCTCCACCGATGCGATAGCCTTGCAAGCCTGCATCCATGATCAATTTCCCTGCAAAATGGCCTTCAGGTCGTTTGAAAACAGAGCCTGCGCTAGGCAAGTCTAAGGGCTGTGTCTGTTGACGACGAGCTTTGAAATCTGCCATTTTCTGCAAAATGGCGCCTTGGTGATCTGGATAGAGCACAAAGAGCGCATCCAGGATGAGACTCGGCTCACGCTTATAGATGCTATGTCGGTAGGCAAAATCCTGCTCTTCAAGCCAATATTCATGCCGTGAGCCATCTTTAAGATGAATCGCTCGACTCTGGCAAAGCACATCTTGCATTTCCTGGCCATAAGCGCCTGCATTCATAAAGACGGCGCCGCCAACTGAGCCTGGTATCCCCGAAGCAGCTTCTAGGCCAGTCAGACTTTCACGGGCGGCTTCTTGGGCCAGGCGGCGCAGACTTGTGCCACTATAAACTCGCCAAAAAACAGCTTGATCAAGGTCGCCTGGAAGCTTTAGCCTGCCCGAATGCTGCCTGAGCCGTGCAATAACTTGTTCTCGCTCTTGGCTGGCCAATTCCTCAATGCCGCTATAAGACTGCTCAACCTGGACAACCAGCCCTCTCAGCCCGCGATCAGCGATTAAGAGATTAGAACCCTTTCCAATGAGGGTCAGGGGAATATGCAGTTCCCTACACAAAAGAGGCAAGCGCTGAAGAACATCTTCGCGGCTAGCTGACCAATAATATTCAGCAGGTCCGCCGACTTGAAAGCTGCAATGCTTGGCCAGCGGTTCTTCGCAACGGAGTTCTTCTGCTGGCAAAGCCGATCGCGCGATCAGCTCTTCGATGGGTAGGCGTGATAAAAAAGCCATGTCTACCTCAGTGGTGTTCGCGATTGCCGAAAAGGCGATCCGTCAGCGCTTGAGCCGCGTTGTAGCCCATTTGTTTTTGACGGAAGTTAATCGCAGCAACTTCGGCAATAATGGCCAAATTTCGTCCTGGACGTACAGGAATCGTCGCTGACGGTACTTTGATGCCAAGGATTTCCGTATACTCCTGGTTGACGCCAAGCCGCTCGTAAACTTTCTTTTCGTCCCAGAGTTCTAGATTGATAACAAAGTTAATGTTTTCCTGCATCTTGACCGAGGAAACACCATAGAGTTCTTTGACATCCATGATGCCCAAACCGCGGATTTCGAGCAGGTGGCGGATGATCGCTGGCGCCTGTCCCAAAAGCGTCGAATCCGAAACGCGACGCACTTCAACCAGGTCGTCTGCGATAAGGCGATGGCCTCGTTTGACGATCTCCATAGCCATCTCGGACTTACCCACACCACTTTCACCTAAAATCAAAATACCTTCACCATAGACTTCAACTAAAACGCCGTGCAAAGAAGTCTGAGGTGCCAGTTCCACATTAAGGTGCTTGATCAGGCTGGAAATGATGTTGGACGTTGCCTCGTCGGTGCGCAAAAGCGGCACAGCATAGCGCTTTGAGCAAGCTAGCATCTCGGGAGAAACCTGGTGGTGTCTAGACAGGATCATGCAAGGAATGCCGCGGCTGAAAAGTTCATCAAGCGAGCGCTGGCGTTCCTCTGGACTCAAGGTGTCCAAAAAAGCCATCTCCATATTGCCGATCAGCTGGATGCGGTCAGGGCCGAAGTGCTCGTAGTAGCCAGCTAACTGCAGGCCAGGGCGCGTGACGTCAGCCACACTAAGCAAAATGTCTTCGGTATTGCCAAAACTCGTGATCTGTTCAAGGTCAAAGGCATCAATAATGGATTGTAGCGTGACCGCTGTCATTTGAGTCCTCCTAGCTGGTCTCTGGCTCAAGAGAAGTCCATCCTGCCAACTCATCGCTAGTGTAACACAGGGGGCGGCCAGGATTAGAGAAGCAGGTCCTTAGGCCAAGCTCCTCTTAGGCGTGTTTTGCCCCTCTTCGAGAAGGCTTCAAGGTGCTTGCTGGCAAAGGCCCTTGAGGCTTTGGCAATAAATTTGAGCAAGAAAAAAGCTCCGAAAAGCTTCGGAGCTTCATACCTGGAGCGGAATACGAGATTCGAACTCGCGACTTTCACCTTGGCAAGGTGACACTCTACCACTGAGTTAATTCCGCAATGTGTCACTGACATCGTCAGAACACGAGAAATATATCAGCTGGATAAAAGCTTTGTCAAGTCTGATCAAAGCAGCCTGCTGGAGCGTAGCGCAGTAGGTCTTCTGTCTCTCCCCCTAGCCGTGAGACCGTCGAACAAATTTCTAGGAAGAGCGGCTTGTCGACTTGGCCAGCATGACGTTCGAGCCAAGAACGAAGCAGGACGATCGCTCTGGGATCTGCAAAGTCGCCCAAACAGATAACTGCGATCTGCTTGTGGGGCATTTCGCGGAAGGCGCGGCGCAGAAGTTCATAGGCCCGTTGGCGCTGGGCGGGTGTGGCCGATTCATTTCGCTGGCGCAAGACTTCTGCTAGGGCTTCGGTCGTCAGATTGGCTCGCTCCTCACTGGAGAAATGAGCTGCGATCATCTGAATCAGAAGGTACTCCAAAGCCGTACCGTACTGCCGCTGCTCTAGCTGACAGTAGACTGCCTCATTGAGTTGTTCTGCAATAGCAGGCCCTAGAGCCAATGCGAGCTGGTGGCCGATCTGAGCGCTGAACTCACTCAATTCTTGGCGTTTGGCCTCTTCCACCACAAAGCGCTCGGCAAAGTTAAGATCTTGCCATTCAACTAAGAGAAGGCTCAGTGAAAGCGCGCCTAGCTGCTCTGCCCGAGGTGGCGCTTCGTGATCGGTCGGCTGAGCTTCTTCTGCAAAGGTCCATCTCAGCAGGTCTTGACGTAGCGTCTCAAAAAGCTCGGGATTCTGCTCACGAAGCCGTGCTAAGCGCGAAGCCATCGGTTTAGGGATGCTCGTTTCCAGAACTTGTGCAGCAGCCTTAACAAAGTCTAGAAAATCCTCATCTGAGAGTTTTTCGACAGTATCCAAGAAGCTCTGTCCATCCAAAGATGGCTGTGCTTGTTGATACCACATTTGCAGTCCTTGCTCCACACAACGCTGGTAATAAGCAAGCAAGGCCGCTTCGCTCATCGTTTCAGATAATTCTTCTAGGCGCGATTCGAAGTCTCTCTCACTCACTTCGCTAATCGCGACATTGTAATCTGCAAAAAAAGCCTCAAAGTCCATATGTCTTTCCTCTTCCTTTGCTGTCAAGCTTAGCAATGAAAAGCTTGCCTGTCATGTCCTCTAAGCGATTGTTTCTAGACAAAAAGAAAGCCCTAGTCAGCCTAGGGCTTTCTCATCAGGATGTCAGCTACGCTCAGCCCGTGTAGTTCAGTTCGAATTGGGCAGGCTTCTTTTCCTTTTCTTGCCCCTCCTGCTCGCTGTCTGGGCCGTAGAGATAACTTATGCGATAAGTGCCTGCTTTTAGCTTTTGGGAACTTGGTTCTGGAAGGCTAAACTCAAAGCTCACTTCTTGCCCAGGCTCAACAACATGGAGCAGGTCATAAAAGACCACGCCTGTCAGGTCGATGGGCTCCCAGCTTTGCCCCTTGTACTCAAGTTTGAATTGCTCTCCAAAACTTAAGGTCTGCTGGCTATTATTTTTGGCTTTGATCGCGATTTTTTGACCCTGACTTACCTTCGTTGTCTCTGGCGTCAGAACTAGGTCTCCTGCCGCCTGAGCTGGCTCATCGACTGAAGCTGTAGGCTTGGGCTGATGCTTGGCTTGGCAAGCGCTCACGAGAAAAAGCGCAGCAGCAAGCACGCTGACGATCTTAATGTATTTCATGATCACGCTCGCATTTCTATTTTTCGCATGTTATCGACTTATTCAGCTCTAACAGGTGCGCTACTGTAGACTTGCAGCTTGCCCTTCTGGCTTAGCCATTGTTCAGCCATCTTGGAACCTGCTTCCACACCCACAGACGCCTGATTGCTGAGCACATCCACACCAGCCTCTACGGCTCCCTCGATGTCAGAAAATGCTGAGTCCGCCAAGGCAGATAACTCTGTGTACGAGTAGTCAACCTTCTCTAATACGACGGCTTCGAGTGATGGGAAAATGGCCGCATACTTTTCTCGGCTATCCCCAATGTATTGGACATGGAGTTTGTCATCATCACCTATATAGCAACCACCAAAATCCGATGGATAGCTGGGGTTTTGAACGCTGTCATGAAAGCCTGGTGATTGCATCAAGATTTTATGTGCATCGAGGGCTGCTTGCTGTTCGAGAGCATCCTCTGGTATAGATTCATCATAAATAACTTCTGCTGACTTCTCAGCATCTGCTTGATTATCCTTGGCTTGGATCTTCTCCGCCTGGAGATATGGATTGCTGACGAGGGTCAGCACCAGGGCTGAGCCTAGGACTGCCACTTTTTTCAAAAAATATCTAGACATATCGAACTCCTTTCAAGTTCTCCATCGATATGGGGTTACTGAAACGCTTGCACACCCTCATCGCCTCACCTCCTAAACTTACTCAACTTGCTTCGTGATATAGCCTGCTGTAGCATCTTCACGGTGGATCATGCGTGCAGGATTACCCACAACAATGGTGTGATCAGGCACGTCAAAATTAACCAATGTAAGAGGCGCAATAAGGACGTCATCGCCAACTTTTATATTGCCTACGATAACTGCGTTGGTTCCAATCCAAACTCGATTTCCAATTTTAGGGCAGCCTTTTCTTTTCCCTCGGTTTTCTTGGCCAATGGTGACGCCAGTCGCTACATTGACATTTTCACCGATCTCAGCAGCCTCATTGATGATAAGACGCCCTGTATGCCCGATATAGAAGCCACGGCCAATCTTGGTATTTTTGGGGATTTGAATCTGAGTTTTAGCGCTTATCCACCGCATGCGGACAATACAAAAAAACCTAGTGATCAGATTCCGACTCAATTCATACTTGCGTTTCCAATAGAGAAATCTTAGCTCTGCTGGTCGGAATAGCCTCTGGAGAAAGCTTTCCTTATGCTCGCCATAATATCGATATAGGTCGTAATTAAACATAAATCACCTATCCATCCATGCATGCTTAGCGAGCTTTGTCTTACAGCTCAATGATAGACTCACGCTCTACTTCTGTCTATCTTTTATTTTGCTATTTTTTCTTCATTCATTCACCTGTAATGAACATAAATATATAATTTTTGTTATTAAGCATTATATTTTTTTGGTTTATATGCTTAAAGCGGACTTTCTTTGGGCGCCCTCTTGGCTCTAAACTTTGCTTTGGACTTCCCTCAAAAAGTCAGATCTTTGGCTCTCATCGCCAGCCCTTACAAAGTTCCTAGCTGGGTCATGCGCCTACAAAATACGATCTTCAGCTGTATGCCCAAATCAGTTTTTGAAAAGATGGCTTTCAGCAAAGCTGACTGTTTGGCTCTGGGTCGCTCCATGCGAGGATTGAACTTCGCCCAACGACTCAAAGATATCGCCTGCCCAACCCTCGTCATCTGCGGCGAGAAAGACCTAGCCAATCTAAAGGCGGCTCACTACTTATCACAGCATATAGCCAAGGCCAATCTGCAGATCTTGGCGAATACAGGCCATGTCATCAGCGAAGAAAACCCCCAAAAACTAGCCGCTATCCTGGATGCCCATTATTGCTCGCATACCTGATACCTACATCTCGCCATCATCTCGGATGTATAGAAGGGAAATTCACTTGAAAGCAACAAAAAGACGTAGGAATTCAATCATTACCTACGTCTCCCCTGTGGAGGCACCACCCAGATTCGAACTGGGGCATAAAGGTTTTGCAGACCTCTGCCTTACCACTTGGCTATGGTGCCACGACTTAGGGCCTGACTGGAGCGGAATACGAGATTCGAACTCGCGACTTTCACCTTGGCAAGGTGACACTCTACCACTGAGTTAATTCCGCACTTGGTGGGTACTACAGGACTCGAACCTGTGACCTCATGCGTGTGAAGCATGCGCTCTAACCAGCTGAGCTAAGCACCCAAGCCCTAAGGCGTTATAGGTGACCCGTAGGAGAATCGAACTCCTCTCTTCGCCGTGAAAGGGCGATGTCTTAACCGCTTGACCAACGGGCCATATTGGTAGCGGTAGTGGGATTCGAACCTACGACACTGCGGGTATGAACCGCATGCTCTAGCCAACTGAGCTATACCGCCATTGCCACTCCATCTTTAAGAGCGCTGAGTAATATTATCAGGGTAAATAAAGCCTGTCAAGCTTTTAAAAGCATCTCGCCTGGCAAGCATGTCTGACAAGCAGACGCTTCAAAAAGCACGCCTGGCAAGCAGGCTCGCAAGTAACTGCTTAGGACTTAGGCATAACTAATAAGGCGCTTGCGCCGTGTAAATGGTTTGGCGGTTAATCGCTTCATCTATGCCTTCTCGAAGATATTTCTCCGTGCTTACAAGCAGGGCTCCGATAGCAGCTTCAGCACCGTCTTCTCCCACCTGCCTTTGATCCAGCTCTGGATGCTGTAAGCACTCTATAGCAAGCGTGCCATCTGCTCTTTTAACAGAAAAGGCCATGCGATCACTAAACGGGAAGCGCCTTAGCCACTCCCGATAGCTCGTCCTGACATCTATCTCGTCGCCCAAACGGAAGCGACCACCCAAAATGGTGAATCCAGCTACCGTGCCATGCCATTGCCCAGGATCTTCGTACGTATAGTCAACCAGCGTTATGACAGCATGCTCATAGCGTACATGCAAAAAGCGGGGTAAAACCTCACTGCCTACTTCTCCTTTGGCATCACTACGGGTAATACTCAATACAGGACCTAGGTAGCGCGTCAATTCAGGCGATCGCACTTGATCATCTAAACTGAGCGCCAGCTGACTCTGTATATCAATCTCCTGCCAAAAAGCTGATATCGGCTCTGACTGCGAAAGTCGTGAGTCTGTCAAAGCCCCATCTCTTTTGTCCTCCGTTAGATCGGGCTTCTTGCGCTCATAACGCGATGTCGTCCAGAGCTGAGCATAACTTTTCTCAGGGTCTGTCTGAACCGCGTCATATACCAAATAATGCTGCATATCTAAAGCTATACAGTCCACATGTGCGTCTTCTGGGCGCAGTTCTTTTTCACTTGCATCCGTTCCATGAAGCAGGGAAAAACGCAAGCGATCAGGGCGTAGACTCGTTATTTGACGAGCTAGTTTATTAGCTGTGGGGTAGCGAACGGCTTGCTCGATAACCAACCTTGCCTTGCGCTCTCTCACAGTCTGATCGGAGAGGTAGGAATAGAGCATCGACCCCACAAGTCGCCTGTTATTTTCATGAATGCCTTGAACATAAATTTGAGCGTAATGGAAGAGGTCTAAGCAAGCCGTAATCCAGGTAGCATCCAGGTAGGGCATGTCATCACGTTTCTGAATGGCTATGGCTAGACGCTCCCCTGTGTCAGGCGTTCGGGGGCTCTCTATCCAATAAAAGTCAGACAGCTCTAATTTATCTTGCCAAAAGGCTTGCTTCGCTCCTTCGCCTTCGAGCATAAGCTGTTTTTCGGTGCTCAGCACGGGCACAAAGGCGCTTGGTTGGCTGCTTAGGCAGTCAGCTATTAGGCGCGTATAGGCTTGGAACTGCTCCAAACTGAGGCCGTCCAACTGGCTTTTGGGAATCGAACGATAAATATCTTCAGGCGCATCCCGGCCTGCACTCGCGTCAATCAACTTTTGGAGCAATTGGACTTCACTCAAACGAAAGCCCAAAAGCACCTCTCCGCTATGATGATCCAAAACCGCTGCTCTAGGCAGAAATGGCATGGGCGGAACATACCATTGTTGCAAAATGGACAAGATCCGCAGCCCAGCCCCTAGTACAAAGGCACAGAGCAAAAGGATGGCCGCCAAAAGATGCCGCCATCTTTGCCAGCGAACATTCGCCTGATTAAGCAAGTGGGTTTTGGCTTTCATGGCTTTATTTTAATCTTCTATCTTTTTCGTTGCCTCAAAGCTTCAAACGCGATAACACCAGCGCTCACAGAAGCGTTAAGAGAGTTAATCGCTCCGCACATGGGGATACGCACGAGCAAATCACAATGCTCTCGCACACTCGGCCGCATACCCTGTCCTTCGTTGCCAATCACAATAGCCAAGGGGCCTGTCAAGTTGGCATCACTCCAACTGCTCGAGCCCTCAACAGCCGTTCCCACAATCCACAGTCCAGCTTGCTTGAGCTCTTCTAAAGCTTGATTGAGGTTTTTGACTCGCGCGCAGTCGACATGTTCGACAGCGCCAGCTGAACACTTGGCCACAACGGCATCTAGGCTCGCCGAACGCCTTTCGGGAAAAATAACGCCATGCATGCCTGCAGCGTCTGCCACACGCAAAATAGATCCCAAATTGTGGGGGTCTTGAATTTCATCGAGCACCATCACAAAGGGCTCTTCCCCGCGTTCTTTTGCCTTACTTAAGATGGCCTCAAGGCTCACATAGGCTCGCATAGCCACTCGAGCTACGATGCCTTGGTGGTTACGCCCCTCAGCTAGGCGATCCAGCGCAGATCGCGGGCAAGTCTGTATCACGCAACGTTGCTGCTTGAGTTTTTGGATCAGGCGGCGCACTTCACGATCCTGGCTGGCCTCAAGGCCTTCCAGCAGCCAGACCTTGTCAATGTGACGGCCTGCTTCTAGGGCTTCACGTATAGGATGTCGCCCTTCTAACTGGTCGGCTCTAGCCTCGCTTCTCGTCTTACGCTGCTCATCTTCACTGAACAGAGCGGTTCTCATCCCCATCTGCCTCTGGCGCTCTTGCCCTCGGCTAGCGGCTGAAAAGGAGCGCTTTTTTCCGTTTGGGGCTCCCTCTTTTTCTGGGAAATCACGGTGTGGTGTCACGGCTGCAGGCGAAAGTCTTTTGGACGAAGCCTGATGTCGTCTGCTAGGCCTGCTAGCACTTGCGGCTTGGGCTTCATCTGCCGAAGACGGAATAGTCTTTTGCTGCCTAGTTCCCTGCCGTGCCAGCTCCATTGAACGTGGCCTTCTTTTATTCGGATAACGCACCTAGACCCTCCCTCGCTGCGCTGGCTTGCCCTTCATCCAAATGCCAGAGCAAATCCAATATTTCATTTATTCGGCTATTAGCTCCTATAAGATATAAATATCCTATGAGCGCTTCAAAGCCACTAGCCTTGCGATAGGCTTGTGGTGGTGCATGCTTGGCAACGCTGCGAGGCGCATGGTTGCGGCCTCTGCGATAAACCCAAAGTTCTTCTTCGGTCAAATAGGGTTCTAGGAAGTCTGCTGCCTGTGCCTGCCAAACAGCTCGTGAATAATGAACACCCTGGCGGTGCAGTGGGCCTGAATTGGCCTTGCTCTGCCCCCGCAATATGCGCTCGCGCACGCGCAGCTCAAAAACGGCATCCCCAATCCAAGAAAGGCTAGAACTAGGTATTTCTTTGGGATGTTCTGCTCTAGGCACGATACAGTTTGGCTCCCTGTGGCGTATCTTCAATAACCCAGCCTGCTTGCTGAATAGCGTCTCGCAAGCGATCGGCTTCAGCCCAATTTTTTTCCTTTCGAGCCTGATCTCTCGCCTTAGCCATGGTCTCAATTTCAGCTGGCACACCTTGCTCGCGTTCGCGTTCTGGATCTAGACCCAAGACCTGCAAGCAGCTGAGCAAGCGCTCTAAACCCCGGTCCAACAATTTGGGATCGCGGTGCTCACTCAAGGCTTGATTGAGTTCCTTGACCATATTAAACAGGGCGCCCATAGCTTGCGCCGTGTTAAAGTCATCTGCCAGGGCAGCTTGGTAGGCTTCCTCCTGCACCTGTATTTTTTCGCACCAAGCAGGATCAAGTTTATCCTCGCGGCTGATAGCGGTGTCTGCTTTGAAGCCTTCTAGGGCAAAACGCAGGTTCCGCACGCAAACTTGGATGCGTTCCCACGCGCGCTTGCTGGCATCTAGTAATTCTCGGCTGAAATCGATGGGACTGCGGTAGTGGCCTGAAAGTATGAAGAAGCGCAAAACCATGCCATCATAGGTTTCGAGCAAGTCCTTAACTGTGAAAAAATTCCCTGCCGACTTGCTCATCTTGCTGTGATTCACATTCACGTGGCCATTGTGCATCCAATAACGAGCCAAGGGATGTCCCGTGCAGCAAGTGCTCTGGGCGATCTCATTTTCATGGTGAGGAAAGATGAGGTCCTTTCCCCCGCAATGGATGTCTATGGTGTCTCCCAGTTCGGCTCTGACCATGGCCGAGCACTCAATATGCCAGCCAGGACGGCCTTCTCCCCACGGGCTGGGCCACGCGGGTTCTCCTGGTTTTTTGAACTTCCACAGGGCAAAGTCCGCTGCATCTTGCTTCTGGTCTGAGCTCACCTCACGACCCCCAGCATCCTGAGTTAATTCGTCCAAGTGATAGCCCGACAACTGGCCATAATTCGGATCGGATTTAGTAGAAAAATAAACCCCATCTTCGGCAACATAAGCATGGCCTCGCTCAATCAGAGCCTCAATCATGCTCAGAATTTCAGGAATTTTATCCGTAGCTCTAGGCTCCACGTCAGCGGGCTGCACATTAAGAGCTTCGCAAGCGACTCGATAGGCCTGGATATAACGTTCTGCAATTTCTTGATAAGAAAGCTGCTCTTCTTGGGCTCGGCGGATAACTTTGTCATCAATATCGGTGAAGTTCTGCACAAAGGTAACTTTGTAGCCTAGACTTTTAAGATAGCGGCGAAAGCTATCGAAAACAACAAGAGGCCTGGCATTCCCAAGATGAATGTCGTTATAAACTGTTGGACCGCAGCAATAGATCTTCAACTCTCCAGGTCGTATAGGCTCAAGACGTTCTTTCTTGCGGGTCAACGTATTGAATAAGTACATCGAAGACTCCTCATCGCATAGCGGTAGATAATCAAAAACCCAATGATGACAGCCCCCCAACTGACACCGTGCATTGCTGCAAGGTGGGTGTCCTGCGGCGGTCCGCTATCTTCCTGCAAGAGGCATGATATTGTTCCACACTAACTCCGAACTCCCTTTTATGTCATGTCGGTCCAATAACAGGAAGCCATACATCACTAGGCACCTCGAGTATATCACAGCGCCTTGCCCTAAGCCGAAGGCCGTTACTGCTTTCGGCCACTGGCCAAAGCCAAAGCTTGTACCTGCGCCGCTCCTGCCTGGATAAGAGCCAAAGTCGCAGCGGCTAATGTCATCCCACTGCTCAAGACGTCATCGACCAATAAAAATCTTTGCCCTAGACAAGCTGAGGGATCAGCCGCAAAGGCATCTAGCAAGGTCTGTCTCCGAGAGCTGGCTTTTGTCTCAGTCTGACGCTCCGTATCTTGAGTGCGATAAAGGACTTGCTCATTGCACTTGATCCCAAGTTTCAAGCCTAAAGTCTGGGCTAGAAAGTGGCTCTGATTGTAGCCGCGCTCCTTTTGGCGCTGAGGCGACAAGGGAACAGCTAATACCTGCCACAAACCTTCTCGAAAGCCTGCCTGTCTAGCGGCTGCATAGGCCAGCCACTCTCCCAGCAAAAGTCCCCAAGCTTCTTTTTCGTTAAACTTGAGTTGCCGCAGCATGCGTGCCAGATCTGGCGCGTAGTGGCAGGCCACAAAGCAAGTCTGTCCTTCTAGAAGTTCTCGCGCCTCTTCGGGCAAGGCCGAGGCTGCCTGCACCGTCAGCAGTGGCAGAAATTGCTCATGGGGCAATCGCCAAGGAATCTTGAGACTGCACCGTGGACAGAGAGCCGCAAAGCGCTCTGTCTTGTCTATGCGACAGCCGCACTGAGCGCATGTTGGAGGCCATAAGCATTCGGCCAAGGCCTCCATACCTTGACTCAGTGTGTTGCTTCTCCAGAGCCAACTCACGCTTCGGTATAAGCTTTTGCTGCTTCCTGGAGCTCAGCCAAACGATCCAATCTCTCCCACGGCAAATCCAGATCGACACGGCCAAAATGCCCATAACTAGCCGTCTGTTTATAAATAGGGCGCCGCAGATCCAAAGCTTCGATAATGCCGCTCGGGGTCAAAGGGAAAACATCTTTCACGAGCTGAACGAGCTGACTTTCGCTCAGCTTGCTTGTTCCCTCACAGTCAATATGAATCGATACGGGTTGGGCAACTCCGATCGAATAGGCCAGCTGGACTTCGCAACGACGTGCCAATTGGGCAGCCACTAAATGACGGGCAATATAACGAGCCATATAAGTAGCCGAACGATCTACCTTGGTCGGGTCTTTGCCCGAGAAAGAGCCGCCGCCATGAGGCGCCCAACCGCCGTAGGTGTCCACAATAATTTTGCGGCCAGTTAGACCGCTGTCAGCCTGTGGACCACCTAACACAAAGCGACCCGTTGGATTGATGTAGATCTTGCTGTTCTCATCAAGCAAATCGGCAGGAATAGCCTGTTTGACGACCTCCCGAATCAAATCCCCTCGCAATTTTTCTTGCTCATATGCAGGATCATGCTGGGTTGACAGCACCACGCAGGCGACGCGCTTAGCTTGCTCACCTTCGTACTCCACGGTCACTTGAGCCTTACCATCTGGCCTTAAACCTGAGAGCACACCCTCCTTGCGGCACTCAGCTAGCCGTCGTGTCAAGCGATGGGCAAGATCGATAGGCAGAGGCATCAAGCTCTCTGTTTCGTCGGAGGCATAGCCGAACATCATGCCTTGATCGCCAGCTCCTAACTGCGCATTGGCCTGTTGTTCTCCCTGGCGAATCTCGAGCGAATCTGTCACGCCCATGGCAATATCTGGCGACTGTTCTTTGAGTGAGACCATGACCGCACAATTATCTGCTTCGAAGCCATAGCTAGCTTCGTTATAGCCGATCTCTCGAATGGTATTCCTGGCAATCTGAGGGATATCTACGTAACAGGACGTGCTAATCTCGCCAAAGACCATCACCATGCCTGTATTAGCGATACATTCACAGGCAACACGAGCTTCAGGATCTTGAGCTAAGATGGCGTCCAAGACCGCATCTGCAATCTGATCGCAAACTTTGTCTGGATGCCCCTCCGTAACAGATTCAGAACTGAAGACCCATCTACCTTCCGCTGTTCTTTTGATCATGACTTTCTATGCTCCATTCTTCGCGCCGATAGCGGGCTACATCAACATCTTTTCCTAGGTCTTAGCGGCCTTGCTTCGGCTCCGTCATTGCTCTGATGAGATGGTAGCATATCCGCCTTTCGCTTCTCTTGTAAAGGGTATTTTTTCGTCCTTTATGTATGTTTAGAGAAGATTCTGCTTTTTCTGAGAGCGCGCTATCTCGGCACAATGGCCAACATCCATTTGTGGAGGTAGCTATGTCGCAAGTTATTTTGATTCTTGATGTTGATCTGCAATACAGCAGGCGTTTAGCCCAGCGCCTTGCACCATCACATGAGGCCTTAGATTGGCGCTGCTATGCCTTGAGTGAGGCTCATCAGCTAGAGCGTTGGCAAAATCACAAACCTTATCCCATTCTGCTTTACAACCCCGAAATGGAATTAGGGCTCGAAAACTTAGAAGCTTTTGTCTGTATCGCCCTCTGCGATCAAAAGCTCAGCTATCGTGCTGAACAAACCCTGAGCAAACATAAACGCGTCACACTTTTACAGGTCAACCGCTGGGCAGGACTCACCTTTTTGCGCCAGCAAATTCTCTTTTGCTGTCAGTTGCAGCGGCAAAAAGAAAATCAAAAAGCGAATGCGCTTATGTCCTATCTTTTGTTGACAGACCCTCAGTCGGAACGCTGGTTAGAAGAATGGCAGCGGATCAAAGAAGCCTATCCGAATACCGAAACCTTGATGCTTCCTATCATGTCGAACACCTGCTGGCAGACCCTGACCAAAGGCGTATTAAGCGCGCGAGCAAGCGTTCCTAGCTTCTCGGAGACTCCACCCTTTTCTCAGCGCAATCTAAATCAGCTTCTACAGCGCTACCCACAATTGAGCGATAGTGAACTGTTGCAATTTTTCAAGCTATCTCGTTTAGGGCTTTATTGTCCACCCTGCTCAGATGCAGAGTGGCAACTTTTGCGCAAGGAACAAAAGCAGACTTCTACGAGCCTAGAAAACTTGCTTAAGCGCTTGGAAGAGCGAGCCCAACAAGATCAAGCCGCCCTCGTTCTCTTGTTATTGGCTCCATTGTCTGAAGCTACGTGGCTCAAGAAGCTTCTGCCCATATGCGAAGAACTCATTGTCATCGAGTCCGCCCTTGCTACAAACGCAGCTCATATCAGGCTTTTGGCAGACCTGAAAAAATCCCATGCTTACCGTTATTTAATCGGTTCTCAGCCAGCTGTTGACGCGCTCTATGGAGGTAAACATGAAGCGGCCTAAAGTGCTGAAAAAAGCTAATCCAAAAGATAGCGATATGCCACAAGAACAGCGCCAATCAGGCTTAGACCTTGATGGCCTTTTAGCCAGCATTCCCCACGACCTGGCGCAACAATTTGGGCAGGCTGGTCTGCGCCAACTGCCTTCCTCAGATGACTTGCGCGCGGCCATCGAGACAAACCTAAACCAAAAATTATTAGGAGCCTATATACCCTTAGCAGAAAGGGAAAGACTTCTAGAACGTATCTTCGATCAGATGACAGGCTTAGGGGTCTTGGAACCACTCATGCGCGATCGGCACATTACCGAAATTATGGTCAATGGGCCAAAGGAAGTTTTTGTCGAGCGCAATGGGCAAGTCGAAGAAGCTCCTGTCCAGTTCCGTGATGAAAAGCAGTTGACTGACTTGATTCTGCACATTTTTAGTCGAGCGAACCGCCCTATTCATGACTGGCAACCTATTTCAGACCTTTGTTTAGATGACGGTTCTCGAGCCAATGCTGTTCTAGCACCTATTGCCGTCAACGGTCCAGTGCTCACCATCCGTAAATTCTGTGGTATTCGCCACCAGTCAGATGCCCTTATCGCTCAGGACATGCTGCCAGCTAGCCTTTTGGCTGATTTGGAAGAAGCTATACGCCAGCGCCAAAACATTATCATCTGTGGCGGTACGGGCACAGGCAAAACAACCCTACTCAATGTGCTTTCCGCTGCTATTCCAGCACATGAGCGTGTCTTGACCATCGAGGACAGTCTCGAGCTGCAATTATCCAATCGCCAGCACCTGGTGCAACTAGAATGTCGCAAACAGCAACAAGGGCCATCCTGTGACATGAGCCAGCTCATACGAGCCGCCTTGCGTATGCGCCCTGACCGCCTGATCGTGGGTGAAGTTCGGGGGTCAGAGGCGTATGACCTGATGATCTCCATGAACACGGGACATCGGGGTACGCTTTCGACCGTCCATGCGAACAGTTGCCAAGAAGTGTTTTCGAGACTTAGCGCCCTCATTCTCGAAAGCAGCCGCCTTCCCTATGAAGCTATTTTGGAAAATCTGTATCAAAGTCTCGATCTCATTGTCCATATTCAGCGCAGCCCTAACGGTTTTCGTTATGTTGATGAAGTCGTGCGCATCGATCGTTCAACTCAACCCTATCAATTGATCCCGATCTATAGGAGGACTTATGTCTCGTCCTAAGTGTTTGCAACGCCATCTTTTTTTGCACCTTGTTTTGCTCATTTCTTTAGCTTTAAGTGCTTATCTGTTTTGGGGTAGTTTGTGGGTCAGTCTTCTTTGTGCTGTAACTTTTTTCTTCCCTTACCAGAAAATGATCCAAAGCAATCTCACCCAAAGGCAAGACCAGCATCGGAGGCGCCAACAGCTCCTATTTTTTCAGCAAATCCAGAGTGCCTGCAGCAGTGGTCAGAGCCTGTTGTGCGCTGTTGAGTCTGCCTGCTTGCATCTCAGTCGCCTCTATCCAAGTCGTGATGCTTTCGTCATTGATCTTCGGCATGTGTATCTAGGGATACACGCTCACAGGCCGCTGAAAGATCTTTTACTTGAGCTAGCCCAGCAGCAGCCTAATCGTGAAGGCCAGGCTCTCTTTCGTCTTTTGGCTGAATCCCAGCGTTTTGGTCCTGGCATTCACCAGCTCCTGCATACCAGCAGTCAGCTCCTTCTCATCCTAGATCGGATCGACCGCCACATTCGAAGTTTGAGTGCCCGAACAGAAGGCGAATGTGTTTTGTTGTGTCTCGCGCCTATCCTGTTTGTCGCCTTCTTGCAGAAACTGATGCCGCAAGAATGGCTGAAGGGTGCTTATACTGCAAGCGCTTTGATTTTACGCATCCTAGCCTGCCTTTTGATTTTTCTGGCTCCACTCTCTTTTCTTTGGATTCGAAGCCATCCGCACGAGCAACTCAAGAAGCAAGGCCCCGCAGCCAGCTTACGTTTGGCTTTGCAAAAATCATCTTTTCTACGGAGTCTAGCCTACAAACTCTATCAGCTATCTCCATCTTTTTTGCGGCTGCGCTATAGCCGCATTTTTCGCTGCCTGTTACAGATCGAGCAAAGCGCATTACGGCCGCAAGAGCACGATGCTCCCTCTGAAGATCAGGTTCTATGCCTCTGTGCGACTTGGCTGCTTTTTTATCTTATTTACGCTTGCATGCTTGCCCTTTTCGTTCTTGTGCTCTCATTTTTGAACCTGCCTTTTTTACTCTTAATCTATGGCTCCATTCCCCTGCTCATCCTTCCAGACCGCCTACTCACCCAACGAAAAAGGTCCTATCAGCTAGAACTTCTCACAGAATTACCCCTTTTCGCAGCTCTGCTTCTACAACTTTTGCAATGTCAATATTCCCTTAAGCAAGCTCTCTTGTTTGTCATGGATCAGCTTCGTTTGGCGCCAGAACTAGAAGCTCTCATCCTGCCTTATCGCCCTGTTTTGCTGAGTGGTGAAAGAGCTTCTACCTTATTACAAAACTTGGCTACTCGAATTGATCAAGCCGATTTAAGTGCCCTATGCCTGCTGCTCGGCCAGCAAGAAGAGTATGGCGGGCCGGATTTGTTATATCAGTTGGAGCGCCAAGTCGAGCGCGGCTGGGACATTCTTCGAGAAGCGCGTCTCCAACGAGGCGAAATGCTCAACACCCGCCTCCTCTTACCCATGTTTTTAGCCTTCATAGCCGTATTGCTCTGTGCCTTGTTTCCCGTTTTGGGTTACTTTCAGTGGCAGGCCTAAGTCCCTGGGTTGTGTGCGAAAAGACGCTACGGCGGGTGTAACTAACGGATCTCTCTTAGGCACATTCAGGATTAAAAAGGCCATTTTTGCTTGAAAAAGCAAGCCTCACGCTTCCCTTTTTTCTCCCAGAATAGACGAAAAGCACAATGCTATTTGTGCATAGAACATGGAGGATTTTATGTTAAACAAAATTCAATATTTCTTACATGGCACAAGCAAGCCGCAACTGCTACGCTCGATCCCGCGTTCGAAACAGGGCATGGGCACACTTGAAGTTGTCCTAATCGTAGCCGCCCTTCTCGCCTTGGGCATCCTTTTTCACAAGCACATCATGAACTTTGCCCAAAACGTTTTTGAATCCGTCTTTGCGCAAGATAAGATCACGGACATGCTCTCCTAAAATGGCTCGTGTACTGTCAACTCTAGAACGAGGCCCTCATGTCTTTGAAGTGGCCGTAACTGACTCAAAAGAAATTTGTGCGTGGGAGCTGGAGCAAATCCAGCTCCACCCTACACAACTTTTGCAAACAGCGTTAGGCCAATCTCGAACAGGTGACTGCTGTCTACTCTACAACTGCCAAAACAAGATCAGCTTAAGTACCCTGCAAGCCAGTCAGCATTTGAGCTTCGAACAGTTTTGTTTTTTGCTCCACCAAATCTGCCAGATTGTCCGTCCACTCTTGGATTTACCTTTCGACGCAAGGCAGTTTTCCATTCTGGCGGAACGGATTTTCTTTGATATGCCAGCTGGTTTGAATATCCAAAAGAAAAAGACACGCTGGCTGCTGCTTAGCCAACCCTTGGTCACCTATATCCCTTTGATACCCAAATATCAAAGTGAAGAAGGAGAGCTGGCCTTATCCGTCGCCTGTGGCCGAGGCCTTTTGGCTAATCTGATTGAAACTTGGTTAGCTCAAGCTCCCCAAAACGAGCATGAAATTCAAAGGCGCTGCAAGCTCTTAAATCTGGCCTATAGCCATCTCGACGAGCTCGATGCCTTTCTACAGGAAGTGAGCGAAAAACATCAAGGTCTCTGTTCGCCAAGCAAAAGCAATGACGCTTACCCTTCTGCAAAACAACGGCAAGATCATCAATTTCCTCGCCCAGCGAAAGCAAGTCCGCCTGAGAGAAAAAAGCAGGCCATGGCTGCAAGCTCCTCAAATTCCGCCTCATTTTTTCTGAAAAAGATAACGCAGTCTCGGCTCACGCTTATCTTTTTTCTTATTCAAGCCCTGGTATTGGCCTTGTGCTATCACTTGCTACAAATACACCAACAGCAACACGACTGGTGGAGTGCTGGCCTAGCCTTACTTTGCACGAGCCTCATGTTGATCGTAAATCTCGTCTTGTTTTTACACCCAAAATGGCGCCCCATCTTTCGAGAGAGCACGCTTGAAACTCGCTTGCGGCGCCTACAAGAAAGACAATTGAAGCGTGAAGACTTGCTCTTGCTCAATCGGGCTAAGCAAGAAGCTTTAAGCACCCACTCATTTTCTACTGCGTCTGAGCCTGCTCCCTTCGCCTGTCTCTTTCGCCTCGAAGCAGACGAATGCGAATCTCGCCTCATCCAAGCCCTACGCCAAGGCCACTTAGCCTTTGAGCAACAGTTTCTAAAGCAGCACCTGCCTTTGGCCGTCCTCACGCTCGAGACCGTCTATCTTGGCACCGATAAGCGTGAAGCCGATATCCTCCTGCCTTTTAACGATTTAGAAGGAATCCGCCTTTGCTTTCACGCCAATAACGACAGCCACTATCAGCTGCGAGATCTGGGTGGACAAGACCCCATCTTTCTGGATGAAAAGGCGCTTGTAGCTGGGCAGTCCTATAGCTTGGGTTCATGTCATCTCCTCCAAATACAAAACAGCCCGTTGCTCTATCTTGAGCCTCAGGCTGCTTGGCATTCAGACAATTTTTAGGCTTGATCCAGGCCTAAACTCAAGTATGTCTATCCTTTTTCTTGCGCTGATGGCGCTCTAAAACAAGGTACCTTGCCTTGGCACGACGCAAAGCATGCTTGGCCATGGAGCGTTCGCGCTCAGTCAGATTTTGCTGACTCAGGCGCTCCTGAGCTCTGGTCTCAGCAGCCTCAACACGTGCAACATCAATGTGTTCTGGCCACTCAGCTGCATTGGTAATGACGAGGGCATAATCTCGCTCAATGTGCGCGAAGCCGTTTGAAATGCTGGCGCTTTGCCACTCACCATTTTGCAAGAAACGCAGTTCACCAGGATAGATAGCCGAAACCATGGGCGTATGACCATGCATGATGCCAATTTCTCCATCTGGTGATGGAATGACCAGCAACTCACAGTTGGCATCATAAAAAATGCCGTAAGGTGTAATGATCGAAATCCGCAAGGCCTGCGTCGGCTGTTCGCTCATGATTCTCGGCTCCGTCCAGCAGCACGCCAGGCTTCATAAACCTCATCAATGCTGCCCTTCATGTAGAAGTATTGCTCTGGAATTTGATCACAAGCGCCTGAGACAATTTCCTCAAAGCCCTTGATGCTGTCGTCCAAGTGCACATAGCGGCCTTCTAGGCCAGTCGAATCGGAGGTGATAAAGAAGGGCTGCGAGAGGAAGCGCTGGATACGTCTAGCTCTCGCCACAATCTGCTTGTCTTTGGTATCCAATTCATCGATACCCAGAATAGCGATGATATCTTGCAACTCACGATAGCGTTCCAAAGTTTCTTCAACTTTGCGAGCCACACGGTAATGGCGTTCACCCACCACATCGGCTCTCAAAACACGCGAAGAAGACTCAAGGGGATCGACGGCTGGATAAATACCTTGTGCCACCACCGCACGACTGAGCACCGTAACCGAGTCCAAGTGCGAGAAGGTCGTAGCAGGAGCTGGGTCAGTCAGGTCGTCAGCTGGCACATAGACAGCTTGGATGGATGTGATCGAGCCGCTGCGTGTCGAGGTAATACGCTCTTCTAGAGCGCCCAATTCGTTAGCCAGTGTAGGCTGATAGCCAACAGCAGAAGGTATACGACCTAGCAAGGCTGAGACTTCAGAACCTGCCTGCACAAAGCGGAAGATATTATCGATAAAAAGCAAAACATCCTTGTGCTTAACGTCGCGGAAGTACTCAGCAACGGTCAGGCCAGACAAGGGCACGCGCATACGCATACCGCTCGCTTCATTCATTTGTCCGAAAACGAGCACCGTGTTATCCAGAACGCCTGTTTCTGCCATCTGTAGCCATAGGTCATTACCTTCACGCGAGCGCTCACCCACACCCGTAAAAACTGAGTAGCCGCCATGCTCTTTGGCAATATTGCGGATCAATTCGAGGATCAAGACGGTTTTGCCTACGCCCGCGCCGCCAAACAAACCGACCTTACCACCCAGGCTGTAAGGCACGAGCAAGTCTAGAACTTTGATGCCTGTTTCGAGGATGCGCTCTTCGCCTGCCTGATCCGCAAAACTAGGCGCCTCTCGGTGGATGGGCCAGTGGTCTTCAGCTTCGACGTGACCGCGCTTGTCGATGGCCTGCCCTAGGCCGTTAAACATGCGACCTCGAACACCATCACCGACTGGCATCTGGATGCTGTGACCTGTCGCCAGCGCCCTAGCCCCTCGCCGAATCCCACTCGTCGCTTCCATCGCTAAGCAGCGAACAATACCATCTGCCAACTGTTGGCTAACTTCGGTATAGAGAAGTTCTCCATTTTCCCGCACGATAAGAACAAGCTCATTGATGCGGGGTTGGGCAGCCAGAGAAAACTGGCAGTCCACAACCGAACCAATCACCTGATAGACAGCACCCTCAGCGGTATAAGTCATTTGGTTGCTTGATACTTCTGTTGCCATCCATTTTTCTCCTTGTTACTGCTTCTTCGCGAGCGCCTCGGCGCCGCTGACAATCTCAGAAAGTTCATTAGTAATCTGCTCTTGTCTGGCTCTATTGGCCTCAATCTGCAAAGACTGAAGCATCTGATTCGCACTATCCGTCGCAGAATCCATCGCGGTCATACGCGCTGTCTGTTCAGAGGCATAGGCCTCAGTAAGCGCACCATAGAGCATGCCATTCAGGTAAGTATCAAATAGATAGGACAAAACCCGCTGGACATTGGGGTAATACTCAATTTGCTCCATTTCGACCTGTTCATCCATGCCTTCGATCACTTCGTGGCCTGAGTAAACAGAAGTCAGTTGGCCGTAGTCTGCTGGGAGCACGCGGATTTTTTGGACTTCCATGCGTCCACCTCGCTCAAGCTGGGTGAAGATGAAGTAGATCTCATCAAATTCCCCTGCTAGGTAGCTGCGGCGAATCTGATTAGACAGCTCACCAGCTCTTTTGTAGGTGGGCGGATCAATCCTGAAATCAAAATCCGTCTCAATGGGGAGCTGGTGGTTCTGCATACGCTCGGCACCTTGCTTGCCAATGATGTGCAGGTGCAAACGCACGTGATAGCCCGCCTGGGTACGTTCTAAAGCATGGTGGCGAATGCAATCCTCTGCCTCATTTAAGACATTGATGTTGTAAGCTCCCGCCATGCCCTGGTCGCCTGTAAAGACATAAAAGGCCTGATGCCAGTCTGCTCCCTTGGGCTTGTGGCGCAAATTCATGAGCGGTGTTGCAATCTCTGGAGATTGTTGTTGCAAGACAGCCATCGATTCAGCACAAGAAACAAAGAAAGGGAAGGCAGCAGAAAGCGCTGTTCGAGCTCTGCGCACCTTGACCGCTGAGATGAGCTGCATAGCGCGCGTCATCTGGCGGATTTTCCCAATCGAGTGGAGTTCCTTTTGGATCTCAGACTTCTGCCGCATCGAAATCCTGCTCCTGTTGCCACTGCGGGAGGTAGGTCGTGCTGGCCTCTTCCAGCAACGCCTTATCCTCGTCGCTAAATTGCCCGCTCTCCTCAATACGTGCGTACAGCTTGGGGTGAATGGCCATGAGGTACTTGTCGAAGGCCGTCAAGAAAGGATGAATATCTTCTCGCTCTAGCTTTGCCAAAATACCTGTTGTAGCCAAATAGAGCATGACAACGCTACGAGCCATGCTGCGGGGTGAAAACTGACCCTGTTTCAGCACTTCGTTGAGGCTCTCACCTTTTTTGAGCTGCTCCTGTGTTTCGGGATCCAGATCCGAACCGAACTGCGCAAAAGATGCAATCTCGTTGTACTGTGCCAAGTTGATACGCAATGAGCCAGCCGTTTTTTTCATCGCCGTTTCCTGTGCATCACCACCGACACGGGAAACAGAGAGACCCACGTTAATAGCTGGCCGCTGACCCGAGAAGAAGAGCTGAGACTCTAGGTAAATCTGGCCGTCCGTAATGGAGATCACGTTGGTCGGAATGTACGCCGAAATATCACCGCTCTGCGTCTCGACAATCGGTAAGGATGTGATCGAGCCACCACCTAGCTCTTCCGATAGACGGGCTGAGCGCTCAAGCAAACGAGAATGGAGATAGAAAACGTCACCTGGATAGGCTTCGCGCCCTGGTGGACGGCGTAAGAGCAAAGAAAGATTGCGGTAGGCCTGGGCGTGCTTGGTTAAGTCGTCATAAATAACCAAGACATCGCGGTGTTTTTCGTACATCCAGTGTTCAGCCATCGCCGTACCACTGTAAGGGGCTATATATTGCATGGATGCCGAGTCTGCCGCACCAGCTGCCACAACAACCGTATAATCCATCGCGCCATGGCGCTGCAAAGTGGCGACAACGGCACTCAGCGTCGACATTTTTTGGCCTATGGCCACATAAATACAGAGAACATCTCGCCCCTTTTGGTTCAGGATACAGTCGATCGCTATAGCGGTCTTACCTGTCTGACGGTCACCAATGATCAGCTCACGTTGGCCGCGGCCGATAGGCGTCATCGCGTCGATAGCTGTTATACCTGTATAAAGCGGCTGATTGACAGGTTGGCGATCCACAACGGAAGCAGCTGGGAATTCGACTGGGCGGATAGACTTGCACTGGAGTTGGCCGCCTTCATCGATGGGATGTCCCAAAGCATCGACAACGCGTCCCAACAAAGCGTCACCGACTGGCACCGTAACCGTCTGCCCCGTCCTGCGACAAAGCGAACCGACTTGTACATCACTTACTTTGCCAAACAAAACAACGCCTACACGGTCATGCTCTAAGTTCATAGCCAGACCGCTAGCTTCCCGTGTGAAGAGCAGCAGCTCATCGCTCTGACAGTTGGGCAAACCTTCGACGTAAGCGATACCATCGGCCACGCTCACCACGCGCCCCACTTCGTCAACCACGCCTTCAAATGCTGGCTCCTCTGCAGATCGCTGCTCGATATCCTCTAAGCGCGGCTGGTAGACCAGCTCTGTCTCCTTGGCTTGCTCGCGGAGGTTTTCTCGCAGTCCTTCGAGATCCTGCTCACCGTAACTACGCTCGCGCATATTTTGGCTCAGGCGTGCCAATCTGCCCTTGACGCTAAAGTCATAGCGTTTGCCTTCAAGCAAAACCACAAAACCGCCAATAAGGTTGTGGTCGACATGGGCATCAATGGCTTCGAGTGGCAAGGCCTCGACATCTTCTCCTTGCAGTTTCGCAATGCGGGCTGCAATCGCGGCAAGCTGCTCTTCGTCCAAAGGGCTGGCACTCGTTATTTGCAAGCGGGGCGCCATCCGTGACATACGCTCAACCTGCTCGGCATGTTGTTCATCATGCTTCATGCTCAGCTTCACCCACTCTCTGCTCTAATGCTTCTTGCACCGACTGACTGGCTGCCACCACGGAACCTTGCTGGGTTTCGCCTTGGGCAAGGCGCTCGGTTAGGATCTCATCAACCATTGAACGCTGTTCTTGGGTCGACATTTGACTTTGAATAACCTGACTGGCAATGGATACCGCAAGGTCTGTAATTTCACCCCGGACATCATGCAAAAGGGCTTGGCGCATGTGCTCGCGTTGGCTCTCTGCGCGTTCGAGAACATCTCGAGCTTGGCTCTGAGCGTCCTGAATCAAGCTGTGGCTCTCAGACTGGGCTTGGACTCTGGCATCGTGAACGATACGCGCCGCATCCGAAACAGCCTGCTCCGCTTTTTGCTTGGCTTTTTTGAGCTCGAGATGACTTTGCTCGCGATCTGCCTTTGCTTGGGCTAGGTCTTGCTCAATTTGATTTTGACGCTTGGCGAGCACCAGCATAATGGGCTTGAACAAAAAGCGCTTCAAAACCCAATACATGATGAGGAGGTTGACGATCGTGACGATGAATGTAACGAGCATCGCCGCCAACTTCTCTGGTGTAAACATCGCTCAGCCTCCGTTATTTAAAGACGAACAGCAGCAATAAGCTGACAACCAGTGCGTAAATCGTTGTTGCCTCAATAAAGACAATAGCGATGAAGAGCAAACTCTGGATACGTCCTGCCATTTCTGGCTGTCTTGCAGTTGCCTCGAAGGCCTTACCAGAAGCCAAACCAATGCCCAAGCCACCCATACCAGCTGCAAAGCTAATCGCCAGAGCTGTTGCCAAGGCTACTAAACCACGTTCCATAAATGTGTCTCCATTCTTAATGATGTTCTCTATATCGAGCGGTTTAAGCCGCTAGATAAACCTCTTAAAAGGCGCCCGATAGCAGACTCGATCTCGCAAGTTTCAATCGGGCTATGCAATCAGTGATCGATTGTCGAAGTCATTCGTTGATTGGGTTCGGTCATTAAGGCCTGCTGTTTTTGATTTTCAACAGCATTCTCCGTTTTGACCAACTTACGGCGTTTCTTTTTGGGCTCAACTTCTTCGTGGGCGCCTTCTACAATTTCGCCAATGTAGATAATGCTCAAATAGCAAAAAATAGCACCCTGAATCAGGCCGTCACCAATGTCAAACCAAAGGCCCAAGAGACCTGGCAAAACCATCGGGATAACCAAGCCAATGAATTCCATCAGCACAAAGGATCCAAAAATATTGCCAAAGAGTCGGAAAGATAAAGATAAGGGCTTAATAAAGTAATCGAGAATCTTAAACGGCACCAAGGCTTTGACTGGGCGTGATAAGGAGTACCAAAAGCCCTTAAGGCCTACAAAACGCAAGCCAAAAGCGATGACAACAATGATGGTCAAGATGGCCAAGGCCACAGGGAAAGCAATATTCTGAGCAGGTGGTTTGAGGTGGAAGGCAGAGGCTACATTGCAGCAGGCAATAAAAAGACCCAAACTCCCCACGAAAGGCAGAACCTGCTGCGCCTGTTCTTGCGATAGGCCTGAATCTTTCGCTAGTTTGAGAAGGGCGCTCACCAAAAGCTCCCCCATTGCCTGTCGACGACTGCCTGTAGCCGTCAAACGTCGGCCAAAGCACCAAGCCAAAAGGGCAAGCACAGGCATGACAATCCACATGCCGATGACCGCATCGCTAATCGGAATCGTAAGGGGGCCTAAATGCACGTTAAAGCGCGGACTGTAGTCAATCGCCTCGCGGATGGACTCACTCAGATCTACCTGACCTGGGAGCAGCTTCTTCAGGGACTCAACAAAAGCCTCTGAGAATGACAATGTTAGTGGGAGCACCCCGGTTAAAATCGCCATCTCTTCCTCCTCGTCTCGTTTCAATCTACTGATGAGAGCTTCCATCCGAGCAAGCTGCGTCGGCAGGGTTCAAAGCAGACATCTCCAAAAACAAGAAGCCCGACCACAGGCCCGGCTCACTCTCAGAGCATAGACCCCTAAACGCTTTGGCGCAAGCATTTCGATCGTTTTTAGCGAAAAGGGGCATTTTGTCAATTAAAATCGTAAGAAAGCGCCACCTTCCTGTGCATTCAGACAAGAATTTTAGCCTCTCGTCTGGAAGAGCTCAGCTGGCTGCTGCTTGCCTGACAAATTTTCTCAAAGTTCTCTACGCCCTTCACAGGTGTTTCATAAAAGAAGGCTCCCCTTCTCTCAGGAAAGGGAGCCCCTCATGCACACTATATAGTCAACTTACTTGGTGCCAAAGAGACGGTCACCAGCATCGCCCAAACCTGGCACAATATACTTATGGTCATTCAATTTCTCATCAAGCGCGCCACAATAAATGGGCAAATCTGGATGATCCTCATGCAAGCGAGCTACACCTTCAGGAGCTGCCAAAAGGCACATAAACTTCACATTTTGGATGCCCCGCTGTTTCAAGAAGCTAACAGCTGCAGAAGCCGAGCCACCAGTGGCTAGCATAGGATCTAGGACGATAACTTCGCGCTCTGCTGCATCTTCGGGAAGCTTGCAATAATACTCGACTGGTTCATAACTCGCAGGATCGCGATAGAGGCCGATATGGCCAACCCTCGCCATGGGAATGAGCTTGAGCATGCCATCAACCATGCCTAAGCCTGCTCGCAAAATGGGTACGAGAGCGAGTTTTTTGCCAGCAATAATCTTCGTCATGGTCTTGCATATGGGGGTCTCAATCTCCACCTCTTGCAGCGGCAGATCGCGCGTTACCTCATAACCCATCAGGCTTGCTACCTCGGTAGCCAATTCGCGGAATTCCTTCGTGGTTGTGCGACGATCCCGCATCAGTGAAATCTTATGCTGAATCAGCGGATGATCAAAAATCATCAGGCGACCCGTTGAAACCAGTTTGTCGGTCACTTCTTTTGCTGTGCTCATAACAAGCTCCCTCTGGAATTTTCATTTATTCTAGCACGACGGCTAAGGCACGCGTCTCGTATCGTCTGCTTAGTCTGGCCTGCCGCAAAGGCTCGTTTCAAAGAAAAAGGCCTTGAACGCGTTCGTAGGCTTCTAGGGTTCCAATGTCGTAACACTGCCCCTCAAAGACGTACAAATAAACTGGCCTTTTCTGGTAAAGCCAAGCTGGGAAATGACCTGGAGAATCTGGATTTCCTCCTTGCTGTAGGTAGGTCTTAAAAAGTGGCAAGCTGTCTTTTTTGTAGAAATAGGTTGCGAAGGCTGCCAAGCGGCTGCGAGGTTCAGCTGGTTTCTCTTCCATATGCAAAATGCGCCCCTCAGCGTCTATCTCAACGATCGCAAAGCGGCTAGGATCTTCTGCCGCTTCAAGTTCTCGCCCAAGCACCATATCATGGCCGAGTTGCTGGAAGCGCTCTGCAATATGGGCTAGGTCATAGTCAAATAAATTGTCACCTGCAATAATCAGCAAGTCTTCCGCGACTTGCTTGCGATCAAGTACAAACGCTATATCTCCAATGGCGCCCAAACGATTTTCGACTGTATCGCTGCCGTCATCTAGTATGCAGATCGGGATATCTGGGGTCTGATTCGCCGACGTTCCGCCCACAACTCAAAAGAAGTGGCAAAGCAGCGATTGGTCACCACCAGTATTTCATTCAAGCCCTTTACGCGTTCCAATTGATCGACAATGTGGTCGATCATGCGCTTTTGGCCAACTGGCAGCAAGGGCTTAGCGCAGTAGTCTGTCAGGGGTTTTAGACGTGTGGCATAGCCAGCAGCAAGAATCAAAGCCTTCATCTAGAAATTCCACCTTTCCTTTTTTGCTTGGAGGAACTCGAATCCATCGTCTTCGGGGCTTCCGTATGCCGATAGTAGGCATAGAAATGGCAGTTAATTCGGCCGTTGTAGAGCTTTCTCCTCTTGTCGGCCTTGCGCCCTACATCCGCTTCTGTTGTCTCGTGCGCGCTCAAGATACCTAAGCGAAAATCTGAGTGCAGTTGCCCTTCTGATGTCAGGGCCAAGCGGCCTAGTTTTTGCGCGGCGTCTTCGGCAAGTTTGGAGTCGCCAATCCGTTCGCCATAAGGAATATTGCTCAGAAGCAAGAGCTTGCTTTCTCCCGCCATGCGCTCTAGATAAGGGAGCGACAGTTTGAAGGCGTCATAACAAGCAAAGCGGCAAAAGTCCTCCACCCCTGCTCGTTGGGCATTGCGTTGGGCGGAGGCAATGGCTTCTGGGTCAATATCACTGCCAAAAAGAGCTGGCACTTCAGCCTGACTTCTTTGTTCTTGAGCCCAGGCTTCCGCTTTTTCGCGTTCTTGGGCGAGGCTTTCTTGCGAAAGATAGGCCCATTCTTGCATCGCAAAGTCGCGCTTAAGGGCAGCTGGCAAGCCGATCGCCCGACGGGCAGCTTCGATGACAAGCGTACCCGAGCCGCAAAAGGGATCATACAAGACATCCGAGAATGTTCGGCCTTGGCTCACTTTTTTCAAACGACGCGAAGGCTCACCCAAAGTGCCCAAAGGCGGCAAAACAGGATGCAAACTCCGATCTGGCCACTGCATAATAGACAATAAGCCCGAAGCCAACGTCTCTCGAAGCGGAGCCAAACGCCCCTCTAAGCGATAGCCCCTCTTGTGCAGGGTGAGGCCCGTACAATCCACACGCAAAGAGCAGTGATTATGCCGTATCGCGAAGCGCAGTAAGACCTTGCCTGCCTCTGGCCTTTCAGGTAAGGTGTTCGTCTTGCCTTGATAGCGTGTGCGCAAAAGGCGCTCGACAACCCCACGTTTGAGCAAGCGTTGCAGACTCGGTGTAGCATGCAGTTGCGATTCCACCGTGTAACCATCCACTTCGACCACATGCTCTGGTGGGATCCACTGTTCCCAAGGCAGAGCCTCAACCCAGGCAATAAATTGGTCAAAAGTCGTCACTTCCTCTTGTGCGACTTCGAGCAGGACTCTTTCGGCCACACTCAGATAGAGGTTGAGTTGCGCTAGACATGCTGTCAAATCCGCCTCATGTAGAGGCACAGCCAGATTGACTTGTGCCGCTTCCTGCTGAATGGCAGCTGGTGACGCGCCTAGCTGCAGCAGTTCAGCGCTAAGCAAGCTTTCTTGCCCCATGATGACTGGTAGAACAATTCGCATACGAACCTCCTTTTGCAGTATAGCGGCGCCAATGAGCAACGTATAGGACAAGTCGGTGACCGAAAACTCTCGGTCTTATCATCTCAAATCTTTTTATTTCTACATCAATGCCTCGATCTGAATCTTATAAAAAAATATAGCTAGCATCTTATGAATATCAGGTTATAAATTCATAAAAATAGTTGTTTTTGTCTGAAACTCCTTCCGTATATATCTATCAAGATCCTATACTGTGCACAGCTTCTAGCTGTGCATTTTTAATTTAGAAGGAGGCCTAACATGGCCGCTCAAAAACGACCGAAAGCCAAAAAAGCTAAGTCCAACAGCTCTTCTGATCACGTTTGCCCTGCCCTAGCAGTCGTACAAGACACTTATGGTGCGCCATCTATTTCTGCGCTGCTCAAGGCACTGCGCTATCACATGGATCGCAGTCAGTTTTGGCAGTCTCGCCAGGCCGAAATTGATCCGGGCTATTACTCCCAGCTCGAACGTGGATACCGCAAGATTTCAGTCGAAAAGCTCAGCCAGATCGCCCTTAGTTTTGGCCTGAGCCTGTCTCGCTTCGTGGCTCTTTTGGAAGAGAATTACAACGCTAAAGTCGAGGCAGGCCTCCTCAAAAGCGACTTCTATTTTGATTTTGCCTACCCTGAGCACAAGCGAACATTCGGACCGCAAAACGATCCGCGCCATCCCATACCAGCACATCGGGAAAGGGGCACCAAGCTGCACCAAACGGGTTCTTTTCATGATGAACTAGCCGAGGAAAAGGAAGAAGCTCGCATTCGCAAGCAGATAAAGGCCAAACGAAAACAAAAGGTCATCGAAAGTCTAAAACAGGGCTGTTAGATCCTCCATGCCTTGTTCATGTGCTGCGCTAGCCTCAGCAGCTCCTGCTAAACTTGGATAAATAGCTAGACACGAGGTGCCTCATGCCTGAATATCCTGAAATTGCCTGCATGCGTCAAAGTCTTGAAGATCTATTGCATTCGGCAATTTTGCTCGAGGAACATAGTCTGCGCGCCCTTTATCCCGACCAACGGCAGTGTAAGCTTGATGCAACAGAACGCCACCAAGCCCGTCTTCTTCGCATCTCGCAAAGAGGCAAGCACCTCATTTTTCACTGGCAAGCAGCTGCACACCGCCCTTTTGCATCAGATCCCAGCCCCACAGCTGATTTCTTTTTGGTCGCGCACCCTAAGATGACGGGACAGTTTCAAGTGTGGGAGGATTGGCCTGATCCCCTGCCCCCACATACCCACGCCATCTTTGTGTTGGCTTGCAACGAAAAGAAGCGCTACCTGCTTTGGTGTGACATTCGGCGCTTTGGTACGCTGGCTTGGGTTGATGCTGAGCACCTCGTAACCCATCC
>JAEZYR010000065.1 GCA_023442635.1 Bacillota bacterium | reverse complement strand
GGCATGAACAGGCGGCAGTGGCGCCAGCGGAGCCGAGCAGGGCTGAAGACCTTTTTGGTGACGAAATCGTCCTGTCCCACACGGATACAACACTCGAGACCCAGCCTGTCCCTGTTGAGGGGGCTGTGACGGAAGCCTTGCCCGAAACCCGAGGAGAGATCAGCCTAGATCAAGCTATAGAGCAGGAGAAGCCATAAGATGCCTTATTTTTTGCTTGTTTTCATTTTTGTGTTGGCGGCCTTTTTGGGGCTGGAGCTCATCGCCAAAGTGCCATCCCAGCTCCATACCCCACTCATGTCGGGCACGAATGCCATTAGTGGCATTACGATTGTCGGCGCCTTGATTGTCTGTGTAAGTCAACCAGCTGGCAGCTTGCCGATGATCATCGCCGTTCTGGCTCTTATTTTGGCCAGTGTGAATGTGGTGGGCGGCTATGTGGTGACCGACCGCATGCTCGGCATGTTCCGCAAAAAGGGAGGTAAGCCCTGATGAAAACCCTCGTTTTGTTTATTTATCTGCTCGCAGCGGTTGGCTTCATACTTGGCATCAAGCGCCTAGGCAAGGCAAACACAGCTCGTCAGGGCAACTTTTATAGCCTAGGCGGCATGGTCTTAGCCGTTCTGGCTGTTTTTCTCGATCCGCGTTACTACGCGGTTTGGCACAGGCCTATCTATCTGAACGGCTTTCTTTGGGCGGTCATCGCCATCTTGATCGGTTCCTTGATCGGCGCTTACCTGGCTATGCGCGTCAAGATGATCGCCATGCCGCAAATGGTGGCTCTTTTTAACGGCTTTGGCGGTTTGTCATCGATGTTCCTAGCCTTGGCCGAAGCTATTCGCGCTGGCTCGGCTCATACACTCGGCGTGGAGACGCGCCTTTCTACCATGCTCGCCATCTTAATCGGCGGTGTGACCTTCACTGGCTCGATGATCGCCTGGGCGAAACTCGATGGCCGCATGCCGACGAAGGCGATCTTCTTGCCTTACCATAACTGGCTCAATCTGGCTGGCCTGATTTTGGCGGCGGTGTTGACGGTCGTCTATACCGTTCCAGGCACGGGCGTCGTGCTCCGCAGCATGTCGGTGGCTCTCTTGGCCTGCCTGGCTCTGGCCTTGGGCGGCACGCTGGTGATCGGCATTGGCGGTGGCGATATGCCTGTCATCATTTCCCTTCTCAATGCCTTTTCGGGTCTGGCCGCCTCCATGGCTGGCTTCATCTTGGGCAATACGGTGCTCATTGTGGCCGGCTGCTTGGTCGGCGCCTCGGGCCTCATCTTGACCATTATCATGTGCAAGGCCATGAACAAAAGCCTGCTGCGTCTGCTTTTGACGCAAGGTCAGCAGAGCTCTAGCCAGCAGACCTCAGAGCGTGAGCCCGTGGCCATGTCGACCGAAGACGCCTACCTCATCTTAGAAGCAGCTCGTTCGGTGGCGATCGTTCCAGGCTATGGTATGGCGGTGGCTCAGGCACAACACGTGGTCAAAGAATTGGCCGAGCGCTTGCAGCAGAATGGGGCGGAGGTCAATTATGTCATTCACCCAGTCGCTGGCCGCATGCCTGGCCATATGAACGTGTTGCTAGCCGAAGCAGACGTCGACTACGATCAGCTGCGGACGATGGAAGAGATGAACCCCAGCATGGGACTGCAGGATGTCGCGCTCGTCATAGGCGCGAACGACGTGGTCAATCCTGTAGCGGAAAAAGACCCCAGCTCCCCCATTTATGGGATGCCCATCATCAAGGCCTATGAGGCCAAGACCGTTTTCGTCCTGAAACGCGGCCAAGGCAAGGGCTATTCAGGCGTCGAAAACGAACTTTTCACAAGGGAGAATACGCTGATGCTCTATGGCGATGCCAAGGCCACGTTATCGGCTTTGGTCAATGAGTTCAGCGAAGCCTAAAAAGGCCGCTAGCGTCAAGAAAGCCGCTAAGCAGAGCCGCCGCTGATCTTTGGCGGCTCGACATATAGGAAAAGGCAGGAGCAATGGCAGAAAAGGATAGAGACACGGAAGAGGGCAAGCAGCTTCTTCAACAAGGGCAGACAGCAGAGCGAAAAGGCTTATCTGAGCAGCCGTTGTGCTGTGATGCTTCGCAGCTCAAAGCACCTAAACTGCGAGAGCTTTACACCCTTGAGCTATGTTTCCAGGGGCTAGATGGCAGGTGGTATGAACCGACCAAGCCCTGGCGGAGGGCGCGTATGGCCTTGAATGTGGTGGCCTTAATCGCCCTTGTGCTCGTGGCCTTTCAACCCTTGCAAGGCTCATGGCAGCATTTCTTTTATATAGCCTTGCTTGTCCTGCTCATCCTCGTCGTCTTCGGGGCTTTGAGCTACCTTCTGCTCAAAAAAGCCCGCTATCAAGAGGCGAGAGAAGCTGTCCAGGCTGCGAAAAAGGAAGACTTGGGCAAGGCTGACCCTACATGACGAGGGACGGCTGAACGGACTGGTGCAAGTAAGAACAAAAAGAGATAGCCTGAAGCCACTTTTTAAAGTGGCTTCAGGCTATTTTGTCGTAGATCAGCTTGCGCTTGGCCGACATCTCGCCAAGGCTCAAGCCTGGCCGACTTAGTCAGGCCAGCGTCGGTTAGCTAGGCCAGCGCCTGGCCGACTTAGCTCCACCAAAAGGCGGCATCCGCATCGCTCGGCATGCGCCAATCGCCCCGAGGCGAAAGCGAGATCGCGCCCACTTTTGGACCGTCTGGTAGGCAGGAACGCTTGAACTGCTGCGTCGTGAAACGCTTCAGACAGACATCCAACCAGCGCTTGAGTTCGGCTAAAGGATAGTCTTTTGCCGAAAAGGCCACACTGGCCAGAGCCAGGATGCGCTCAGGGCTGAAGCCATAGCGCAAGAGATAGTACAGGAAAAAGTCATGAAGGAGATAAGGGCCAATCTTATCCTCTGTGCTTTGCTGGATTTCACCTGCGTCACTCGGCGGCAGGAGCTCAGGGCTAATGGGCGTTGCGAGGATGGCCTCGAGCACCTCGGCTTCGGCCTGGCGCCCTGCCTTGTGGGCTTCTTCGGCGACATGCTGAACCAGCGAGCGCACCAGCGTTTTCGGGACGGAGGCATTGACCCCATACATGCTCATATGGTCGCCGTTGTAGGTACACCAGCCGAGGGCTAGCTCACTCAGGTCGCCTGTGCCGATGACGATGCCGCCCAGTTGATTGGCGACGTCCATGAGGATTTGGGTTCGCTCCCTAGCTTGGGCGTTTTCGTAGGTGACATCTTGCTGATCTTGAGGATGCCCTATATCGGCGAAATGCTGCAGGACGGCGGCCTTGATAGAGATCTCACGCTGGCTGACCTGTAAGGCCTGCATGAGCTGCTGAGCCTGGAGATAGGTTCGAGAACTGGTCCCTTGGCCTGGCATGGTGACGGCCACAATATCAGATGGCGACATGCCTTGTAGCTTGGCGGCTTCACGGCAGACGAGTAAGGCCAGCGTGGAGTCGAGACCACCAGATATACCTAGAACCATCGGGGGATTGTTCAGCTGGCGCAAACGACGAGCCAGGCCTTGAGCCTGAATATCGAGGATGAGTTGGCAGCGCTCATGCGCTTCTGGACCTGGCGACGGCACAAAGGGCTGCTGGCGGATCGGGCGGCGAAGGTCCTGAAGAGGCACGGCATAAGCCGGCTTGGGCAAGACGAAATGCGCTGGGCGAAGCGTGCGGTAGGCTCTGTTTTGGCTGAGCGCGATATCGAGCTCGGCGGCCTGCTGGGCGAAGGCATGATTTTGGCGACGCGTGGCGCGCAAAAGAGCCAGGTCAATATCGGCGATGGTCAGGCTGCTTTTGCCTTCGCTAAAAGCTTGGCTCGAAGCCAAGAGATGGCCATTTTCGGCGATGTACTGCCGACCACAAAACACCAGATCCATACTGGACTCGCCAGGTCCACTGCTGCTGTAAAGATAGGCGGCATGCAAGCGGCCAGACTGCTGTTCGATCATCTGACGGCGATAGGCGTCTTTGCCAACCAACTCAACGCTAGCTGAGCAATTGAGAATGAGTTCAGCCCCGAGCAGAGCGAGGTCAGTTGAAGGCGGCTGAGGCACCCAGAGATCTTCGCAGATTTCGATGGCAAAGTGGCAGCGGTCTTGTTGTCCATCGGCCGCATGAAGTTGCATTTCAAAGAGGGCAGGCCCTAGAGGTAGGCAATAGTTCTTTTCGTCTGAGCCTTTGAGCTGGATCTTGGCGGCTTGGGGCAGTTCAGCGCCGCGGTTGAACCAGCGCTGCTCTTGGTATTCGCCACTGTTAGGCAAATACTGTTTGGGCACAGCGGCGAGGATTTGGCCGTCCTGGATGACGACGGCGCAATTGTAGAGACTGTGGCGGTAGCGGAGGGGGGCGCCGACCACGAGGGCTAAGTTAGGCCAGGCATGGGAGGCTTGAGCCAGCTCCAAAAGAGCGCGCTCGACGGCTTCGTGGAGGTGGCTTTGCCACAGCAGATCCGCCACGCTATAGCCCGTGAGACAAAGCTCTGGCAGGGTTAGGATGCTGACTTGCTGCTTGGCGGCTTCGCGGGCTACTTCGATGATGGCTTGGGCATTTTTGGCTGGGTTGGCCAGGGCAAGTTGGGGTGCCGCGACAGCTACGCGAATCGCTTCGGGCAAATGGGCGAGGGTATGGGACAAGGTTTTGACCTCCTATATAGAAGCTTTGTAGAAGCTTTTCGATGCGTTTTTCGGGGCTGAGCCGCTGGCTGTGCGGCCTAAGCTTAAGGCTGCTTTATTTTATGCAAAACTTGCCTTTTAGGCTTGATTTTTGGGCTTTGTTGCGGCTGACCAGCGGAGCTCACAGGCGGAGACCAGGGCCTCGACCTCAGCCCAGGAGCTCAGGTTGCCAGCCAGGCGGCGCAGACTTTTGGCGTCGGGCAGTTGGGAGAAGTAAGGCGCCAGTACGGAGCGCAGTTCACGCAAGGCGACCGCTTCTCCGAGCAGTTCACATAGGCCTTGTGCGTGCATCCGCATGGCCTGGGCACGCTCTGCCGCGGAGGGTAGACCCAAATCGGCAGGACAGTCGGAGAGGGCGGCCTGTATGGCTTGATCCGAACTGGATAGGTCTAAACCAGCTTCTTCTAGGTGCTCGGCTGTGGTCAGGAGCTGCTGGAAGAGCCAAGGACGGCCGAGGGCGCCCCGCCCGATCATGATGGCGTCGCAGCCACTCTGACGGCGCAAAGCCACGGCTGAGGCGAAGTCGACGACATCCCCATTGCCGATGGTAAGGACTTGGGGGTGCACAGGGCGCAAGGCTGCGACAACTTTCCCGATCGCCTGCCAGTCGGCCTGGCCGCTGTAATACTGAGCTCTAGTGCGGCCGTGAATGGCGATGGCCAGGACACCTGCATCGGCGAGGCAGAGGGCGACATCAGGGGCATTGAAGGCTCCAGCTTCAAAGCCCAGGCGAATTTTAGCTGTCAGGGGCAGGACGGCCCCGTCTTTTTTGTGGCTCTCGAGGCTTTGCTGACAGGCTTTGGCAATCCTAAAAACCTGAGATGGATTTTGCATCAAAGCTGAACCCGCGCCCTGGCGGACAACTTTTGGGACTGGGCAGCCTAGGTTTAGGTCGATCGCGGCCAGGTGTTGGCTGAGCGGATCGTTGAGCAAAATATCGATGGCTCTGGCAAAATCATCTGGCTCTGAACCAAACAGTTGGACGGCCACTGGACCCTCGTCGGGAGCCAAAGCCAAGTAACGAAAATTCTCGCGGATGCCCCGATAGCAAAGCCCCCTGGCACTGACCAGCTCTGTTACGGTCCAACCCACCCCATATTGGTGGGCCAAGCGGCGAAAGGGCAGACTCGTTGAGCCAGCTAGAGGCGCTAAGACAAGGCCGTTCGAAGCAAAGGGTTCAGTTTTTTTCTCCCCAGCAACTAAAGACAGGGGCGTTATAGGCAGCAAGTTTGGGCCGCGCAAGAAGGGGCTGACGCTAGGTGGTACAGTTTGAGGAGAAGATATATGGGCTGACATGCGATGCCTTTCCTACTTGAGCTGCCTTTGCTCTGTTTGCTCTGCTAGACTAGGGCATATTCTACTCAAAGGATGGCAGGAGACGGAATCATGTCTGTTTTGTTGATCTATCATTCGCATACAGGGCGAACCGCGCGTTTGGCAGAACGCATTGCGGCCAAGACAGGCGCCGAGCTGGCACGTTTGGAACCCGTGCATCCCTTGCCGCGCTCAGGACCGCTGCTCTATCTTTTGGGCACGCTGCAGACCTTATTTCACTGGACGCCGAAGTTAGCAGCTTCTCGTCAGCTTAGGAGTCAGGAACACTACGATACATTGGTGATCGGTGCGCCTGTCTGGAATCGCGAAATTTCGCCCCCTCTGCGCAGCTACCTCGAACATCAGCTGGTCGCCAATAGCCGCGTCTTTATCTTTGTCACGCATCGGGGAGAAGGTGCCGAAAGAGCCCTGGATCAGATGGCCAGTCTTTTGCCCCACCAGGACTTGGCAGGGCGCTATACCTTTGCCCAAAACACGGCAGAAGACGATGAGGCGCTCCAACGTTTTTGTGACGAGATTGCGATCTCGCCAGCCGACATCAAAGCGCGCGAGGATTCGGCCGAGGCCAAGGCCGAGGCCCAGGCCAAGGCAGTTCGCATTGTCACGGCGCCCTTCGACATCGAAAGCTGAATAGAGAAGCCTAGGTGGCTACCCTGTGTGAGGCTCCTGTGGGGCTACCCTGTGATGAAGTCATAATCCTGTTTGCTTAGAGGGAAGCTAGGCTCATCTGAACTAGGGCAGAGCTAAGCCTTGTCGATGCAGAGAAGCGAGCCGAACAGAACTGTTGAGTTATGCCTAGCTAACGCATTTTGCCCAGAATATGGCCTTCCCATACGAACCTGTCTATTTTTCTTGTGGCTTTGTTTAAGTATTTAGGCATGTTGACAAGCAATTTGAATATATGGGCGGTTTACAATGTGCAGAAAGACGAGTTCTATTCGTTGAGCTGTACAGGAGGTGTGGATCGTATGAGAACGTATCCCGTCGAGAAAATCCGTAATGTCGCGATCCTCGGCCACATCGGGTCGGGGAAAACATCCTTTGTAGAAGCTGCTCTATATCGGGCGGGCATGATTGATCGCATCGGCCGTATTTCCGATGGTAATACGACCATGGATTACGATCCCGAAGAAGCCCGTCGCCAAATTAGCATCAACACGGCTCTGGCCAGCTTTGATTGGCACGATTTTCATATTAACCTTCTAGATACCCCAGGCGACTTTGACTTTATGGGCGAAGTGATGGAAGCCGTTCGAGTCGTCGGTTCTACGCTCATCGTTGTTTCAGGCAAAGACGGACACAATGTCGGCGGCGAAAAATCGATTCGCTATTCCCGCAAACAGGGTATTCCTTTCGCCTTTTTCATCAACCATTTAGACGATCCCCACAGTGACTATGAGGGCGCGCTGGCGAGCATTCGCGCCTATGCCGAGCGCGGTGTTGTGCCCTTTATGCTGCCTATTTATGAAGATGGCAAGTTCGTAGGTTATGTCGATGTCCTCGGTCGTCAAGCCTATCGTTTTGAGAAAAATGGAGAGGGCATGCCTTGCGAGATGCCCAGCGAACTCGAAGAGGCTCTCGAAGCCGCCCATAACGCACTGAATGAAGCGGTGGCAGAGAGCGATGAAGCCCTCATGGAGAAGTTCTTCGCAGACGAGCCTTTCACCCCTGATGAATTTATTAGTGGCCTGCGCAAGGGTCTTTATCAAGGCACGGTTTGTCCTGTCTTTTGTGGCTCAGCGCTGACGGCGGAAGGTGTGACCGAATGTCTACACCAGCTGATGGTAGTCACCCCCGCTCCGAGCGATCGGCCAGCCGAAGAGGCGACGACAGCAGATGGCGACTTGCTGGAACTGCCCTGTGACGAAAACGGCCCCTTTGCCGCTTTGGTTTTCAAAACGATTTCTGACCCCTTTGTCGGGCGCATCTCCCTCTTCCGTGTTTATAGCGGCAAGGTTAGCGCCTCTGACACCATCTACAACAGCCAACGCGACAAAGAAGAGCGCGTCAATGGCTTGAGCAAGATGGTAGGCAAAAAGACCCAGCCAGTCGAAGAATTGGCGGCTGGCGATATCGGCGCACTCATGAAACTCAGCGCCACGATGACGGGCGACACCCTCTGCCGCAAAGACAAGCCCTTGACTTTGTCGGGGATCAACCTGCCTGTGCCCTCCTTTGTGATGGCCTTTATGCCACGCGAAAAAGGCGACGACGAGAAAATTATGGCTGGCCTCAATCGCCTACAAGATGAGGATCCGACCTTCCGTATCGAGAACAATGCAGAGACGCATCAGATTTTGGTTTACGGCCTAGGCTCGCAGCATGTTGACGTTCTGAAGAGCAAGCTCAAGCAAAAGTTTAAGGTCGAGGCTGACCTGGTTGAACCCAAGGTTCCTTATCGCGAAACCATCCGCAAGAAAGTCAAGGTACAAGGCCGCCACAAAAAGCAGAGCGGTGGACATGGCCAATATGGTGATGTCTGGATTGAGTTTGAACCAGGCGAGCAAGAGGATCTGACCTTCGAGACGGCTGTCTTTGGCGGAGCTGTTCCCAAGAACTACTTCCCAGCTGTCGAGAAAGGCCTGAGAGAGGCGATCCGCGAGGGTGTTTTGGCAGGCTACCCAGTTGTCCACCTCAAGGCGACCTTGACCGACGGTTCTTATCACGATGTTGACTCTTCCGAACTCGCCTTCAAAATTGCAGCTAACCTGGCTTATAAAGCAGGTCTGCCGCAAGCTGGCCCCGTCCTCTTAGAGCCTATTTCAGCCGTCAAGATTTATGTGCCAGAGGCTCAGCTCGGCGACGCGATGAGCGATATCACCCAGAAGCGAGGCCGCATCATGGGCATTGAGCCGAAGGGCGAGATGCAGCTGCTAATGGCCGAGGTTCCGACGAGCGAGATGGCTACCTATGCCACGAGCTTGCGCCAGATGACGCAGGGGCGCGGTTGGTACCAGATTGAGTTTGCGCGCTATGAGCAGGCTCCCCAGCAAGTTGCGGACAAGGTCATTGCTGAACGCCAAGCAGAAAAGGCCTGAGCGAGAAGCACTTCAGCAATGCGTTAGTCTGAAGCGAGCGCTTCAGCATAGCTGAAGCGCGTGCTTCAGCAATGCTGAGAGTCTGAAGCGAGCG
>JAEZYR010000140.1 GCA_023442635.1 Bacillota bacterium | reverse complement strand
GGCATGACCTGGTCGGGTTTTAGGCCTTCTGATGCCGCTTGTGTCTATGGTTATTTGGTTCCGTCGATCATGATGGCGGTTGTAGCGCTTCGTCGGGCGGCTGAAATGCTTGAGGCAGCCAGAGAACTCGAGGATCTCCAGGTGCCAGCTGACCTTGCGAAGGTCGCACGGAACTTGGCTGATGAGATTGATGCAGGCATCCAGGCTCATGCACTAGTACAACATGAGGTCTATGGTGAGATCTATGCATACGAAGTCGATGGTCTAGGTCAGCATCTGTTGATGGATGATGCCAATGTACCAAGCTTGCTCTCTTTGCCCTATCTCGGTTACTGCGAAACAAACGACCCCCGCTATTTGAGGACGCGGAAATTTGTGCTCTCGAAGGCTAACCCCTATTACTACGAGGGGAAAGTGGCCTCGGGTGTCGGAAGCCCTCATACACCAGAGGGCTATATCTGGCCCATCGCCTTGTCTATGCAGGCCCTTACGAGTGAGGATCCAGAAGAAATTAAGACCTGTCTAGATGCCCTAGTGGCTGGACATGCGGAGACGGGGTGGATGCATGAGTCTTTTGACCCCAACGAGCCGAGCAAGTTTACGCGCCCATGGTTCGCTTGGGCGAATACCCTCTTTGCCTCACTTTTGATTAAGCTAAAAGAAGAAGGCTTTTACGAGAAATAAGACCAGGGACGGACGAAAATGGGACTGTTGCAGCAAGCCAAAGAAGCTTTTCGTGATGATGGCTACGGCCTTTTTATCCACTGGGGGCTATACGCTTTGTTGGGTGGTTGCTACGAAGGTAAGCAGTGCCAGGGACTAGCCGAATGGATTTTGCAAGAATTTGACATCCCACTCGAGAAATATCGAGCCCTGGCCAAAAGTTTTAATCCGTTGGCATTTGACGCGAAAGGCTGGGTTCAGCGAGCCAAGCAGCAGGGTTTTCGATACATTTGCTTGACGGCTAAACACCATGACGGCTTTGCACTCTTTCACTCGAAGGTGTCGGCCTATAACGTGGTCGATGCAAGTCCCTTTGCGCGTGACATCGTTGGAGAATTAGCTGAGGCCTGCCAGGAGGCAGGTCTCAAGTTTTGCGTCTATTATTCCCAGGCTCAAGACTGGGATGATCCCAGAGCCTATCGAGCGGGGAGAGAAAGCGACCCAGTAGCTTTTGAGGCCTATTTTGAGGAAAAATGTCTTCCGCAGGTCAAGGAGCTTTTGACCCAATATGGTGAGATCAGCATGATTTGGTTTGATACACCGATGGGGATGACAGCTGAACAGTCAGCTAGGCTGCGCGACTGGGTACATCAGTGGCAGCCCGCTTGCCTTATTTCAGGCCGTTTGGGTCATGGCCTTGGCGATTATCGTTCTACAGATGACAACATGCTGCCCACTTTGCCTCAAGACGACTTGTGGGAGATGCCAGCTACGCTGAACCACTCTTGGGGCTACAAAAAAGCTGACCAAGATTGGCGTCAACCTGAGGCAGTTTGGCAAGATCTCCTCAAGGTTCGCTCGCGCGGTGGTAACTTGCTGCTGAATGTTGGACCAGATCCCGAGGGCAACATTCCCTTGGCGAGTTTGCAAGTCTTGGATAAAGTTGGAGGCTATCTTCAGACGAATCGGGAGGCCATTCAAGCTGTTCGCCCAGTGGCTGTTTACCCCTATGAGCAAAAATTATTTTTGTTGACCCAACGAGTGGAGGCTGCTGAGCAAAAAGAAGAGGCCTGCACCTATTTGTATATTTCGTGGCTGCCTGAAACAGCCAGATCCCCTGAAGGCAAGCGACTCCAAAGCTACCTCTTTCGCAACTTAGAAAACCTAGTCCTTCGCGCTTACTGGGTGGGAGAGGCAGAGCGTGAGCTGGACTTTGAGATGATCAAGGACTTAGAAGGCCATCCCCATTGCCGCCTCGATTTGCGAGAACTCGGTGCTGAACCTCAGACTTGCTGCTTGGTCTTGCGAGGCTGTGGGGCAAGCTTTGCACCTTTTTGAGTCGCTAAGCTAGGAGCAAAGGCCTGGAAAAGACAGCTTCTGAAGACGTCACTTTAGAGGTCGTTTAATGAAGGGCTAGATACTGGCCCTACTATAGTTCGGCTTGCTCATCCTCTTCTGCAGCTTCGGAAGTGGGATTGCCAGGCAAAAAAGAACATTGGCACAATTTAGCTAGCTGCCGCTGTAGAGCCTGTTGTTGTTCGCGAGCAAAGAGACAGTAGAGGCGATCGCCAGCTTCGAGTTTGAGCTGTCCCGATGGGAGCAGCTCTTTTTGTCCACGCCTTACAGCAATGATAAGGACATGGGGAGGTAGGTCGAGTTCAGCTATGGGCTTGCCTTCAGCTGGTGAACCCATTTGAATCAGGCACTCTAAACTGCTATGCGTGCTAAGCTGCGGAGCCTGAAACCAGTGGTTGACCTGGGCGAATTTTTGCCAGATTTGCTGCCAATAGGGTAGACGAGGAGACGTGAAGGTATCTTGCTCATCCTGGGGCGATTTTTCTAGTGGCAGCTCAGCTCTGGGGGGCGATGTATGGGCTGAAGCTGAGGGCGCTTGATCTGAGCTGGCCGATTTCTGATCTGAGCTGGCCGATCTCGGATCCGATCTTTGATCCGATCTTCGATCGGTGCTTTGGACAGCAGCCTCTGCTTTTTTCTGCTTTTTGAGGAGGAGGTTGAGCAGTGACTCGTATATAGGCTCTGACCGTAGACACTCAGCCGTAAAGTAAGCGATGAGGGTTACAAAACCAATAGGCAGGAGATAGTGAAGGGAAGCCGTCATCTCGACAATGAGCAAAATGCCCGTAATAGGAGAGCGGACGATAGCTGCGAAATGGGCGCTCATGGCTATCGTGCTGAAAATAATGATCCAGTCAGGGTTAATCAGACCTAAAGAAGCAGCTAGGTGGCCGAAAGCTTGACCAGCAAGAGAGCCGAGCACCAGGAGGGGAAAAAAGATACCGCCTGGCAAACCAGAACAAAAGGCCACAAGCAGGAGAAAAAGTTTGAGCACATAGAGCAAGAGAAGATGGGACATGGCTGCCTGATGCGAAGGGTCGCCTGAGAGCAAGCCAATAAAAGCTTCACCAGAGCCAAAAAGCTCAGGCTGCCACCAAATAAGGAGCAAAGTCGCTAGAAAGGGGATAAGCAACTTGACGCGCTGAGGTAGGTGCAAGCGTTCATAAAGAGCTTTGCCTGCAAGAATAAGCTTGTTAAATAGGACGCCCGACAGACCAATAAAAATGCCAAATAAAAGCAAGAGCCAGTAAATATCAACGCGCATGAAGGGCAAGCGCGGCACATGGAGCACGGGCTCAAGGCCGAAGAAGAAGGCTGAGACAAAGTCTGCAGCCAAAGCAGAGCCCATGGCTGTGAGCAGGGCTAGGGGACTAAAGGCATGATGGATTTCTTCAAGCGCGAAAAGAAGGCCTGAAATGGGGGCGTTAAAGGCCGCGGAGAGACCAGCAGCAGCGCCTCCAGCAATCAAAAAACGGCTGCGACCAGAGGGCTGGCCAGTCAGCTGACAATAGCCTTGGGCGATGGAGGCGCCAATTTGGACACTTGGGCCTTCACGGCCTAATGACAGGCCAGAGCCTAGGATCATTAAGCCCGTCAGAAATTTGAGGCAAAGGATGCGCAACCAACTCAAGCGGAAGCGCCCTTGCAGGTAACCGCTTACTTGGGGAATGCCCGAGCCCGAAATCATGGGTTCGAGTTGGCACAGACAAGCTACGGCATAACCTATACACAAGAAGATAAGAATGGCAATGGGCAAGGCTAAAAAGGCCCACAAGCCTTTTTCGGGGGAGCTGGCGACTTGCCTGAGATAGCCAAGTAAGGCTACCGTCCACGAGCCTAGACGTGGAATGAGCCAACGGTAGAAAGAAACAACGATGCCAACGAGCACTCCGACAAGGAGGGGGCGGCCTAAAAACTTGAGATTAAGGTAGTGACGGCTGTGCGCTTCAAGAAGAACTGACATAGGTTTATTAAACCACGCTTGCGCTCAGGGCGAAAGCCTTTCAAACATCCAGCAGCAGACGAGGTGGAGACATGAATGCCAAGCGCTTCTAGCCCCTATCTGACCTTCAGTCTATCGAAAAAAGAGAGCTCAGCAGCTGCCTTTAACGCGCCAGCGACTGCGCCTCATACATTTGCTTATACAGGCCGTTAGCCTGGATGAGCTCGTCATGCGAGCCTTCTTCGATGATCACGCCATGGTCTAGCACAAAAATCCGATTGGAATCGCGAATGGTAGATAAACGGTGAGCAATAATCAAGGTCGTGCGGTCTTGCTTGAGTCGCTGAATGCCTTTTTGGATAATTTGCTCAGTCTCGGTATCGATGTGAGCGGTAGCTTCATCGAGAACAAGGATGAGCGGGTCTTGGGCCAAGGCTCTCGCAAAGGAGATCAGCTGCTTTTCGCCAGCCGAAAAAGACTGTCCGCGCTCCTTCACAGGGGTGTCGAGGCCTTCGGGGTGGCGCTCCATAAAGCCTTGCCCACCGACGTCTAATAGCGCCTGCAGGGCCTTTTCTCGCGTGATATCAGGATGGTTTAGGCTGATATTGCTGTAGACGGTGCCCTCGAACAAAAAGGGATCTTGCATCACGATGGCGATGGAAGAACGCGCTTGCTTTCTGGACTGATCTTCGAGGTCGATGCCATTCAGGCGGATATGCCCCTCTTGGGGGCGATAAAAGCCGAGTAAGAGGTTCATCACGGTCGACTTGCCAGAACCTGTATGTCCCACAAAAGCGACGCTTTGGCCAGGCGATACCTGAAAAGAAACATGCTTGAGTACAGGTTCGGTTTTATAAGCAAAGGTGACATCTTCGAACTGTACCTTGCCAGCTTCTGAAGGCAAAAAAGAGAACTCGGAGGCTGGGGCGGGATCTTGGTCAGTTTCTTCTTTGAGTAACTCCATAAAGTGATCAGCAGCACCAGCACTTCGCTGGAGACTGAGGATCTGATTGTTGAGATTGTTGACTTGCTGAAAAAGGCGCACCATATATTCCACAAAAATATAGAGTGAGCCGATGGGGAGGGGGAGGACGGAAGGCGAGATATTGGTATAGCCAAAGAAAAAGAGAATGAGAGCCAAGCTCAGGAATTCTAAGCCTGTTGTGGCGGTATAAGACCCCCAGGCCATCGTTTTGGTCATATAGATCCCGTAACGATATTGCTGTTCGATTTCGTCTTTGAATTTGTTGAGGGCAGTCTCTTCTTTACCCAGAGCTTGTAGGACTTCGATGCCTTGAATGTTTTCGTTGATTTGTCCGTTGATTGAGGCAATGCTTTGGCGATAGGCTTTGGCATAGCGCCCCATTCGACGACGCACAATTAGGATCATGAGGACGGCCAGCGGAGCTGGAAGCAATGCTAAAGCAAAGAGGCGAAGATCCAGCAATAAAAGCATGACCAGGGTTGCGAGGATGTAAAACGAGGACGCCAAAAATTGCGTCAAAATGAGCCTGTAGTACGTCTCGATATTGCGCGTGTCATTCACGATTCTGGAGACAATGCTGCCAGCGGCCTGACGATCAAAATAGCTCAAGGGCAAGGATTGGACGTGGCGATAGGCCTCAGTCTGCATATTTCTGGCAATGCGCAGCGAACTTTTGGAGAGGGTCATGCCTGAGCCGTAGCTGACGATGGCGCTGAATAGGATGAGGAGAAAATAAAGCGTTAGAAAGATAAGAAAGCGCTGCACCGAACGAACGCCGACGCCTTCGACCAATTCGTGATTCAAAAAATCAGCTAAAAACCAAGGGCCTAGCAATAGCGCGATGATTTTGAGTGCCTGGAGTACAAGGCCGAGCAGGAGGTTTTTTCTTTCGGCTTGGGCATAGTGCCAAAGCATTTTTAGGCGTTCTGAACCCTGCTTTCGCTTGTGAACTTTGCTTTGCTTTTCGGATGATGGAAGGGACATGCTGTTCTCCTTGAGGTCGAATCTTAGCCTGGACGTTGTCGTTTTACGATCTTAAGGCGCTCAGTTCTACGGCCTTTAGTCGAGCTGACTCAGCTGTTGGGCTTGATATTGTTGGGCGTACCAGCCGTTATGCTTCATGAGGTCCTGGTGCTTGCCTCGCTCGACGATGGCGCCCTGATCAAGGACGAGGATGAGGTCGGCATGCTGAACAGCAGACAAGCGATGGGCCACGATAATAGTGCTCTTGCCTTCTCTTTCTTTTTTGAGGGAGCTCAAGATACGAGCTTCTGTTTTGGCGTCTACGGCTGATAGAGCATCGTCTAGGATCAAAATGTCGGGCTTTCGAAGAAGGGCGCGAGCAATAGCAATACGCTGCTTTTGGCCACCTGAAAGGGTAACCCCTTTTTCGCCTGTGAGGGTGTCGAGGCCATGCGACAATTGCGCAAGATCTCGTGAAAAGTCAGCTTGCTGGATGGCGCTTGCGATTTCTGCCTCGTCTGCGCTGCCATGAGCTGCCCCCAGTTCGATATTTTCACGGATGCTGCGAGAAAACAAAAATTGCTGTTGGGGCACATAGCCCATTTTTTGGCGGATGCTCGAGATTTGCCAGTGATCGGCAGCTTCGCCCGCAATCTGAAAGTGTTCATCGCTTGGATAAAAACGAAGAAACTGCTTGATTAAGGTGCTTTTGCCACTTCCAACGCGTCCAACAATTCCTAGTGTATGGCCTTCTTTAAAAGTGAAAGAAAGATCATGCAGGACGGGTGTAGAAGTGTTGGGATAAGTAAAGCTGAAGTGATCAAAGACGATGTCCCCTTTGCCATCCCAGGGCTTTGCATCCGCTCGATCCTGAAAGTCAATGGGAGATTCAATAACCTCATAGACGCGTTTCATGGAAACAAGCCCTTCTTGCGTCATGTTGATCATGTCACCTACAGCTCGCAAGGGCCAATCCAGCATTTTGAGATAGACGAAAAAACTCAGTAGGTCTCCCAAACGCAATTCGCCACGAGCTAAGAGGAGCGTACTCAGAAGCAAAACAAAGATCTGCGAGCAAGCCATGAGTACATTGTTCAAGGGCATATTCAATTGCTCAAATTTTGCGACAGATAGACGCTTCTGACAGGCTTCTTCAGCTTTTTTTGAAAATTCATGCTCTTTGCGCAAGGCGGCATTGTAAGAACGGATGATACGGACAGCCTGAATGGACTCAAGAGCAGACACATTCAGCTCATCAAAGGCTTGCTGACTGCCAACCCAGGCTTGCCCCACCTTTTTGCCAATGACTTGCATCAGGAAAGCCAAAATGGGCAAGGGTATGAGGGCGACTAAGGTAAGCTTCCAGGAAATGGAAAGGCTCATGACAAGAAGCACAGATAGGGGGTTGAGGGTAGCGTCCATGAGGCACATATAGCCAAAAGCGCCTAGGTCCCTGACGCTGTCGAAGTCGCTGCTAGCCTTACTCATCAAGCTGCCCGTACTATTTTGGGCATAGAAAGAAGAACTTTGGCGTAGGAGCTTGGCCATAAAACGCGGCAACCACTTTTTGGGGAAGAGGTCTTCGCTGCGCCAGAGTAAAAATTCAGAAATGCTTGCCAGGACATAGAAGAGAATGGCAATCGCTAGAACCAGGAGACAAAGCAGTCCCAGCTGCACTAGGGTGATATTGCGATCGACAATGCGGTCTGAGATCAAACCGATCAGACGGGGAGGAATGGCAGCAAGAAAATAGGTCAGAATATAGAAAATGCCGATGACGAGATAAGAACGCCAATAATAGGCGAAAAAATAACGAAAGAGCTTGAGTGATTTGAACATGGGCGTTTCCTTACGTGCTTGAATTTCGGCCTTGAAATTTGGCTCTATTAGATCAGTTTTGGGCAGTCGTAAAGCCCGCGCGCTTGCTTTTGCGCTCGTCAGCTATCCAGTTTTCAATAAAATATTTCTGTATTATACGCCCATATTCTTCCTATCCTATATGAATGGCTTAATCCAAGCAAAATGAATGGCTTGATCCAAGCAAATCAAATGTAAAATATATGTCTAAGGATAATGTTTTTATATTTTAGATGGGGATAAAAGAAAGGTTCACAGCAAGTATGGATATAAAAGCTCAGCTTGAAGAGCGGAATGTTGCCAGATCGCCGATAGTTTATCGGCCTCAAGCAGATGGGAGCGCTAGACCTCGCTATCCAGAAGTAGATGCGCAGAGTTCTTTACAAAGTAGCTTAGCCATTTTGCCATGTCAGCATCTGTTTGATTTGCTGCCATCCTGGCAGCACCGCCGTCATTCAGAAGGGGCTTTTATTCGCTGTCGTGACGGAGCCTGGCTTTTTGCGTGGTCTTGTTTTGAGGCGAAGGCAGCAGACCGTGCTCCGTCTTCGCTTTGGGCCATGAAAAGCCTGGGCAGTACCCAGCAGTGGTCCGAGCCCTACTGCCTGCTTGATCGCTTAGATGATGGGGTTGAAAACCTCATGTGTGTGAATTTTTTGCCACTGCGAGATGGAAGTTGGGGGCTCTTTTATTTTCGGAGACCTGATGCGACTGATGGCCGAATTTGGTTGCGACGGTCTTGGGATGAAGGAAAGTCTTGGTCAGACCCTGAAGAGGTCATTCCTCAGCGTGGCATTTATGTGACCAATAACGACCGTGTGTATCGGACAAAGTCGGGGCGTATTTTCATTCCGGCAGCTTACTGTCCTCAAGAAGTAGAGAATCAGGCCAGTGCGCTGACAGAGGCGCATTTCTATTACAGTGATGATGAAGGTTCCAGTTGGCATCTGGGGGAAGCGATGCGCCTGCCTTTTGTGGCAGGGCGCAGTGGGCTGCAAGAACCAGGTGTGATCGAATGGCCAGATGGCCGCTTGTATGCTTGGGCCAGAACGGATTTAGGGGCGCAATATGAGGCTTGGTCAGAGGATCAGGGTGAACATTGGAGCGTAGCCAAGCCCAGCCGCTTTACAGGACCTTGTTCCCCGCTTTCCATGAAGTATCTCCATGACGGTCACATTTATGCGGTATGGAATCCCATTCCTGAATATCTAAGCCGACCTCGTGCAGGGATTTGGACCGCTGGGCGCACGCCGCTCGTGATCAGTCGATACGATGCCAAAAAAGAGCAATGGCTTGACTTGGGAGCTGTGGCTGCCGCCCAAGATGCTGGCTACTGCTATATAGCTATGGAAAGCGATGAGGAAGGGATCTTGTTGGCCTTCTGCTCGGGACGAGAAAGTTTAGGCGATCCCAACTGCCTCTGCCGCAGCTCTGCGATACGCATTCGCTGGGAAGACTTAGCTGAGGCAGCAGAATAGGGCAGAAGGCTTAGCTCTGTACTTCTTCCTGCAGTGAAAGAAGATGACAAAAGCGCAAGTACATCTGCTGTACTTGCGCTTTTTATGGATGGGTGTTGATCCCCTGGCCAGAACTTAGGCTTGTTCAAAAGGGGCGATGAAGATCAATCGTAGAGATATGGGCCAACCCAGTCGGCCAAGGCGGCTGCAGATTGAGCCCCCGTTTTGCGACTGATGATTTTGCCGTCCTTATAGATAAAGAGGGTGGGCACGCTCATGATGTTTTGCTCTTTGCAGAACTCAGGTGACTCGTCACTGTTGAGCTTGAGGATGGACAGGAAGGGGTAATCCTGCTCCAAAAGCTCAAGCTGCTGTGCCAAGAGTTCGCAAGGACCACAGTGCGTACCATAACAATCTAGCAAGTGTAGGCCTTCGGCCACCTGCTGCTTGAGTTCCTGCTCATGAATAATTTGGATCATTTTCTTTCTCCCTTTCTAGATAGCTTTGACGTCTGGGCGTTTAGGCCGTTACGGCGCTGCAGGGTATACGCTGCAAGTCAACCATTTCGCGATAGAGAGCGCAATTCTGGTAGAGCGCCTCGTGCTTGCCTTGCGCGATGAGCTCGCCTTGGTCCAGAACCAAAATGTGGTCAGCGTCTTGAATGGTGTGCAGCTGATGGGCGACGACGACTGTCCGCCGGCCTTGTCTAAGCTTGCGAATGGCCTCCATGATCATGCGTTCGTGCTCGGTGTCTAGGTTGGCTGTTGCTTCGTCAATGAGTAGGAGCTTAGGTTGGGCGGCTAGGGCTCGGACGAGTGCCAGACGCTGTCTCTGACCACCTGAGAGCTTCTCGCCTAAATCACCCAGTTCGCTGTCTAGCTGTTTGGGGAGCTGGCGGACAAAGTCATCTAACCCCACGAGTTTGAGCAAGTCGTAGAGATCCTCATCGCGCAGGCTTTGCCGTGCGCCATACAGCAGGTTATCTCGGAGACTACCTGGCAAAACGGCGGCGTCTTGGCTGGCATAGGAACTGAGCTGACGCCACTCATCCAAATGATAGGAAGCGACGTTCTTGTCACCCAGACAAAGTTCACCTTCACTTGGCTCGTAGAAGCGCTCTAACAATTTGAGGAATGTGCTTTTACCTGAGCCAGAAGGACCCACGATAGCGATGAAATCAGTAGGCTCAAGATTGCAGGTGATGTTTTTGAGAATGGGGGAGGGATTCAGCTCAGCTACCACAGAGGCTGGATCTGCATCGATCGAAGCATGGGGGTAGGCAAAAGACAGATTTTTGGCGGCCAGTTGTGCCTGCCCCAAGTGATCGAGAGGAGAGAGGTCGCGCTTGAATTTTTCAGCTGGACGGCTTTCGATTTGAGCGATAACTTGCGTTTGGCCCTGAATGCGAATAATGCTTAAAAGATGGGTGAAGACCAGCTGAATATTGCCAGGATAGGTTCTGGCGAGCAAGAGGAAACTGACGAGTAGGCCAGGCTCAAGTTGTTGATTGGCCACCTGTACGGCGCCCAGAATCAACACCAGGGCTGTGACCAGTAAGGTCAGGAAAGACTGATAGCCCTGATACAGGGTATTGTAGGCGACATCTGCCAACTGTGCTTTGTACTTGCGCTGGTTGAGAGCCTGTCCCTTCTGCCACTCTTCATCTTCTGTCTGGCTGGCTTTGATCCAGCTCAGACTGCCGAGTCGCTCACTCAAGAAAGCTGTTAGACGACTTTCGACTTGCTGCAGTCGGAAGTGAATGCGGAAGAGAAAGCGACCGAAAACAATAGCTAAAAGGGTGGACAAAAGGATGAGGGGTAAGAGGCGAAGGGTGAGGCTGGCGTTCTGCTTGTAGAGGACTCTGGCAGCTGCGAACAAGGCATAAGCAGCCTGAAAAAAGCCAGTCACATAGTTGAAAATATTGCCAACATAAGCAGCGTCGGTGCTGACACGAGACACCAGGGAAGAGGGTTGCAGGGTCTCAATATCAACAAGAGGCAGATGCATGAGGCTCTTGAGGCTGCGTTTTTGGACGCGCCCTCGGAAACGAATGCTGACATAGGTCAGAGGAATAACTGTCAGACCGAGCAGGACAATCGCGATATTGGATAGGACGAATTCACGGACAACAGCAGGGTTATCGATTTCACCGTTAAAAATTTGCCCCGCGATGTCGTACAGGCGAACCGAAAATTCGGTAGAGGCCAGGCGGACGATAAAGAAAATGAGATAGGCCAACCATGGTGCCTTGGAGTGGCGCATGAGGCGAAGAAGGGGACGAGGAGACTGTAGACCACGAGGGCGTTCATTCGTTTGCGTCATCTTAATGGACCTCCTCTAAAGTGCTTGGGGCAGGTGAAGTAGCATGGCTTTGCTGCAGACGGCGATACAATTCAGAACTGGCTAAAAGCTCAGCATGTGAACCAAAGGCCAGTTGCTGACCCTCATCAAGCAATAGAACCTTTTCGTTTGGGCGGAGGTGATGCAGTTGGTGGAGGCTGCGGATGCAGGTGCGTCCCTCAGCTAGACGATCGAGAGCCTTCTCAACTTGTTCACTTGTTTTGGCATCGAGATGGCTGCTGGCCTCGTCTAACAACACGACATCTGGATTCGCCAAAAGTAAGCGAGCTATACCCAGACGCTGACGTTCGCCACCCGAGAGACTTTGCCCACCTTCACTCACAAAACTTTCGAGCTGCTGGGGGAGTTGGCGGACATAGTCGCCTAAATGAACGGCTTCGAGGGCTGCCCACAAAGCGCTATCTTCAGGCTTGCTTTTGAGGCCGTAGCAAAGATTTTCGCGAAGCGTACCCTGGAAGAGTTGAACGTCTTGGGGAAGGTAGGCAAAGTGCTGACGCCAAGCTCCTAGGCCGTACTGAGAGGAGGGTACCCCAGCATAGCTCAGCTCGCCCTCACAAGGCTCATAGAGGCGATCCAACAAGCAAAGTAGTGTGCTTTTGCCTGCGCCAGAAGGCCCCACAATAGCCAGACGTTGGCCAGCAGCTAGCGAGAAGTTCAAATTCTTCAAGACGAGCTGTTCATCGTAGCCGTAGCTCAGACCTTTGACTTCGATGAGCGGCTTTTCTGTGTGAGCTTGTTCAGTGCGCAGATCCTGGTAAGCTTCGGGCTGGAGACGAGCCAAATCTTGGACGCGCTGGATGCTGCCCTGAGAGCTTTTGAGCATGGGCCAGAGGTTGGTCAAAACCTGCAACATGCCATAGATGCCAGAAGCATAGATGTAGAAGGAGATCCATTCTCCAATGTCGAGCTTGCCCTGGGAGACAAGCCAAGCGCCAAAAAGAATACAGACAGCGTCGTTGACCAGTTGATATAGCTGATCGAGCAAGTCAAAGCTGATGCCAGCCGCCTCGAGAGAAAAGGCATAACGGTTGTAGGTGTCGATGGCTTTAGAACCGCGTTGCTCTTCGAAATGTTCGCGATTGTAGGCTTTCACCATTGGGATGTTGACAAGTATGGCTGAAAGATAGCGTGTCAGCGAGGCGAAGTGAAAGCGAGCGCGAAAGGCAAGGTTGTAGTTAATGCGACCTGCAATAAATTTCAGAACCAGAAAGATTGGAATGAGAGCCAGCTGGATGAGAGCCATCTGAGGGTGGAGCTGGTAGAGCATCTTCAGATACAAAAAGACGCCGTAAACAGAAG
>JAEZYR010000024.1 GCA_023442635.1 Bacillota bacterium | reverse complement strand
CTGTTGGTAAGCCCGATTCGAACGTCTCATATTCTGCTGCAAGCTTTGCTGTTCTTCCTGACGTCGTCTGTTGAGCAAGATCAGAATAACGACCAGCGCCGCGATCAGAACCAAGATAATCGCGCCCGTAATGATAAGGGGGAGTTTGTTGGTCCAGCTCGGTGGGGTCGGCATGTGCTTGGCATTGCCCACATAGCTAGGTTCAGATGATGGTGGCAATGATGTCTGTTCACTTTCGTGAAGATGCACCCCAGGTATCAATTGCCGTCCTACAGGTTCATTGGGGCGATAAGTATAGACCCCCTGCTGCCCTGTCTCATTTACCAAATTGAGAATGTAGGCTGAAATGTCCTTCGCGCTGCTATAGGCGGATGTGATGTGCTGGCCAAGCAGCAGCGTTGTCATCGTAAAATCTTCGGTCACAGACACGCGCCCGTCAATCGGTAGCACCGTATAGTTCTTGCCATCAAATGAAGTCGAAAAATAAGGGTAGTAAGGATAGGCTCGTCGCCCCGATGCATCGTAAACAAAGAAGGCTGGAGATTGTTGCTGGAAGCGCGCGTAGATCAATTCCTGCTGGTAACGCTGCAAGACATAAGCTGTCAGACGCCCTTCAGGTGCTTGTCGTTCCGCGGCTTGATAATCCTTTGGAATCAAGCTTGCGGCTGGTTGGATAAGCAAATAATCCTGCAAGGTCGGATTTTCGTTGCGCAATTTAATCGTCAAGTAGCTGCTGTGGCTGTCTGGCAAACTCGGTGCTGTCACGCGTGGGAGCTGTGGCAAAGTTTGGACTGGAATAGGCGCAGCCGTGGTAGGCGCCTTCGCTGTTGGAGCCTTCGTTGTTGGAGCTGCGCTTGTACCTGGCGCTTTGGAGCTGACTTGAGATGGAGCTTCTTGGCTACTTGGGCCAGGTTCAGGCTGGGGCACCACCGTTAAGCGCGGAGCTGTCGTGTCAGATATTGAGGCTCCAGGCAAGTCTGAAGACTTCTCGGGTAGCTTTTCGGTAGGGGGCGCTGGCTCAACGCGAGAAGGATCCACGACCCCAGTTACAGGTGATTCGTCATCTTTGGAGGAGCTTAGGTCACTTAAGTCAGCACTGGGATCTGACAGGTCGCTGCTAGAGCTCTCTGAAGATTCAGTTGTCAAATCTGAAAGTGAGCTGCTGTCTGAAGGGTCTTCTGTTGGCAAAGTAGGCTGTTCGGATACAGGTGCTGTCGGCGGCTCGATGGGTGGGCCAATAAAGCCTGGGTCTTTACTATCCGTCGTGTCAGAACTTGAGCTCGTATCGGCATCCTTGAGGTCAGAAGATGAAGAACTGCTATCTTCACCTGGCGGTGTTGGCGGAGCTGGTTGCGCTGGTACAGTTGGCTCAAAAGGATTTTGTGCTTCGGGATCCTCTGGGCGTGCAATCGGCGTTTCAAAGTCACCAGCCTGTGCCTCATCGCCTGTGCCGACTAGCCTTTCTTCCTGCCACTGAAAGGCTTCAGGGAGATGCAAGGCATCCCCTGCATTCGATATCTCCATATTGAGCTGGAACTTCTCATCCCCTAGAGGTTTCGGGAATTGGATCTGAGCCAAAATGACCTGGCCTTGTATGAACTGCTTGGCAAAGTCTGAGCTTTCCCAAAGCATGCGAACCGTTCCTGGATGCTCCGGTGGCTGCGCCACTTTGACACCACGCAAAGAAATCTCAGCTGCGACTTGATCCTGTGTGAGTTGCCCTGTACTCAGGGAGAAATCGGCTCGCAAGGCGACGATAGGTTCGTGGCCTGTATCAAGCACGATGCGGTACCCCACCTGATTAGGATCAGAAGGCACGTAAGACACAATACGCAAGCTAAAATCTTCCTGGCGCGCTGCTCGGAGTTGCATAGAAAACAAACTCAAAGGCAGCAGTAGAAGAATCGCTACTAAACAGGGCAAAAATCGGTTGTGGCGGATCGGCAGCTTCATGCGTCTTCCCTTCTTTTGAAAACTCAAGTTCTAGTTGTTATGTTGACGACTCGGCTCTATTCTAAAAAATTTTCTCGCAGTGAGAAACCGAAAAAAGCTAGAAAATAAAGCTTATATTCTAATAATATGCTCATCTACCTTGGCCGGACGCCCCTGGCTTAAATGTCTTGTGATAAAAAGCTGAAAGCACCAAAAGGCTGGGGCTTTTCATTCTCACCAGCTTAAGGGCGGCGCAAAATACGCTTGATCAGATAGATAAAGGCGGCTAAGCCCAGAATGGCAAGCGTCCCCAAAAAGATCCATCGAATATAAGCTTGACTCGATGTAGGCGTCTCAGGGCTAGGGCTTGCGCTCTGGCCATACTGTTCTGAGCTCACTTTCCCCTCAAGTTCTTTTGGCGACGCGTTTTGAGTAGCTTGTGGCCTTTCTGATGCTGAAGGACTCGCTTGCGATAGGTTGCTTTTTTCTGACCTTTCTTCTGAGCTCAACAAGCCTCCCTCAGCTGTATGGGCTGGCTGTGTCACAAGCTTCTCGGAAGGCTCTCGCTCGACTGTTGCCCCACGAGCATCACCGGCTAGCTCTGGCAGGATATCGACATAACACCTGGCGCCAATGCTGCTAGGCAAGTCTTCCCCTGAATCCAGAAACTGCACTTGGTCAGCAATGATTTCTACACCACCGACTTCTTTGGTCTCAAAAATGAGGTACAAACGGTGGGGCTTTCCCTCTTCAGTTTCGGGAATAGCGTTCATGTGAAGCTCAACACCCGTTGCGTCGGCCTTGGCTTCGAAATTCAATGTGTCTTTGTATGCTTCTACAAATTGTAGTTTCGCAGTATCAAAGCTCAGATGTAAGCTAGCTTGCTCAGCTGCAAAACTACCTTCCAACTGCAATTCGAGATTAAAGCGCTGGGTCTTCGCTAGGCTTTCGGGGGCTATCAACCTCAACTGCCAGCCCCAAGGTGCTGCTTGAATAGGTGCTGACAGCAGCACGAGCCAAAGCAGGCTCCATAGACACAGCCCTGTGAAGGCTCTCATCAGGCCTTGTTTTTTCATTGGGATAGACTCCTTATGCCTAGCAGGTGTTGGCGCAGCATGACCAAGTCGGCTACGCCCAAACGTCCATCTTGATTAAGATCGGCTCGCAGCATCTGAGCATCTGACAGTTGGCGAATACCGAGCAGGGCTTGCCGCATCATGACCAAGTCAACTAAGTTGATCTTCTCGTCTTCGCTAAGGTCGCCTCTAAGCAGCGATGCGCTTAATTTTTTGAGAGCCTCGCGGCAGCGCCCTAAAACAGCAGCAAAGTCATTTTCTGCCTGCTTCTGGGCACGAATGGCCGCCTCCAAATTTGACTTGGCTTGACGATAAACGGGATCATTCAGAGCTGCTGAGCCAGCCAAATAACGCCTCAAAGCCGTCTTTTGCTCTTCTGGAGTCATATACGATAGGCTCTTGGCTCCAGGACTCAAGGGTGGGTAGGCTACGTCCAACAAGCCAGCAGCCGAGTTCGTTATGCCACCGGCCTCAGAAATTTCTACTCGCATTCTCGAAGCGATGAGATAAGCCGAGGTATTCGTCTCACGAGCAGCCGACCAAAGAGCAGGCGCTAGAGCTTGCAGAGCTGCATTATTGCCCAAAATCCTGCGCACGCCCTCTAGGCTTTGGGCTTCATTGAGCTGGCTCTGCTTTTCGAACATAAAAATCTCGACCTCTTTTAGAAAGTTACGTGGGTCGAGGTGGTAGCGAACCGCCTTCTCCGTGACCTGCACCCAATTTCGGCCATCGCGAACCTTGTGATCCTTGACCCAGCCCTGGGCATTGGTTCTGGCGTTATCTTCGATCAAGTTGACATTGGGGCGCATCTGAAAAGCCACAGATTGGGTCCAATTCATACGCGTTTTGGTCGCTAGAAAACGCCAAGCAGGATATTTCTGGTGCAGGGATTTGAGGCCTGCGTGGTAGGAAGAAGGAAAGGCCTTAAGATCTTCAATAAAGATGCGATCGCGCTCTGGATCCAAGTCGCTGCTATCCAGTGTATAGCTCCCCGCATCAGGCATACCATCAAAAACAGGAATCGCAAAGACAATGGCGCCTTGCAAGCTCTGAGAATCTCGATAGGCGCGATAAGACTGCTGAGATTCGGATTTGGGCGCCTCTATACCCTGCATATACTGTCGCCAAGCTGGCGAAGTGGCCGTAGCTGAAACATTAAATTTCTGAAAATAAACACTATCCTGGCCGCGATCAATATAAACTTCGCGGATGATTTTTGTGCCACCTAAAGCAGCTCGCTCAGGCGTATTCCACGGCATCATGTAATGCGCTTGCTCCTCAGGGCTATGCCTGAGTCCCATAGCGTAATAGATCGCATTGATTCTGGCTCCATCAATTCGCGTCACATCTGGCGTGGCTCCGATATTGAATAGATTGTAGTAATGGGTGTTGTTTTTGGGGATGGGTGTTTCTCCACGCTCCAAAGCACTCAGCCAAGCTCTTTTTTGGCGTTGGTCGGAGCTGTAATTCTGCGTTTCATCCAGCGCTGCCAAAGCGGCGCTGGCCTGCTCTTTTTGCTGGATGGCAGCCGTCCTGACTTGCTGCGCACGTTCATATTCAGCTTTCAGTTCGGGGGTCAGCCGTTGTATCTCTTTCTCGCTCAAAGGCGTGTCAGCTGAGGCTTCGCCTGTAGCAGCGTCCTTAGGCTCGTCAGCTGAATCGGCCAGCCCTCCTGTCTGTGCGCCTGAGCTAGCTAGTTCGGGCCATGACTGCTCTCCATTCTCACCAAAAACGGCATATCCCTCTAGAGCCTTAGCGGCATTGATCGCATAGCTTAATGAAGAAAAAGCTCCTTTTTGTGAGGCGGCATCAGCCCAAGAGCGCCGAACTCGATACCACACGGCTGCCCTTGCTGGCACTGACAACATAAAAATGGACAGAAGGCTAACACATAAAGTTAGAGCTAAAAATCGTTTAGCACGCATATCGACCTCTATGTGGCTTAGCTACGTCTAGATATAGGCTAAGCCCTGCGCATAGTAATCCTATTTTCAGGCATTGTAACACAAGCGTAATAGATCCTATTCAGAGCCGATGCCTAGCTCAGAGAAACGCATCCCCCCTTTGTTCTCGCAACTGATCCAGGGATAACTCAAAGGCCTTGGCAAAATAGGTCAAAAAGCTCTCCACTTCTGGCAAGTTCATCGCTTTCAGAGCAGTCTGAATCGTCTGTTTGGCCTGCAAAAATTCTCTATTGCCACTCCGCTCTTCTGTCACACATTTAAAAAGCGCGCTCAAGCGATCCGCCGCTTTGACCAAGTGCCAGGCTACTTGTTCTTTTTCCTCGAGTTTTGCGTCAGCCAACAAATAAGGGTGATAAATGGCTTGCAAGGACTCGGGCAGGGTCTGGAGCAATTGTGCTGAGGCCTGTTTTTCAGCAGTCTGATAGGCTACTTGCAGCTCATCATTCAAATATTTAATAGGCGTAGGCAGGTCTCCCGTCAGAACCTCACTCACATCATGGAACATGGCCAGAACGGCAACATGTTCTGGATCTGGGCAAGGGATATCGGCTGCATCTGAGCGCTGCTGTCTTAGATGTGCCAAAGCATGGGCAAAAAAAGCCACCTGTAAACTATGTTCTTGGACATTTTCGGCTCGCTGGCTATACATGAGACCCCAGCGTTGAATTAGGCGCATCCTATCCAGTAAGGCAAAAAAGCAGGAAGGCTTGGCCTCTTGTTCCCTCTTAGACATAAAAAAGCTCCGTCTTGCTCAATTGGAAAAGTCGGGTTTTAGAACCAAACTTGAGTTCTATAAGTAAGTCACCCGAAATAGGCTCACAACGCGTGACACTGCCTAGGCCATACATCGGATGTCGAAGTTGTGTACCTACAGGGTAGTCTTTGGCATCCAGGGAACAGCAAGCTCGCTTGTTCTGCTTTTGGTCATGAGCTGAGTCTGACTTGTTCATTGGAGATCGCCCCGATGAGCTCGTGCGTATGCCATCGATTCGCCCAAGGTCTGTCGTCTCTTTTTGCTGCGCCTTTTTGGCCAAAAAATCGGCAGGGCTAATGCCTATCTGTGCTTTCGCCTTTGTTGACGGGCGCGAGGCAACAGAGCTCATACCTGCGCCGAAATTCCCCGTATAGCCATAGCGAACTTGGCCACTTCCGTAAGTGTTGTTTGACCAGAAGCCTTGGCCTTGAGCAGAGCCATGTGTGGGCTTGGGGGCATAGCCAGGTCGCCTGAAGGATAAGCGCTCTACGGATGTCTCTGGTATCTCTGTCACAAAAGGTGACAGCGGCAGGCTCTGCGTTTGCCCGTAGAGCATGCGCGATGTGGCCGTCGTGATGAAGAGCTTGGCCTTAGCTCGAGTCACCGCCACATAGGCCAAACGGCGTTCTTCTTCGAGTCCCTCCGCCGACATCAGAGCCTGGCGGCCAGGGAAAACGCCGTCTTCCATACAAGCAATAAAGACAAGAGGAAACTCTAGGCCTTTGGCAGCATGAACAGTCATCAAGCTAACAGCATCACTGTCGGCTTCTAGGTCTGTAGAGCTGTAAAGGGTTGCCCGCTCTAAAAAGTCGGACAATAGCTGTACACAACTAGGCCCTGAGGGCACTGTAGTCTCAGACCGTGGCTGCTCAGTTCCTTGGCTTATGCCTTCACTTTGGGGTTGCAGCAGGGGCGTTTCTTCGAATCCGTAAATCGGCTGCCACTCCAGACTAAGCTCCCTACCAGCCTTGAAGGCTTGAGCTGCTGCTGTTCGTGAAACGCCCTCCACTTCTCTTTGGAATGTCAGCTCTTCAGACTCTGCTGAGCGCTTCTCTTCTGAAGCAGGTTCTAGAGCGTCCATTTGATAAGAAGCCTCAAACTCTCTGGCATCTGAAATCAGTTCTAGCAAATTTTGTCGCCGATCGATCTGAGCTTCCTGGCTTAATTTCGCTTGCTCGTCTTCGAGTGCCTGAGGGAGGCGGCTGCGTTCGATAACTTCGTGCACAAAATCGCCAAACGGCCCTGACCAGCTGGCCATCATCCCTTTGAGCTGTTCAATTAAGCTGACAAAGCCTTTTAGCTTCGCTATGGAGCGCAACAATTCAGGGTAGCGTTCAGCATGCTGACAAATTTCATACATGGAGACGGCTTCACGCTGGGCGAGCTGTCGAATGGTTTCAACCGTCACTTGCCCAATCGCTCTTTTGGGGACATTGATGATTCGCTGTAGCGAAAGGTCATCTCGCGCAGAAAGGAGTAAGCGCAAGTAGGCGAGTACATCTTTAATTTCTCGGCGATCGTAAAAGCGTGTGCCACCGTAGATACGATAGGGAATCCCCCGCTCTCTCAAGCCCATTTCGAGCGTACGAGAGAGAGCATTCACGCGGTAGAGAATCGCGATATCACGGTAGTGATGGGTAGGATGATCGGCCATGTATCGCTGTATTTCTTGGGCAATATAATTGGACTCAGCGTAATGATCGCTGGCCTGTACAAGCTTGATCTTTTCTCCTTTGCCTGTTTCGGTCCACAATCTTTTTTGCTTGCGGGTGCGATTGTTTCCGATGATGGTATTAGCGGCATCAAGGATGGTCGCTGTTGAGCGATAGTTTTGTTCCAACTTGATGACCTTGGCGCTGGGATAATCTTTCTCGAAAGAAAGTATGTTCTGGATATCAGCTCCACGGAAACTGTAGATGGATTGGTCGTCATCGCCCACCACGCATATATTTAGGT
>JAEZYR010000144.1 GCA_023442635.1 Bacillota bacterium | reverse complement strand
GGCTGGGGCTGTCCAGGCTCTGCTGGCTGGGGTTTTTTTGGCTCCGCAGGCTGGGGCTGTCCAGGCTCTGCTGACTGGGGCTTTTCTGGCTCCGCAGGCTGGGGCTTTTCTGGCTCGACAGGCTGAGGTTGCTCAGGTTCTGCTGGTGTAACAGCAGCTAGGCCATAGAGACTAAAGTGTTGAACAGAGAACTTGGCATACGCTTGCTCCCCCTGTTTTACCCATTCAAAAGGCAGCTCTTGAATGCTTCCCTGAGGATCCTGGTAGAAGGCGTGAATGGATAACTTGAGCCAATCGGAAGGGGCTGGCAAATAGAGTTGTGCACTCAAGCCTTCTGGCCATGACAGCTCTTTCCCTGTCTCTTTTGATAGTAAGGTGACGTCGTAGCGGCGCAGTGCCGTCGAAACCCCATCTGCCCACGTGAGACTGGCTGCCTCAAGCGGCCTTTCAGCCACTTGTAGCTGCACATGCTCTTTTGTCCACTCTAAATCCTCTGGGCTACCTTCCTCTCCAATGTTTGGTAATAGCACCGCTACCTGACTAGCCTCATCATAGAGCCATTTATCGCTCTTCGTGATCTTGTCCTCAATGGGCTGAACATCTGGAATGGATGGAACGCCAGGCTGCGGTTGATCTGGCTGCTCTGAGCCCTCCCCCGGCTGAGGCGTCTTTTCGATGACAGGGTAAAAAGTAAAGCTGCTGCCTTGATCAATCAAGCCCGTATTTTGAGACTGTTCAGCTAACTTATACGTTTCAGGCAAACCCTGTACGCTCACATCGAAAGCGGCCATCAAACGTCCAACCTTGATCTTGGTTTTCTCCAACTCAGGACCGTAGCTTACTTGGTACTGGGTATAAGGATTGGTAAAGACCCAGGTCAACTTTTTCTTCAATGCTTCTTGCTCACTCGCTGCAAGACCACTCTGTGTCAAATCTACACGAAGCCAAGCTTCATCAGGTCCAAGCTTCTCCTCGGGTTTTTCAGTCTCGACTTTGTCAGCCAACAATGTAAATGCAAAACTCGAATGACGGTCATCAGCAACTGTCGCTACTTTGGGTGACTGTTCAGAGAGCTGATAGCCATCTGGTACATCCAAAAGTTGAACGTCATATTTGCCGACAGGTAACTGATATTTGATGCTGTGCGTTGCCTGCCCAAAGGTGTACGTCAGTGTTTCTTCCTTGCCTGTTTGCTGATGCTTGAATTGGAAATGTAGGGTTTGTGCACCCTCATATTCATTCTGATCCGATGGCAACAAGTACAAGTCACCCGTCAGAACCTCATCAGGCTTTTCAGCTGTTTTTTGGATCTGAGGATAGAAAGTAAAGTCCGCTCCCTGGTCAATGAAACCTGTGTCTTTGGAGGCCTCGGCTAGCTGATACCCCTCTGGCAAGCCTGCTACCGCAACTTCAAAAGCTGCCATCAGTCGGCCAACTCTGACCTTGATCCGCTTACTTTCAGGCCCATAAGTCGCTTGGTATTTGGTATAAGGATTACTGAAGGTCCAGGTCAGCTGGCTCGCAAGTTTTTCTTGCTCAGCCTCACTTAAGCCACTCTTGCTCAGATCAACTTGCAGCCAGGCCTCATCAGGAGCCAGCTGCTCATCTTCCTTATTTCCCTCCTCTTGAACAGGTATCAAGGTAAAGGCGAAGGTTGAATGGCGATCCTCGGCTACGGTGGCGATCTTAGGGGACTTTTCGTCCAGCTGGTATCCCTCGGGTATGTTAAGAAGCTTGACGTCATACTTACCGACTGGCAGCTGGAATTTGATGCTGCCCGTCTCGCCGCCAAATGTGTAGGTCAAATTCTCAACCTTCTGGCTTTCTTGATGTTTGAATTCAAACTTCAGAGCCTCTGCTCCCTTATATTGATTCTGTTCTGATGGCAGAAGATACAAGTCTCCTGTGAGGCTCGGCTTGGGTGCTGGCTTCACCGTTAAAACAAGGTTCTGCTGTTCGGGCAATGTCACAGGGGATACTTCAAATACGAAGCCCTCCGCTAAACCTTCTGCTTCTGCCGTGTAGGTGGCAGCTGGCAATTGTAGTTCATAGCCAAAGGGATCGTAGCTTAGATCTTGAACAAAATGCTTCTCTCCCTCCTCAACTCTATAGAGCTTGAAAGTAGGCTTTTGAGGCATCTGGCTATGTGGAGGTAAGTCGAAATCAACTTGCAAAGGATAGGTCTCAGCTTGAGCCTTTTCGTAGCGAGCCTCTATGCTCTGCGTCAAGCTCCCCTGAACAATCTCAATATCGTCTGACTCAGGTACCAGTCTCCAACCATCTGCCAGCTGTTCGTCGATCAGTTCGTAGTGGCCTAATGCAACCTCACCTGCGGTAAACAAATAGTCAACCAGGGGGCTGTAGAGCTCAAAAGCATAGCGTTTGTCAGCTTCATCCTTGCTCTGCAAGAAAAGTTTAGGCGTATTGGGATAGTCTTCTGGCTTATCGACAATCAGACTCACACGCCTGCTTTCCTCAGCTACAAATTGGAACTGTATCTGCTGCTGGCGCTTTTCTTCTGTTAGCTCGAAGCTCTGCTGGTTGGTACCCACAAGCTTGTAGCCAGTTGGAACTTTGGTCACCTTGATGGTGTAAAGGCCTGGGCCTGGTAGCTTCTTGTATTGATCTGGCGACAAGACTTGGCCGTCCGCTGTCGAGAGCTCATAACTAGCCTGAATCGGCTTACCTTTGACAATAGGATCAACGAGATCTAAACGATAGGCCGACTTATCTACGACAGCCTCGCGAATCGCTTCGTTCCACTTGTTGCCAGCATAGTCTTCGAGGACAAAAAAGCATTGATCCAGATCGACTTCGCTAGGCAGATCAAAGGTGTAGCTGCCCTGGCTAAAGGGATCACGACCTTGTACAGCCTCATTAGGCCAGACTTTTATGGTCTCTTCTCCTTGTGGATAGGTGGCATAGGCAAGTTTGACACCACTTCCTTGATCGGAGACCTCATATAGGGTGAAACGGCGACTTTGTTCGTCAAATGCAGAATGCATGGCGGTAGGTCTTTGAGTATCCACAATAAGAGGGATGCTCAGTTCTTGCACCTGATCTGCCGCCTCTGTAGGTGAACCGCTAATTGTGAAAGTGTAGCGACCATCTGGGACCTGTCGCCCCTGGGCATCCACTCCAGACCAGGCCATCGTTTGCATTTCATGCGATCCACCCCGACCCTTGCCGATATCGAAGTTTTTGGGTACATCCCCTAGCTGGAAGCCTGTACCGACAATTTCACCCGAAGCATTCTCAATCTTGGACGTCAATCGGCTGGCGTTGCGCAAAAAAGTGATGACTGGCACAGCCATGTCTTGCACTCCATCTCCATTCGGGGAGATAGCGATCTTATCGGCTTGGAAAGTGGCGTCTTCGGCCTTGTAGGGCTGTCTGGCTTCTTTTGATGGTATTTCTCCTAAAACAAGATCTTCAGTTGCACGAGGACCTGTCTTGATCAAAGAGCGTAAATGGGTGAATTGACCCATGTTTTTGCCGTCTTTGAAAGTTTGTCCCCAATACATCGGTTTCTGATTAGCCGAAAAGAGCTCATAGATCGGCGCTTCGTAAATGGGGCTAGCCTCGAAAGTCCCTCTAAATCCACTGAAAGGCAGGCTCATCGTGGTCGCCTGATCTTCTGAATGAAATGAAACAAAGCCATCCACGAAATAACCCGCTGTCGCTTCAGGCCGCTGAATCTGGCTCAAATCGAGCTGAATCTGCACACGCTGACTGCTGTGTGGTGCAACTTGAATCTCCTGCTGAGCTGTCTCAAAAGCAATCTGGCTACTCAGCTTGTTAACACCAGCTTCAAAATGATCTGTCGTGACTTGTGTGTTGTACTTATAAGTCTTCGTTTCATCGCTCAAATTGCGAATCGTGATCTCAAAAGCCACTTGATCCTGTATATCGCCCAGCCAGCGACTAGAACGATCAAGATCACCGATTAGAACAACATCAGCAGCCAGGCTGCGCTGAACATTAAGCAAGCCTGCCCCCTGCTTGCGCGGACTCACAAAAGGTTCTTGCTCATCACCCCTGGCCGTATCAGCGGCAATGCCTTCTCTCTGGGGCACCGCATAGGTCATCATGAGTTGAATGGCTAGGGATTGTATTTCAGCTGCACTCGGCTCATGATCCAAATGGCCTTTGTCATGCTCAGCGAGCAAGAGATCTCGTGCATGGTCAAAGACAATGGCAGAGGCAGCCGCAACATGTGGCGAAGCCATCGAAGTACCTGATTCAAGCGCATAAGCACCGTGTTCGACAGAAGAATAAATCATGCCACCAGGCGCGGTGATTTCCGGTTTGAGTGTCACGCCATTACCAGAAGTTACCCAGCTCGAAAAATCACTCAGCAAGCCAGCATTCAGCACGGGGAAGCGTTCTTGCTCACTGGGGAAGCTGACCTTGGCTACACGCTCCAAATGACGAGCCGCATCAAAGGGGATCAGCAACGAGGGCAAGGTTTCGGGCTCTAAGGCCATTCCAATAGGTTCTGAGCCCTCCGTATTACCTACAATCATGGCAATCGCCCCATGCTCAGCAGCTCGATGGGCTTTTTCAGCGAAAGTGATGCTACCACGATCAATCAAGGCGATGTGGCCGCTCACATTCTTGCCCTGATAATCTTCTTCTCGACCTATACCGACATAAACAACATCTAACTCGCCTGCATCATAAAAGCCACTCGGAGGTAGATGATCCGCATTCTGTATCTGAGTGTACTGATATTTTTCGCCATCAATAAGCAGATAGGGTGATAGCTGGTAACTATTGTTAATCGAGGCAATACTTAGACCTAAAGGCGCGATGCTAGGCGAAGCGAGGGTGCCATAATCTGGCGCTGTTGCCGCGACTGGGGCGCCGTTGCCTATAGCGCCTGAATTACCTGCCGAAATTGATACGATGATGCCTTTAGCCTGGGCTTGTGTCAAAGCATCGTGAACAGCCTGATCGACCGTCGATTTGGTAGCGACAGGCTGCCCCAAACTCATATTGATCGCGTGGGCGCCTAAGCGAATCGCATCCTGGATAGCTTTGATGTAATAGCTGCTCAAAGTTCCACCCTGCTCGTTGAAAACTTTGAGGGCTGCGACTTGCGCTTGGGGTAGAACGCCAATGGCATAGCTCTCGGCCGATCCAACAGCGGGATTACCTGCAATGATGCCAGCGACATGTGTACCATGCATATGACCGCCAGAAACGCGCGTGCTTTTTTCGACGTAGTTGTATGCAAAGGGGATTTTGCTGTTGATCCATGCGCCTTTGGCAGCCCCACGCTCAGCCACTTTGCGCTGTTGGTCCTCTTCGCTTGCAAAAAAGGCATGAGATGGATCCGCTACGGCTTGCAGAGAAGGGCTCTCACCATCAATGCCTGAGTCGATGACCGCTATTAACTTCCCCTGACCAAGCTGGCTATTATCTTGTAATTGAATAAGCGCATTCGAAGAAAGGTCTCGCTTGCGTCGTTTCTTGCCGTTCTGTGCTGACTCCACAGAGGCTGGAAGCTGATATGCATAATTGAAGTCAATATATCTCAACTGGACGCGAAGGCTATCTAGAACGGCTTCCAATTGAGCTAAAGATCCGCGGACGTGAAGAGCCGATATAAAGTCAGCTTCATCGTCTAACAGTGCCAGACCTGCAGCGGTCAATTGTTTAGCAGCTTGCTTAGCCTGCTCGGGCTGATGAAAAGCAACCCAAACATCGAGCTGATCAGCTTGCTGCGAAGCTTCTCGCTCAACTCTACTTATAAAAGAACTTAAAGGATCTGCCTGATTTGTCGTTCTCGACTCCTCAGATGCAAGCGCACTCACCCAACTGTCAGACCTCACTGGCTCTTTTGCCAAGAGCGGAGAGACAAGGGAAGTGCCTACGAACACAACACTCAAACTGCTGGAAAGTATCGCGAGCAGATGGGATGCAAGTTTTTTGCTCATAAACAGGTGACCTTTCATGCCATTGCAGCGTAATTAGGCCAATTTTTTCACATTATCAAGTTCAACCCAAGATCTAAACTTCAGTCTGCTTTGGAAATTCTCCAGGGTGCATTTATATCAAGCGTCAATAAATAAAATTCAAGCAAAATCAATCGACGCATTTCATCCCCTATTTCTAAGCTCATGAGCGTTTCAGGCCTTTTAATCTTAAAACGCCAGCTAGTTAGAAGTGCCAAACTAGACAAAAATAAAACTTCAAAGTCGCTTTGTCGTTTCTTTCAGCTATGTATCTAGCTTAGAAGTCTTTAGAATAAGAGCTAGAGCAAAGGCAGACACTGCCTTTAGGAGGTAATATGAAATTCTACGATATCAAGATCAATAATTTGCAGGGAGAACCCTTTGATCTATCCGCCTATCAGGGCAAGGTTGTTTTGGTCGTCAACGTAGCTAGCGAATGCGGCTTCACCCCACAATATGAGGGTCTCGAGGCTCTCTATCAGCGCTACAAAGATCAAGATTTTGTCATTTTGGGTGTGCCCTGCAATCAATTTGGCGCCCAAGAACCAGGTACGCCCAGCGAAATCCATCAGTTCTGCCAGCGTAACTATGGGGTCTCTTTCCCTATCTTGGAAAAGGTAGACGTCAACGGTGAAAATGCACATCCGCTTTATCAGTGGCTCAAGGCTCAGTCGCCTAAGGAGTTTATTGATGTGCCAAAAGATCACCAATTCTTCGACTTTTTCCGTGATTTCCACCATGGCGACTGGGGGCAAGAGATCAGCTGGAACTTTAATAAATTCCTGCTCAATCGCGATGGAGAAGTCGTGGGTCGCTATGCCTCACCAACAACCCCAGAAGAGCTTGACGAAAAGGTCAAGGCTCTGCTTTAAGATTAGAGAGCCTAAGCTCAGGTTCCAAAGCGGTTCTGCAAAGGCAGGCCGCTTTTTCTGTTAGAATGAAGGAACGAAAGCGCTAAGTTCTGAACGATTTGAGTTGGCGCCCAGTGATCTCGAATAAGGAGGCGGATGCATGTCCCTCTATGATCAATTAGTCACTCGCGAGGCCGCTTTGGCTGTTGTCGGCCTTGGCTATGTGGGGATGCCCTTAGCTGTAGCTTTTGATGAGGCTGGTTTGGATGTTATTGGCTTTGACCTTAACGAAGAGAAGATCGCAGCCTACCTGGCAGGTGAAGATCCTACGAACGAAGTAGGTTCAGAAGGCGTCAAAAACAGCCAGCTCTGCTACACAGCCGACGAGTCTCAACTCGATCGAGCCAAATTTTTTGTGGTAGCTGTGCCAACTCCTATCAATAGTGATAAGACACCTGATCTTAGCCCTGTGATCGGAGCGAGTCGAATTGTAGGGCGGCATCTCAATCCAGGTGCTGTCATCGTCTACGAGTCAACCGTCTATCCTGGCGTCACTGAGGATATTTGTGCTCGTATTCTCGAAGAAGAATCGGGTTTGGTTTGTGGGGAAGATTTCAAAATCGCCTATTCGCCAGAGCGCATCAACCCTGGTGACAAAGTACACCGTCTGAGCAACATCGTCAAAATCGTCTCAGGTCAAGATCTAGAAACACGCGAACTCGTCGCGCAAATCTATGAGCTAATCTTCAAGCTCGGCGTCCATCGCGCTTCTTCTATCCGTGTGGCTGAAGCGGCTAAAGTCGTCGAAAATTCCCAGCGTGATATCAACATAGCCTTTATGAATGAACTGGCAATGGCTTTTGATCGCATGGGTATCGATACAGCCGAGGTTATTGAAGCCATGAACACCAAGTGGAATGCTTTGGGATTCCGCCCTGGCCTTGTCGGCGGTCACTGCATCGGTGTCGACCCTTACTACTTTGTTTACGAGGCCGAAAACCTCGGTTACCACTCACAGATCATTCTGGCTGGCCGCAAGGTCAATGATGGCATGGGTAATTTTGTGGCCGAAGTCGCCATCCGTGAAATGGTCAAAGCTGGCTTGGCTCCACGAGAAGCCAATGTTGCCATTCTCGGCCTCACCTTCAAAGAAAATTGCCCAGACGTGCGCAATTCCAAGGTCGTTGACATCATCGAGACCTTAGAGAAATATGACGTCAAAGTCAAAGTCTCTGATCCTTTGGCAGATCCCAAAGAAGTGCGAGAAGCCTATGGTCTAGAACTCACGGATATAGACAGCCTGGAGGATATCGATTGCCTTATTTTGGCTGTTGCTCACGAGGCCTATGCCACGCTTGACCCTGTGCTTTTGGGCAAGTATTTTGGCCACGAAAAGCCCTCTGACCGCTGTGTTTTAATCGACGTTAAGAGCCTGCTCAACCCTGTCATGATCGAGGCGGCTGGCTATCGCTACTGGAGGCTTTGAGCGATCAAAAGCTTAACAAGTAAGAAGACCTGATCTTATGACGATCAGGTCTTCTTTTTATTCTTCTACAAGCAGCATTTTCTTGAGGAACGAAGCTTGTTAGTTATCTGTTCCCCTGCATGCTAGTTTGGCCAGCAAAGTCTGTATGACCTTTTCGGGTGCATAGAGCTTGGCAGCCTGCAAAATATCAGCTCGCTTAGCCTGCCATAGCTTTCGATCTTCATCGAATGTCTGCAAACAAGTCAGCAGTGAGTCCAGATCTTTAGGCTTAGAAAAAAGTGCCATTTGATGGGGCTCAAGTATATCTCGATTATGTCGCCAATCGCTCGCGATAACGGGTAAGCCTGCAGCCATCGCGTCAATGAGTGTGCCTGGGAAGCCTTCCCCTTCGCACCAAGTCAAAAAAAGCATAGCTTGATAAGAAGCCAGTGCACGCACACTTTGGTCTGCTGGTACCACGCCACAATAGCGGATCGTATGGGGAAAGGTCTTTTGTAGCTTTTGAAAGTCTTCTTGGTAAGCTCCATCGACTGGGCCATAGATGTCTAGTGTGAAAACATCTCTTCCTGCACGCTGGTTATAGAGTTTGACGCCCTCCACAGCCAACTCAATACCCTTTTCTTTGAAAATGCGTGAAAAGATACACAGCTTGAGTGGCTCATCAGCAGCTGGGTAAGGGATCTTCATTAAGTCCTCTGGCGTCAAGACGTTTAAGTTTTTGAAATTAGGCATTAAGAGGGTCTGTGTAAAACCCATATCTTGCAACTTTTTTTGGGTTTCGCGCGTCTCGGCATAGATGGCCTCGAAATGTTGAAGCGGCCTTTTGAGATAGCGGTGCTGTTCAACAAATTCAGGTAGCCACTCGCCTATCATGACATAATGCAGCTTACAGTGAAAAAAATGTTGCCAAAACCACATAAGCGGAGCAAAGAAGCGCAGACTATTATGGGCTGGCATCATGATCATATGCTGACTCTGCCTCATATCTCTTGGCAGTTGAAAAAAGAATGTCAGCAAGCGCTTTTTGCCTCCCAAGGTATCACGTACAACAAGACGCTCAGCTGGCAAAAAGGCTTTTAAGGCTGCAATGACATTTCTGGTTTTCGTCGTCTGCCCATCAAATATGTTTTGGCCAAATGCAGCATGCCCGATTAAGGTGATGCGACAAGGCTGATCTTTTTTCTCCATGAGGACGCTCCCTATGCTTCTCCAAGGCAAGCTAAAGCTGGACATTTGTCATGCTCAGCTCCCGTCAGCAACAAGCGGACGAGCAGTGCTTTCTTCAAGGCTTTTATGTCGTAAAACAAGAAAGAACCTAGGGTTTTTGTAGAAACCCTAGGTTCTCGTTTTAGCCCAATGGCTTAGCGATCAATACGCCCCGATCCTCCACTCTTCATGAGACTGAGGACATCCGCTTCTTTGACACGGTTGTAGTCACCAAGAATGGAGTGTTTCAGGCAAGAAGCCGCAACTGCATAATCAATCGCAAACTGCTCGCCTTTTTCTTCGGTCAAGCCATGGATGAGACCACCTGCGAAAGAATCACCACCGCCTACACGATCGACAATATCCGTCAGCTCATAGTTGGGTGACACCACAAAGTTATCGCGGCTCTTGAGGCAAGCTGACCAGCGATTGATATTCGCATTGACGGAGTCACGCAAAGAAATAGCCACATGGGTTAATTGGGGATAGCGCTCCATAACAGCTGCTGCAATGGCCTCATAACGACGGTGCAGAGCTTCACCAGCTCCCAAGTCACCGCCCTCGCTGCCTTCGCCAGCGACACCGGCAACGTCGATGCCCAGCATGGCTTGGCAGTCTCCTTCGTTGGCGATACAGACGTCAACATAAGGCATGATCTCCGCCATGACATCCTGAGCTTTTTGCCCATACTTCCAGAGCTTGCCACGATAATTCAAGTCAAGCGAAACCGTCATACCCAAGTCTTTCGCGGCTTTGACGGCGGCTAGCAAGGCATCAGCTGCCTCTCGACTAACGGCTGGCGTAATACCTGAGCTATGGAACCAATCATAGCCTTCTAGCAGTTTCTTCCAGTCATATTGGGCTGGATCAGCCTGGGCAAAGGCTGACCAGGCGCGATCATAAACAACTTTAGAAGGGCGTTGCATGGCACCTGGCTCAACGAAATAAATACCAAAGCGGCTATCAGCCTGACGCTGTACGCCCCGGCAGCAAACGCCCATGCCTCTTAGGTCCGAGACAAAAGCATCGCTCAAGGCATTATCTGGAATCGTCGTTATATAGCCAGTCTTATGGCCGTAATTGGCGAGAGAGACCACAACATTGGCCTCGCAGCCACCAAAGCTTGCCTCCAACTTTGGTGATTGAAAAAGCATCTCGCCATAAGGAGCCTTCAGGCGAAGCATGACCTCACCAAAGCTAACGACTCGTTTTCGATCCATAAGATCCTCCCTAAAAATTTTCTTGCATTATAGCAATGCTTCAGATTCTAAGTTGCCTTTTGAACAATTCTAAAGCGTCTCGTAAAACGCCAAAAAAGACAGCCTAAATACAAGGCGCATATTTCGACTTATCCTCGCCAGTTTGCAAACTAGGCAAATCAAAAATCCCCATTAACGACCCCCAACCATAATGAAGATGAAACAAAAAGAAGAGATAAATCACGCGATAAAGGGGTATATGTTGTCCACTTATAGCTTTTTTGGCAGCCCATGTGGCAAGCCCAAAGTAAAGTGCTAGCTCGAGCAAAAGGGCAGCTAAAGCCAGGCCAAACAGTGTCCACGAGATGAATAAACCAACAATCATCAGCGCGGGCCAGAAAAATAAAGAAAGCAAAAAAATCAGAGGAACAAAATGACGCCAACCCATCGTGCCCGGACATAGTTTGAGACAGCGGACATTCCATCGCCCATTTTGGCGAGCCATCTGACATATGCCAGCCAGGGTATTTCGACACCAATAGGTAAAACGCATACGCGGTGTCAGGTATATTTTCCATCCTCCTTGGCGGATGCGTTCATTCATTTCGTTGTCCTGATTACGTGTCAGGCGCGTATCATAGCCTCCTAAGTCACGAAAAATCTGACGACGAAAAACACCAAAGGGAACGGTATCCACATAACCGCTCTGCCCTTCTGTCCTAAAGGCAGAATTGCCTACACCAAAGGAAGAAGATAGCATCACTGCTATAGCCTGCCCCATGGAACCCTTCCCCTTCGTTTCAGCATAGCCCCCCACATTAGCAACTTCTGGGCGAGCTTCTAACTCCTCAATCGCAACTCGAATGTAGTCGCTGGGATAATCTGCATGGGCATCGAGTCTGACAATATATTCGCCCTTCGCAGCTTGAATACCGAGGTTCATAGCATAGGGAACTGTTTTGTGTGGGTTATCGATGACCTGAATGGCATGTTCAGGGTGGGCGCTCGCAAAGGCCTGAATAAGAGCCTTGCTATCATCTGTTGACCCCCCATCTACCAATATCCACTCCATCTCTTCAGCGGGGTAATCTTGGTTGGATAGGGATTGCAAAGCCGCTTGGATATATTTGGCTTCGTTATAGATGGGCATGACCACAGAAGTTCGTACCTGGTTCTGCATAAACTTATCTCTCTTTCTCCAAAAGACTTTCAGCCAATAATTGTAAGCTCCTGCAGCGATGCCGCAGAGCTTCAAGCGAGAGCTGGGTATCGATGGGAACTTCTACCGCTCGCTCTATAAAATGCCTGGCATGTGGGCAAGGGCCGAATGATTTGGGTTGAGGTAAAGGTGCCAGCCCCAACTCCTGCCACTGCCACCTTCCTGAGGTGCCTCCAGTAGGAAGCTGCTTCTGTAAAGAATCTGGGCTATTTTCTACTAAAAATTCCGCCTCGAAAGTAGGGCTAAAAGCTGATTCGATATGAATACCTGCTGTCTGGGCAGCCGCGACAAAGGCCTGACGAGAAAGATGCTCAGGTAAAAGCAAGAGATAGCGGCCAGCGCAACTATCGACACCTGCTGGTACCCTGAGTGGGCGTAAAGGCTTGGTAAAGGCCTGATCATAATAGGCTGCCATTTCGAGGCGTCTCTGCCGCTCCCCCTGCTCATAGCGCTCAAAACCTTCAGCCAGACGTTCTAAAACACTGGTTTCCAAGTGAAAATCACCCAAAAGGCGTTGTGTCAAAGAAGCCCCACCTTCGCCGTGCCTCCCTGCCCCATTCATCAAAGCGGACATGGCGGCTTGCACCTTCTCGCCTCGTATCCACAAAGCCGCGGCAGAACTGCCCCAACGTAAAGGCTCAGGTCCTAGCGGTTTCCCTTCAGAAAGAGAAGCTACACTTACGGGGGCAAAACTCGGACAGCGCTGCTGACGCCAACCTCCCCCGATTCCGTCTGGGGCATACTCAATCACTGGCATCTGGGCTGATTCAGCCAAAGCCAAATACTGCTCAACCTGCCCTGGAAAGCCGCAGGCGTCTGCAAATAAAAGAGCTCTTCGCTCACTGGCTTGAACAGGGTGTGCCTGGAGCGCCTGATCCAAAGCTTCGGGATCGAGATGTGGGCTTTGGCGCCTAACATCCAAGAGACGAACTTCTAAGCCCCAGGCCAAAGCTGCTGCGATGGCACTTTCCGCCCCAATAGCTGGTAACCAAAGCTCATCGCCAGGCCCTAGCCCCACCAAACGAAAAGCCAGCTGTAAGGCGATTTGCTCATTAGCAACAAGATGACAGGCTTCCATTTCGAGATAATGAGCCAATTCGGAGGCCAAGTGTTTTCGATGTTCATCTGCCCTCATACGTGCCCACTGTAGCTGCTCTTCTCGCGTAGAAGTTTTCGAACGTCGGTTGGGCGTAGAGCGGCTCTCAAACTGCCAGGATCGCGGCTTCCAACGCTGTGCATCGGCCATCAAAAGCTGGGCACCCAGTGAGCGGGGTGTCTTGGTCAAGCGCGATCCTCCCGATGTCTTGTGCCGACGGTTTTGGTGTCTTTGACCTTGGAAAGCTGCTGGCTGACGCGGCTCGTTCATCCGCGCAACTTGCGCTTGTGGGTTAAATGAGCTCAATTCACGTTGTGGGCTAGGATCTATTTTTGCTTTTTTGCCTTTGGCCATGCTTCTTTTGCCTCTACTATTTGAAATGGTCTCAGCCTATGCCACGCGCGAGATCACATTGGCCTAGGCTATAATGCAAAGCATCTTTAGGGGATATTTTGCCCAATTCGGAGGTTTCATGCCAGTATCTAACACTTCGCCAAACAAGATCCAAGCCAACGAGCGCTATACCAGTCAGGAATCTGTACTCGTGCTGGACTTTGGCGGTCAATATGCCCAACTGATTGCTCGCCGCATTCGAGATAGCCACATCTATTGCGAAATTCTATCTTGGCGGCATAGCATCGATGAAATTCGATCTCGCGGGTATCGCGGTATTGTCCTCACAGGGGGGCCTCGCTCCGTCTATAAGGCTGATAGCCCCTTGCCTGACCCAGAGCTGTTCAATCTCGGCATTCCTGTTTTAGGGATCTGCTACGGGGCACAAGCGATGGCCCATGTTCTCGGAGGAGAAGTCAAAACGGCTGAACAAGCTGAATACGGAGCGACCGAACTCGAGGCCTTTGACCACGAGGACTTGCTCATGGGGCCCCACGCAGCCAAAAGCCGCTGTTGGATGAGTCACACGGATCGCATCACGCAAATTCCCGAAGGCTTTCAGATCACAGCAAAGACAGCTCAGTGCCCTGTGGCTGCTATGAGCGATCCGTCTCGCCAACTTTATGCCACCCAATTTCACCCTGAAGTTCACCATACAGAAGGCGGTATCGACCTTCTCCAGCGCTTCTTGTTCGATATTTGCAAGCTATCTGGCGACTGGCAGATGTCAACTTTTATCGAGCGCAGCATCGAAAAACTCAAAACAGATCTTGAGGGAAAAACCGTTTTGTGCGCCTTTTCAGGAGGCGTTGATAGCTCAGTTGCTGCCCTTCTCGTCCATCGTGCCATCGGCAAACGTCTGATCTGCATTTTTGTCGACCATGGCTTGCTACGCAAAGATGAGGGCGATCAGGTGGAAGAAGTTTTTGGCAAGCATTTCCAGATGAACCTCATTCGCGTCAACGCCAAAGATCGCTTTTACAAGCGACTTAACGGCGTTAGCGATCCAGAGCAAAAACGCAAAATCATCGGCGAAGAATTTATTCGTGTTTTCGAAGAGGAAGCCCGCAAGGCAGCTGAGCAATATGGCCATATTGACGTTCTTGTCCAGGGCACCATTTATCCCGACGTCGTTGAGAGCGGCACCGATGAAGCAGCCGTCATCAAAAGCCACCACAATGTCGGAGGCTTACCCAAAGAAATGGGCTTTACCGAACTCGTCGAGCCCTTGCGTGATCTGTTCAAAGATGAAGTTCGCCAGAGTGGCCTAGCCTTAGGTATCCCAGCTGAGTTGGTTTGGCGCCAGCCCTTCCCTGGCCCAGGTCTTGCAGTGCGCATTATTGGCGACATCACAGAAGAACGTGTCAAGATCCTCCAAGAAGCCGATGCTATTTTCCGCGAAGAGGTAGCCAAAGCAGGCCTTGATCGTGAAATTTCCCAATACTTTGCCGTACTGACCAACATGCGTTCAGTCGGGGTCATGGGTGACAGCCGCACCTACGACTACACCGTGGCTCTGAGAGCGGTTAAGACCAGCGATTTCATGACAGCTGATTGGTACCGCCTACCTTGGGATTTATTAGATGCGGTCTCTCGCCGCATCGTGAATGAAGTCAAGCATGTCAATCGCATTGCCTACGACATCACGAGTAAACCCCCGGCAACCATTGAGTGGGAGTAAGCC
>JAEZYR010000118.1 GCA_023442635.1 Bacillota bacterium | reverse complement strand
ACTCAGCATCTTTCAGATCTCGAAAAAGCGGAATCTGACGTAATGTTTGCCAATCTTCAATGACTGTTATCTGTTTTTCCATGGATCTCCTCTTTTGTTGTTATAACAACGGAATTATTTTCCCATGGCCTTTAGATTAAAAGCAACAGTATTCTAGGAGGACACGCAGCTATGTTAAGTACACCAAAGCAAGAGAGAGCGCAAAATTTGGATATGTTTTGCTTTCAATGTGAGCAAACTTCCCATTGCCAGGCCTGTACAGGGGCAAGAGGTGTTTGTGGCAAAGACGCTTTGACCGCCAAGCTACAAGACCGTCTTACGGGTGCTTTGATAAGCCTGTCTCAGATGATTGTGCAGGATACGCTTTCGTCAGCAAAAAATGATGAAATAAAACTCATCATCGATGGATTATTTACAACCGTAACCAATGTGAGTTTTGATCCCAAACGTCTCGGCGAGCAGATAAATGAAGTCCACTTAGCCCAAAAACTTAGACGACCTGCCGATCCACTTAAGGATTATGACTTAAATGAGATCTGGCAAGCAGAAGACCTGGATATTCGCTCACTCAAAACCCTTATTCTCTTAGGCCTGCGCGGTATGGCTGCTTACGCGCACCACGCCGCTGTCCTGGGCTATCAAAATGAGAAACTCAACCTATTCTTTGTCCAAGCTTTAGCCTCTCTGCCTAGCGAAGATCAAGTAGAGAACTTACTTGAACTTAGCATGGCTCTCGGGCAAGAAAACTTGACTTGTATGGCGCTGCTAGATCAAGCCAACACCGAAAGCTACGGACATCCTGAGCCGACTGAAGTGAGCTTAGAAATCGAAGCTGGCCCCTTTATTGTTGTCTCAGGCCATGATTTACATGACTTAAAATGCCTGTTAGAACAAAGTGCTGGCCGAGGTGTCCATATTTATACCCACGGTGAAATGCTGCCAGCGCATGCCTACCCTAAACTCAAAGCCTATCCCCATTTCAAAGGCCACTATGGCACGGCTTGGCAATCTCAGCAAAAAGAATTTGATCAACTGCCTGGTGCCATTCTGTTTACAACGAACTGCCTGATGCCACCCAAAGACAGCTATCGTGATCGTGTATTTACAACAGCTCTTGTGGCCTATCCTGGGCTGAAGCATATCGATGCTAACAAAGACTTTTCTCCTGTGATCGAACGCGCCTTAGCTTTAGGGGGCTTTGCGCAAAGCCGGTCATTCCACGGCATCAACGGTGGCGAAAAGCTGGTCACAGGTTTTGGCCATCACAGTGTTCTTAGCGTGGCTGACAAGGTCATCGATGCTGTCAAAAGTGGACAACTGCGCCATATCTTTTTAGTCGGCGGCTGTGACGGCGCACGTCCAGGACGCAATTACTACACAGATTTCGTCAAAAACGCGCCAGCTGACAGCCTGATTTTAACTTTAGCTTGCGGAAAATTCCGATTTAACGACCTTGATCTTGGGGATATCAATGGGATTCCTCGCCTATTGGATATGGGACAATGCAACGACGCTTATAGCGCTATCCAAGTTGCCCTTGCCTTGGCTAAGGTTTTTGAGTGCTCTGTAAATGATCTGCCCCTTTCTCTCATTCTTTCCTGGTATGAGCAAAAAGCAGTTTGCATCCTATTGACCTTGCTCTCGCTCGGTATCCGCTCCATTCGCTTAGGCCCCACCTTGCCTGCTTTCATCTCTGAATCGGTCTTAGAGTATCTGGTGAAGCACTTTGATCTCAAGCCCATTAACCCAGATCCACTGGTGGATTTAGCTGACATTTTGGCTTCTTAAGTGCTAAAAAATGAGCAGAGGGCAGCCTAGGCTGCCCTCTGTTTTAGGACTCAAGCAAAAACTACAAAACTGCTTCTTAACGCCTGGCTGACAGGCTCAATTATCTTTCGTAAAATTCCTCTGGCAAATCAAACTGTCGCCTTAGCTTTAATTTCCCCTCATCATATAGAAGAACCCATAAGCCGAATCGCTGGCCTGCTAATGTAGGTCTCAAAAAACATTCATCTCCTACCCAATGGGGCAACTCAAAGAAGCGCTCCATACTCAGCCATTCCAGCTCTCCTTCTGAACAAGTGGGCAGGTCTGTGCTCGGCCGCCCCTGGGCATCGCTATAGGACGAAACCCGATAGACTGCCATCCACTGCGCCTCATGCCAGTTGAGCGTATTAGCGAAAAGAACATAGCCTACACATTCAGCCTCCTCTACCACGAAGCCGACTTCTTCTTGGATTTCTCGTTGATTGCAATCTGCGTAAGTCTCTCCTTCTTCTACTTTGCCACCTACCCCAATATATTTACCTAAATTGATGTCGCCCTCTTTTTTATTTCGATAAAGGAAGAGATATTCTGCCCTGCTTGGATGTTGAATGTAAGCCACTGTACAAGCTTTACTGTCTTGAATTTTATTAGGCTCTAAAGCGCTTAGCCACGCCGAAAGATCAGCATCATCTTTCAAGCAGTACGCCCATAGTTTATTGTTCAACTCTCTTGCGCTTAACATATCGCTCTCCTTCACTTAGCCTGCTCTTGCGAAACTTAGCTTAGCAGACTTCATCCTTTAGCAAGGATAAAAAGAGTCGAAGACATGACATCTTCGACTCTTCTGAAATTTAAGCTGTGCCGACCTATTTTATGACTTTGGGCGACTTAAAAGCTTGGAAGCAGCACCAAAGAGTAAGGCTAAAAGCGCCATGCCCCAAGCCAAAGCCGCATAGGCAGAAGCTTGTCCTGTTCGCGGAATAGAGGTCTTGTGGCCTTGACCTGCTTCAGTTGGCTGTGTCGCACTTGCAGATTCACGGGGGTGTCCTGTCGCGTCCGATGAAGGCGATCCTCCATCGG
>JAEZYR010000112.1 GCA_023442635.1 Bacillota bacterium | reverse complement strand
GCCTAACTGGCTGTGCCAAAATATGGCCTCCTTGACATCCCAATCGGCGACACCTAGCGAATCGAGCATATGGCGGGCAGCCATCGGCCCGTGCAAAATGGGACTGGGCCAAGCGGGATTCTTGGCTAGGTCAGGCAGACTGGCAAGGAGCTTATCCTTTGGGCAGTTTTTGGCTACATCATGCAAAAGGCCTGCTATAGCTGCCTTATTGGGATCAAGACCGTAGCGGCAGGCGAGTTTAATGGCCATTTCCATAACAGCCACACTATGAAGGATGCGCGCTGGCTTAAGCCGCAACCAAAGTTGCTGCTCCCATCTGGGCAACTGATAGAGAACATCACGCCTCAAAAAGCGACGGACATCCTGAGGGGTATAAAGCTGGTAACGCTTGATATGCTCGAGCACTTCCGCCCTGAGTCCTGGAATTTTTTTAGCTGTACCCGGCTGCTTGACTTGCGCACGAATATGGCTAGACGCCCAACTGGGCATGGGAGCCTCAAAAAAATCGACCCGACAGGCGAAGTCCTTTTCTAGCTTTTGAGCCAGTTGCTGTAAATGAGAAAGATCTTCCCCAGGCCTTAGACCAACAGCCAAATGCAAGTTCACCAGGAGTTTTTCGACCTGATACCAGCCGCGAATACTATGCAAGAGATCAGAGCCACAGACCAGATAGAAAGCATCATCGCCAGCCATCATCCCCCGAAGGCATTCGAGGGTCTCTATGGTGTAGCTGGGGCGTGGGCGCTGGAGTTCTAAGCGTGACAATATTACTTTAGGCAAGCTTCCCAAGCTTAATTCTAGCATCCGATAGCGGTGGGCTGCTGCTGCCATATCGGTTAAGGGTTTGTGATAAGGCGTCCCTGCTGGCATGACGATCAGTGCATCCAAGTTCAATGCCTGGATGGCAGCTGAAGCCAGGGCCTCATGTCCCAAATGAGGCGGATTGAAGGATCCTCCAAAAAAACCAATCTTCATGCCATCCTCAATGCTTAAAATGACGTTGGCCAGTAAACATCATCACAAGCCCCCGCTCATCTGCAGCCTGAATGGAATCTTCGTCACGCACCGATCCACCTGGCTGCACGATCCCTGCAATGCCGTGTTCTGCTGCCAATTTGACACAGTCATCAAAAGGGAAAAAAGCATCCGATGCTAGAACGGCTCCTTCTGCCTTTGGGCCAGCTTGTCGTAGCGCAATTTCCAAGGCACCAATACGATTGGTTTGACCTGGGCCAATACCCACCGTTTGTTGGTTCTTCACGAGAACAATGGCGTTGCTTTTGACATGTCGAACCACGCGCATACCGAAATCTGCATCCCTTTCGAAGTCAGCATCACCCTTCTGGCGTGTCACATAGCGCAGTTGTGTCTCATCAAAGCCGTCGTGGTCTTCCTGCTGAATAAGCAAGCCTGAGCGCAAGGAGCGAAACTGCCAAGAGCGGACTGTAGACTGACTAAGTCCAGGCAAGGCCAAAAGGCGTAAGTTTTTCTTTTGACTCAGGCAGGTTAAGGCTTCTTCAGTAAATGAAGGTGCCAATATGACCTCCAAAAAGATGGCTTTCATGGCTTCGGCAACGGGTAGCGTCACTTCACGATTGAGGGCAATAATACCGCCAAAAATCGAAACAGAATCCGCTTCGTAGCAAGCTTGCCAGGCCTCTTCAATGCAAGCCCTTGAGGCAATACCACAAGGGTTTTGGTGTTTGACGGCAACGACCGTTGGTGCTTGGAAACTCTGCACCATACTCAAAGCTGCCTCGACGTCTGCGATGTTGTTATAACTGAGTTCCTTGCCATGCAGTTGCACAGCAGCTGCTAGGCTGTCAGGCAAGATAGGCTTTTGGACATACCAGGCTGCAGCTTGCTGACTGTTCTCGCCATACCGGCAGGGCTGCTTGAGCTCAAAGTGCCAGTCCAATGTTTTGGGGAAAGCCTTGGTCTCAGCATCCAGCTCGCAGACTGTGGCCGCCTTTAGGTCTGCCTGGCTTATTTTTGGCACACTGACACCTTCTTGTGGCAGAGCGCGTTTGTCATTTGCGAAGAAGTCGGCAATGGCGGCCTCGTATCGTGCCGTATGTTGGAATACCTTTCCAGCCAGATAGCGCCGCAAAGACAGATCCACTTCATTTTTGAGCAGAGCCTCCAGAAGATCTTGATAATCTTGAGGATCCACGACAACCAAAACATCCTTGTGATTTTTGGCTGCAGCGCGAAGCAAAGTCGGTCCTCCAATATCAATTTGTTCAATACAGTCTTCAAAGCTAGCGGTCTCTTGTGCTGCTGTCTTCACAAATGGATAGAGATTGACAATGACGATATCGATAGAGGCTATACCGCGTTCTTCTAAAAAACGGCAGTCTTCAGCCTGGTCACGCCTGGCCAAAATGCCCGCGTGAACATGAGGATGAAGCGTCTTAACTCGACCTGCAAGGCATTCTGGGAAATGGGTAAGATCCTGAACATCGCTCACTTCAAGGCCAGCTTCTTTCAAATATCGAGCTGTTCCCCCTGACGAGACTAGGCGGTAACCTAAATTTTTCAAACCCTCAGCTAAGGGCTGAATACCTGTTTTGTCGAAAACTGAAATTAAAGCTGTTTTTTGCATAGCGTGCTCCCTTCCCTGAACCTCTCGCTATAAGCTCTAAATATCACAGGCGGATCTGATCGAGATCCGCCTGATGATTACGCTTCATGTTTTTCAGCAGCTTGCTGCGCCAAATAGGCTTGAATGAAGGGGTCTAATTCGCCATCCATGACAGCCTCCACATCCCCTTCTTTGTGGCCAGTTCGATGGTCTGAAACCATCGTATATGGGCAGAAAACATAGCTCCGAATCTGAGACCCCCAAGCTATCTCCATCTGATTGCCTTTGATATCTTCAATCCGTTCCATCTGGGCAGCCTGGGCAATCGCAAACAGTTTAGCCTTCAACATTTCCATGGCCTTATCGCGATTTTGGAATTGGCTGCGTTCAGCTTGGCAGCTGACCACAACTCCTGATGGTAAATGCGTCAAACGTACCGCCGATGATGTTTTATTAACATGCTGTCCGCCAGCACCTGAAGCACGGAAAACATCCATTTTGATATCTTCTGGACGGATCTCTATTTGAATCGAGTCATCAAGTTCGGGCATCACCTCAACCGATGCAAAGCTCGTGTGGCGTCGACCAGCAGAGTCGAAGGGTGAGATGCGAACCAAGCGATGCACCCCTCCTTCAGATCGCAAGTAACCATAGGCATTGCTGCCCTTGACGCTAAATGACACAGACTTGAGCCCTGCTTCATCGCCGTCTAAGTAGTCTAATTCTTCGACCTGGAAGGCATGGTCCTCTGCCCAACGCCGGAACATGCGGTAGAGCATCGAAGCCCAGTCTTGAGCTTCTGTCCCACCCGCGCCAGCATGAATGCTCAAAATAGCATCATGGTCATCATACTGACCTGTAAAGAGTGTTTCGAGTCTCAAGCTCTCATAGGCACTCTGCAAGCTAGCCCATTCGCTCTCAGCTTCGGGGAGCACACTCAGGTCTTCTGACTCATCGCCCAGTTCAATAAGGACAGCCAGATCCTCTCTCCTACTCTCCAACTGGCGAAATGCGGCTACACGACCGCGCAATTGGTTGATGCGGCTTTGAACCTGAGCAGCTTTTTGCGGATCCAACCAAAAATCAGGTTCCTGTGCTCTGGCTTCCAGCTCAGATGCCTCGTCTTCGGTTTGGCGTATATGCAAGGCCGCTTCCATTTCTTTGAGCGGTTCAATAAAAGCCTCAACGGCTAAGCGCAATTGATCAAATTCAACCATAACGTCTTCTCTCTTTATTTTGCGCAAGCCTCTCTGCGCAACTAGCAAGGGATATTATAAATGTTAACGAGGAGCTTTTTCCTCCAGCGACCCAAAAAGCTTTTCACATATGGCTTTTAATTCTTCAGGCTGTTGGGGTTTGGGCTGTTCGCTTGGATAGAGCTGACAAAAATAATACAACAATGCCAGCAAGCGGCCTCGCATCAAGACCTGCACCACTGTTAAACAAACACCCAAGGCCAGCTGGGCTTCAGGCAAGGGGCTCACTAGGGTCAGCAGAATCGCTCGCACAAGTCCCATAACAAAAGCAAGACTAATCCAAGCCGCAAGGCTCAATAGACGCTTGTGCTTGCTCAAGGCCTCACTCAATTGGCAGGCTTCTTTTATATTGCGCCCTTCGAAGAGATAAAAAGGCGCTAAGAAAAGCAAAAGACTTGCGAGTACGAGGGGGATGAAAGCTAAGAAAGCAGATAAGAAGAGTACAGGGAGCAACAGAACAAGAAGAAGGATACAGCGTGGCAAGGCCTTGAGGATTGCCTTCACCAAAAGCGCTGGCTGCAGCTTTGCTCGATCGCCTATATAGAGATAGGCATATAGATAAGATCCAAAAAGGTTCACCCCCCAGATAAGCGCCTGGCCTAGCAAAAAGAGCAGGTGTCCCGTATGCAGAACCGCGGGCGAGTGCTGGAGGACAAGATTCGGATGGCTATATAGAAGGTCTGCCCATCTCAGAAGGGGCTCAAAGTTAGAATCTCCTATAGGTTTATAG
>JAEZYR010000103.1 GCA_023442635.1 Bacillota bacterium | reverse complement strand
ACAATAAAAACAACAGCAGCCTTGCTCATAGGCTGCCCAAATTTTGCCACCGTGGGCCTCAGTGATGCGTTTGGCAATGGCCAGACCCAGGCCGTAACCGCGCTGTTTTTGCTCAGGCTTTTGGCTTCGGTGATTGGCAACCTGATAGAAACGCTCAAAAACGGCTTTGAGTTGCTTGCTATCCAGAGCTTGCGAGGCATTGCGGATGGCCAACAAATAACTGTGGCGGCCTTTGGGGGTGAGCTCCACTGAAATGGCGTGCCCCTCAAGGCTATGCGTTAGGGCATTTTCGATAAGCGTGGCCAGCAGCTGTTGCATTTCATCGGCATCTCCCCACATCTGGGCATCGGACAGCAAGCTTGTTCGGATTTCGTGCCCCATTTCGAAGGCCAAAGCCTCGAAGGACAAGCACGTTGCTTCTGTGAGGCGGGCTAGATCAAAAGTCCGCCAAGATTGGCGAGACTGTACTTGCTCCAAGCGAGCCAAGTCCAAAAGTCTGTGAACTAAGCCGTTCATGCCGTTTATTTCGTGCGCCATGACCGCGAGGCAGCGCTGAGAAACGGAGCAATCAGGCGTGGGATTCTTCAGGATGTTTTGAGTATCCAGCCCATTTGGGGTCTGCAGCCTGTCTTGGCTTTTGAGCTCGTTTTGCAAAAGCTCTACATTCGCAGTCAACACAGCGAGAGGCGTCTTGAGCTCATGAGAGGCGTCTTCGACGAAGCGGCGCTGAGCCAGCCAAGCCCGTCTTATGGGGGCAAGGGCTAGTTTGAGCAACAAATAACTCGCCAGGAGACCAGCCAGGAGGGCCAAAAGGCTTGTCATCCAAGTGCGCTGATTGAGCCGATGCAATTGCAGCAATTCTGGCCCGCGATCCACAATGGCCAAGCGCAAGAGGCCATCACGGTCGATCGCCTTGAGATAGCGCAGGCGGCCATCTAGCAGATAACCCTGATTGTTTTCAGCCCATAGGACTTCTGGCAACAACTTTGAGATTTGTTCCTGAAAGTCGGGAGCCTGGCTATAAATGTTTTCTAGACGTATCAGGCGGCCGTCGGGACGCAGTAGGAGATAGAGACCAGGGGCATAAAAAGCAGTCGCCTTATTTTGGACGTTCTGCGTCAGACTTAAATTAGGGGTAAAAGAGCCGCGCTCAATGATCTGTTCGAGCTGCTCTTGGCTCTGGCGGTCGATGCCTTGCCGTTGGGCAATATAGCTGGGCAGCTGAGCGATCAGCAAAAAGACCGTCATCAAGGCCAGAATAGCGGCTAAGAGACGATGCTTGAGGCGAGCCAAAAGTTTGGAGTCATGTTGCCCGAGCCCCTTTTGGCCTTCCTTGGATCGGAATTTGCTTGCTTCTAACATGCAGGGTCTTCTTCAGCCTCGGCCTGCAAACTATAGCCTAGCCTACGTAAGGTTCGAATTTCGACAGGGGCTTTGAGGTGGCGCAGCTTTTTGCGTAAGAAGGATATATAAGCCTCGACATTATTTTCTTCGACTTCGCTATCCAAACCCCAAACTTTCAAGAGAATATCTTCTTTGGGCACAACTTGCCCAGCGCGATAGAAGAGCATCTGAAAGAGCTGAAGTTCTTTGTGACTGAGTTGGACAGCTTCGTTTTGGTAGCTCAGGAGAGCTCGATCCTCATCGAGCACAAGGCTATTAAAGCTCAGCTGATTTTCACGCCTCTCTTCAGGGCGACGTGCAATAGCACGCAACACAGCTAGGAGCTCTTCGTTGTGGAAGGGCTTGGTTAAATAATAATCAGCCCCACTGTCAAGGCCTTCGATACGATCGTCCAAGCTGCTTTTCGCGGTCAAGAGCAGGATGGGGAGTGTGATGCCGCGCTGTCGCAAGTGGCGCAAAAGGGTAAGGCCATCTTGTCCAGGGAGCATGACATCCAAGATCAGGCAGTCATAAATACCGGTTGCGACATAGTCTTCGGCTTCGAGCCCGTCCGAACAAATATCACAGGACCAGTGCTGCTGAGCGAGCAAGGTAGCGATCGTTTCGGCCAAGCTTTGGTGATCTTCGACGAGCAAGATGCGCATAGGAGCTCCTTTACGATAGAGGCGAGGAGGGCTGTGTTCCATGGGCGCGGCGGGGGGCCTCGAGGTCTTCGCTATCCAGCCAAAGGGTGAAAGGACCATCATTGACGAGCGAGACAGCCATATCTGCACCAAAACGGCCAGCTTGATAAGGCACCGCGCTTTCTTGGGCAAGCGTTAAGAGATAGTCGTAAAGAGCCTTGGCCTGGTCGGGAGGTGCGGCTTGCGTAAAGCTAGGCCTGCGCCCTCGTCTTAGGTCTGCATAAAGCGTGAATTGGGATACGATCAGCACAGAGCCGCCGACACTAGCTAAGTCGCAGTTGGTCTTGCCATCGGCATCTGCAAAAATGCGCAACTGCAGGACTTTTTCCCAGAGCTTTTGCACCGTTGCTTCGGTATCTTGCGCAGAGAAGCCGACCAGCAAGACCAGGCCTTGACCGATCTCGCCCAGACAGACTGAGCAGCCGTCCTCTTGGAGATGGACGGCTGCTTTTTGGCATCGTTGAATCAGAAAGCGCATGGCTTAGGCCCGCTGACTGCCCAGGACAAGTTCGCGAGAATTGCCATAGCACACGCGATAGACAATCTCTGACAAAGCTTCCCAATCGTCGGGGTACTCACCGCGCTCGACATAAGCGCCAATCGCATTGCAGAAGAGGCGGCGGAAGTAGTCGTGGCGTGTATAAGACAAGAAGGAACGCGAATCGGTCAGCATGCCAGCGAAGTTGGCAAGCAGGCTCACATTGGCGAAATTCTCGATCTGAGCCTCCATGCCAGGCTTGGTGTCGTTGAACCACCAGGCAGCACCATGGCGTACATGGCCAGCAGAACCAGGGTAAGAGCCTGCAATGGCAGCCAAAGGCAGATTGTCATTGGGGTTGAGGGAGTATAGGATCGTACGCGGCAACTCCCCAGTCAGAGCCTGTTGGTCAAGGAGGGCAGCCAAGGCTTCGGCGACAGGGCGGTCGTGCATGACGTCAAAGCCAGCATCGGGGCCTAGCTGTTGGAACAGGCGCGTGTTGATATTGCGCAGAGCATTGACGTGGTACTGTTGGAACCAGCCAATACGGTTATAAAGGCGGCCGAGGTAGATCAGCAAGTCAGCTAGCAAGGCATCCGACTCAACAGGGCCGATTTTTTTGCCAGCTAGAATATCGGCAAAATACTCTTCGACGGGGGCGCCAGGCTTGGGCATGGGGAAATGGTGCAAGCCGTGATCGGCGCTCACACAGCCGTGCTCATCGAAGTAATGCACACGGATTTCCAGGGCTTTTTTGAGATCATCAAGTGAAGAAATGCTGTTGAGGCCAGCGGCTTCGGCTAGTTTTTTAAGGTAGTCGAGGTAGTCATCGCGATCCCAGCCATAAGCCTTGTCGGGACGAATGCCAGGACGGACGACGACGTCAAAACTGGGGTCTGCCGCGATTTGCTTGTGGTAGGCAAGATCATCAATGGGGTCATCCGTTGTGATCACGGCTTCGACATGGCTCATCTTGATGAATTCGCGAGCTCCACGCTGGGGCAGTACCTTTTGCGCCTGCTCCCAGATGGCGTCGGTATTTTCGGGCTTGAGGAGCAAATCGCAGCTCGCGTATTGGCGCAGTTCGGCTGTAGACCAGTTATAAAGTGGGTTGCCGATGGCCTGGGGCATCACCGATAGGTAAGCGCGCAACTTTTCTTTGGGTTCGGCCTGTCCCGTGATGTATGTTTCGTCGATGCCAGCTTGGCGCATCAGGCGCCACTTGTAGTGATCGCCACCTAACCAGGCTTCGGTTAAGTTCTCAAAGTGCTTGTCTTCGGCAATTTCTTTCGGGGAAAGATGGCAATGGTAATCGATAATGGGCAGGTGCTCGGCAACTTCATGATAGAGGCGGCGAGCTGTCTCATTGAACAAAAGAAAATCAGGCTCCATGAATTTGCTCATATGTTTCTCCTTTTGCGTGTGACCGTGCTCGGCATGCGGAAGAAGAAATTCTAAGCGGGCAGAGCACAAGTATTTTGTTGTTAGTTTAGCAGGCTTACGCCCAGAGGGCTGTTCGCTAGCTGCAAAAGCTTAGCCTTCCGACGCGGGATAGGCGCTGAGTACAGCCTGAAAGCTCAGGAGGCAGGCTGGCAGCAAGATATCGGGATCGACTTCAAACTGACTGTGGTGATGGGCTGCCCCACTGCCAAAGTCTGGATTCTGGATGCCAAAGAAAGTAAAGACGGAAGGCGCGAGACGGCGATATTGCGAAAAAGACTCCGAGGCAAACCAAGTCCGCCCGACTTCAGGCTCCAAACCCAACATGGAAGCCAGGGGGAGCATGGCCTTCTGCACATGCTCAGTCAAAGGCGGATCATTGATGACGGGATCATAACCTGGGTGCGGATGCCACTCCACGCGACAGCGATGGGCAGCAGCGGTTTGCTCGACGACATCATGGACGGCGGCAAGGGCTTCTTGAAGGGCTCGAGCTTGAAAATAGCGGAGGGTACCACTGATGCGGCAAGTTTCTGGGATAACGTTATTGGCGGTTCCAGCATGAATTTGGCAAAGACCTAGCGTAACGGTTTCAGTGACATCTAGGCGCTGACTCCAAGCGACAGACAAGCCCTGCAAAACAGCGGCGGCGGCAAAAATAGGGTTGATGGCTTCGTCTGGTCTGGATCCATGGCCACCCTGGCCGATGAGAGTGAAGTCGACATTGTGAATACCGCCCATACAAGGCCCAGCGGTCAAGGCGTAGCGATTGCTAGGGAGGCTGGCCAGGACGTGATTGCCTAGAATGGCGCACAAGTGCTGCTCTGGATGCGCTTGACGCCACGCTTCTACGCCAGTCAACATGGCTTGAATGCCAGAGCCGTTTTCCTCGCCAGACTCAAAAAGGATGAGGAGGGTGCCTGGCAGCTGTTGGCGTGCATGCAGGCGTGCGGCAAGGGCTAAAAGACCTAAGGCAAGGCTCATATGGGCGTCGTGGCCACAAAGGTGTGAAACGCCCTCCTTCTGAGAAAGGACGCTCTTGCTTTGGCGGAGGTTCTCAGCAGCTTCGCACACGGGTAAGGCATCCATATCAGCTCGAAAAGCCACGGCGAAGGGGCTTGAGGGTACGGGCAGTTCGGCGATGAAGCCAGGGTTGTTGGCTAAGGGGTGGATGAGGCAACCTTGCGCCTGGCAGAATTGCTGGAGATGCTCGGCGGTTTCCCATTCTTCGCCGCTCAGCTCAGGTCGCTGATGAAGATAGGCTAGCTCATCGCGCAATTGGCGGTCGAGATCTAATTCAATGGCCAATTCCAGCAGGGCTTGGCTTTGGGAATCAGGTTCAAAGGACACGTCGTTACCTCCTAGAGATGGGGTGGGCATCATTTAAGGTCTGGCCAGAGGGCGCAGACTGCACGCAGGCGTTGGCTTTGTTCTGAGGCCAAAATTTATGAGCGATGGCGCTCAACAGCGGCTATGAGGCGATCGAGGGCTTTTTCGAGGGCGGCTTGCGGACAGCCGATATTGAGGCGAATAAAGCCCTCGCCTTCAGGGCCAAAATCTTGTCCCATGCTAGGGAAAAGCAGAGCCTCACGAGCCAAAAAGTTGGCCAACTCGCTTTTGGGGATTTGGCAGGACTGAAGGATCGGATTGAGGTCAATCCACATGAGGTAGGTGCCTTCGAGTGGGGCTATCGAGTGAGCTGGCAAGATTTGCTGGAGCTTGTGCCGTGCGACTTCGGCGTTTTGCTGAATTAAGGTGATGAATTCCTTGAGCCAGGTGTGCCCCGAACGCCAAGCCGCCGTAGAGGCCACAAGGCCAAAGTTATTGCCTCCGCCTTGGGCATTTTTGGCAAAGTGCTGGCAGAAAGTCTCGCGCAAAGTGGGATTTGGGATGAGGGCGTAGGCTTGATGCAGGCCTGCAATATTGAATGTTTTACTTGCCGCACTAGCAAAAACCACCCTTTGGGCAATTTTTTCGTTTAAGCAGGGGAAGACACTGTGCTCCTGGCCAGGCAAGATCAAGTCAAAATGTATTTCATCCGCCAAGACAACTAAGTTGTGGCGCAAGCAAATGTCGGCAAGCCGCTCTAACTCGGAGCGAGTCCACACACGGCCGACAGGGTTGTGAGGCGAGCAGAGTAAGAGCAAACGGTTATTGGGATCTGCTGCGGCCCTTTCGAGGGCGGCGAAATCCATTTCGTAGCGGCCATTTTGGTGCAGAAGGGGCACATTAACCCGTCGGCGACCGTTTAGCTCGATGGCCTTCATAAAGGGCCCGTAGATGGGCTGCATCACAATGACGCCTTCCCCCTCTTTCGAGAAACTCTGTACGGTGTTAAAGATGATGGGCACCACGCCAGGACTGAGCACTAACCAAGAGGGATCGATCTGCCACTGGTGTTGTTCGAGTAGCCAAGTCTGTAAGGCCGCCACAAATTCGGGTGGTGTAGCCGTGTAGCCCAAGACCCCCTGCTGGGCATAGTCGACCAAAGCCTTTTGGATGCAGGGAGCAGGCAGAAAATCATTGTCAGCTGTACTGAAAGGGATCAGGTCTTGAGGACTATCTGGAAGCAGAGACTGCTCGAGCAAGGCCCACTTGTAGGCGCTCTTTCCGCGGCGAGAAAGCTGTTGTTGCCAATCGTAAGACATAAAAAAGCCTCCTTTATTCAGCCATAATAGAGCAATTTTGAGCAAGGTGCGCAATGGTTTGGCTGAAAGGGGCTTTTAGGTTTTTGGGCAAGACGCCGAGCCCGACTTAAGGCTCGCAAATATACTGGCTCTAGCAACTGATTTGGGCCTGCTCTATCAACTGATTGGAGCCTGCTCAGCTAGCTGAGCAGACCCATTGACACGAGCCTTCTTAAAGAGGCAGGGCAACCTTGTCCAAAATGCCAGCGAACCAAGCCAACGCGATGCCGTAATTGGTAATAGGAACGGAGGCGCTTTCGAGCTGGCGCAGACGAGCGAGTACATGGGGGCGGTTAAACATGCAGGCACCACAGTGGATGACCAGGTCATAGCTCGCGAGTTTTTCGGCGCTAGGCCAGTCATTGCCGCTCATGATGTCTATGGTGATATCAGGTGAAATACGGTCGCGCAGAAGCCGAGGAATTTTGACGCGCCCTATATCTTCTTGTAGCGGTACATGGGAGCAGGCCTCTGCAATTAAAACGCGAGAGTTGGCCCCGAGCTTGGGCAGAACTTCAGCACCCTGGCGGAACAATTCGATATCACCTTTGAAGGCCGCCATCAAGATCGAAAAAGATGTGACGCGGCTTTCGGCTGGCTTGTGGGCCCAGACATGCGGAAAGACCTGGGAGTCTGTGATGATGAGGCTAGGTGCTTGCTGAAAGAGAGAGAGGACAGCAGGATACTCATTGGCCGTGACAGCTGACACAAAGCAGTGCTTGTCGAGCAATTCGCGAATGGTTTGCACTTGAGGCAAAATCAGACGCCCTGCAGGTGCTTGAATATCCTGGGGCATGACCAGAAGGACGTGATCGCCAGCGCCACAAAGGGAAGCCGTCAAAGAGGCGGGGCTGCTGTCGCATTGCTCGGACTGGCTCGCTTTTACCGCCTGAAGCAGAGCCTGAACAAAGGTCTGCCTAGCCTCGGCACAGTGGAGATCTAACTGAATTTGTCCGCTCGGCTGCGGTAATGCTTCTTGGCGCAGCTTTTCCAAAAAAGATGGCAGAAGGGCATCGCTGCCATCGCCTGCCTTCAGATCGGCCTCGGCCAAGTTGACGGCTAAGAGCCAAGGCGCCTTTTGCTTGGCGAAGCGGCGAATCCAGGCCAATTCTTGCGACCAATCTGGGGAGGAGGGGACTTCGTCGCTGTTTGAGCTTGCTCTTTCGAGTAAGCAAGAAGGCCGCAAGAGCAGAACTGCAAAATGCACGCGATCGACACTCGCCTCACTTCGCTCAACTCGGGCTTGCCCCAAATGACCGACGTCGTCGTAGCCTGCTGTATCCACGAGCACAACAGGGCCTAGGCCCTTGATTTCGATGGACTTGGTCACAGGATCGGTCGTTGTGCCAGCTTCGGCTGAAACGAGAGAGACTGGCTGATCGCAAAGCAGGTTCATCAGGGTGGATTTACCGCTGTTGCGGCGGCCAAAAAGGCCAATCCAGTAACGAGAAGACTGAGGGGTAGATTGTAGACTCATGAGGCAGAAAAACCTTAATCTTATTTAGCGGTGCAGGCCAAAGAAAATGCACTTAGAGGCGGAAATCACGCTTGCCCTGAATGATGTCATCCAACCAACCTTGGGTCAGCTGGCGCACCCTTTCTCTAGGAATTTTGGCCAGCTCACGGGCGATCAAAGCCTCGCCATCTTGGCGTGTAGCGGGTTTGGCATAGTCGCAGAGGTATTCTTGCAGCGTCAAAAGGGCGTTGGGCTGACAGATGTTTGCGATTTCGCCCGACTTGACCAAAGACATAAAGCGGTCGCCTGTCCGTCCTTCGCGATAGCAAGCAGTGCAGAAAGATGGTATGTAGTCGGCTTGAATGAGCCAATGCACCACCTCGTCCAACGTGCGTGTATCGGAGATGTCAAATTGCTCGGTGACTTCATTGTTTTCGGCCTTGTGGTGGGCGGCCTCCTCGTCATAGCCACCAACAGAGGTCTTGGAACCGCCGCTGATTTGCGAAATACCTAAGTCGAGTGCCTGGGCGCGGACTCGGCTCGATTCACGGGTCGATATGATCATGCCCGTGTAGGGAACGGCCACGCGGATACAGGCGATCAGGTGTAGGAAGAGATCGTCAGGAACAGCGTTGGTGAAATCTTCAGGATTGATATCGTCAGCAGGACAAATGCGAGGTACGGAAATGGTGTGAGGCCCCACGCCAAAGCGAGCCTCAAGGTGCTCAGCGTGCATCATCAGACCCACGAAGTCATAGGCGTAGTGATCTAAACCATAAAGAACACCCAGGCCGACATCGTCGACACCGCCTTCCATAGCGCGGTCCATGGCCTCCGTATGGTAGGCATAATCGGATTTGGGACCCCAAGGGTGAAGGGCTTCGTAGCGGCTTTTTTCGTATGTTTCTTGAAAAAGAATATAGGTGCCGATACCAGCGTCATGTAGCCGTCGATAGTTCTCAACGGTGGTGGCAGCGATATTGATATTCACACGCCGAATGGAGCCATTGCGGTGTTTGATGTTGTAGATGGTGTCAATCGATTCGAGATAGTAGTCCATCGTGTTGCGAATGGGATCTTCGCCAGCCTCTAAGGCTAGACGTTTGTGCCCCATATCCTGCAAGGCGATAACTTCGCGACGAATTTCATCCTGACTGAGCTTTTTGCGGGCGATGGTTTTGTTGGAACCATGGTATGGACAGTAGACGCAGCCATTCACGCAGTAGTTAGACAAATAGAGCGGAGCGAACATCACGATGCGACGACCATAAAAACGCTCTTTGAGATCGCGGGCTAACTGCTTAATTTCTTCATTGAGATCGTCTTCCTTTGAAAGGAGGAGCAAAGCAGCTTCGCGGTGATCAAGGCCTTTGGCTTGGCGCGCATGTTCGATGACGCCTCGGATGGCCTCGCGATCGTGTTGATGCGCTTCGGCCCAACTGAGCGTAGCCAAAATTTCATCGTGGTTAATAAACTCACTTGCGTGAGATGACTGCGGATTGTACAAAGGAGCACCTTCTTTCTCTGAGTTCTTAATTATAGGAATTCGGCCAGGGTGGGTAGTGAGCTAAGACACAAACCCCAGATTTCACGTAAAATAAAAGGGATTGTCTAATTTCGAGGAGGAAGTATCTATGGCTGCATATCAAGGCCCCCTGCAAGCTCAGCTGGAGCTGCAGCGAGTCTCGCCTGAAAAAGGCCTCAGCCAAGCAGAGGTGGCTCAAAGATTAGAAAAATTCGGGCCAAACCGCCTGCAAGAAGAGCAGAAAGTACCGCTATGGCTGCGCTTTCTGAAGCAGTTTCAGGACTACATGACCCTGATTCTTGTTGTGGCGGCTGTCGTCTCAGGCTTTTTGGGTGACTGGACAGAAGCAATTGTCATTCTGGCCATCGTCATCGTGAATGCTATTCTGGGCGTCCGCCAAGAAGGCCAAGCTGAGGCTGCGGTGGCTGCTTTGCAGCGTTTGTCTTCGCCACAAGCTCGCGTCTTGCGCGATGGCCAGCAGCAGATGGTCAACAGCGAAGAGCTTGTGCCAGGTGACATTGTCATTTTGGAGGCAGGCGATGTTGTGCCAGCCGACTTGCGTTTGATTGACAGTGTCAACCTGCAAGTTGAAGAAGCTTCTTTGACGGGCGAATCCCTGCCAGTCGAAAAATCGGCTCGCTTTCAGACGGAGGAAGAACTCGGCATCGGCGATCGAGAGAACAGCCTTTTCTCATCAACCAATGTCACTTATGGCCGAGGTCGCGCCGTCGTGGTGGCGACAGGCCTCGAAACCGAAATTGGCCACATCGCCCAGCGTTTGGAAGCCATTGGTGAACAACAGACGCCCTTGCAGCAGAACCTCAACAAATTAGGACGGATTCTGGGCACGCTTTGTTTGGCTGTCTGCGCACTCGTCTTTGTGATTGGCATTTTGCGCCGCGGAGAATTGCTGCCCACCTTTATGACCGCCGTTGCTTTGGCGGTGGCCGCTATTCCCGAAGGCCTCAACGTTGTGGTGACCATCGTTTTAGCGCGCGGCATGAAAAAGTTGGCCGACCGCAATGCCATTGTCAAAAAGCTCCTAGCTGTCGAGACTCTGGGCTCTGTCAATGTCATTTGTAGCGATAAAACGGGTACCTTGACGCAGAACGAAATGACCGTCAAACAGCTTTTTGTTGATGAGCACGACTTCGATGTTGAGGGCGTAGGCTATCTGCCAAAAGGCGAAGTGAGCCTCGCTGGCGAAACCCTTCCCAAGAAAGATGCGCGCCTTCAACGTCTGTTGGAAATTGCGCTGCTTTGCAATAGCGCGGAGCTACAAGGCGAGGGCGAGAAGATCCAGATGCTTGGCGATCCAACGGAGGGCTGCCTCCTGACACTGGGTCTCAAGCAGGGTGTACGCCGTGATGACCTCGTGCAGGAACACCCCTTTGTGGGAGAGCTGCCCTTCGACTCCGATCGCAAGATGATGACCGTTGTGCACGATGGCTTTGCTGAAGGTCGTTTAGCACTGACCAAAGGCGCCCCTGATGTTTTACTGGCGCGCTGCAAATACGAACGCGATTTGCTGGGCGAAGTTCGCCCTCTGTCGCCCGAGCGCAGGCAGGCTATTCTGGATCAAAATGCAGCCTATGCCCACCGCGCTTTGCGCGTGCTGGCTTTTGCTTATCGTCATATCGAGCCTGAACAAGCTATTGATTTAAGCCTGGAGAAGGAGCTTGTCTTTGCTGGTCTGGTGGGCATGATTGACCCTGCTAGACCTGAAGCAAGAGAGGCGATTAAGCTCTGCCATCAGGCAGGTATTCGTTGCGTCATGATTACGGGTGACCACCGCGATACAGCCGTAGCTATCGCTAAAGACTTGGGTCTCATGCAAGCTGGTGAAGAAGCTTTGACAGGTATGGAGCTGGAGGCGATGGACGACCAAGAGCTCGCAGCCAGAGTCGATAAGGTCGCTGTCTTCGCCCGCGTTTCACCCGAACACAAAGTGCGTATTGTGGCCGCGCTTCGCTCCCATGACCATATTTGCTCGATGACGGGTGACGGTGTGAACGACGCCCCAGCCCTCAAGCAAGCCGATATTGGTGTGGCCATGGGCATTACAGGTACCGAAGTGGCCAAGAGCAGTGCGGACATGATTCTGACGGACGATCAATTTGACACGATTGTCACGGCCGTCTCAGAAGGGCGTGTCATCTTCGCCAACATCCGTAAATTCGTGGGCTTCTTGCTGTCGTGTAACGTAGGTGAGATCCTGGTCATCTTCCTGGCAACCTTGATTCTAGGACCGAGTTTCTCGCCCCTGACGGCCATCCAACTCTTGTGGCTGAACCTGGTTACGGATAGTTTCCCGGCCTTGGCACTAGGTGTTGAACAGGCAGAAGGTGACATTATGCAGCAGCCTCCTCGCCACCGTGGGGAGTCCATCATCAATCGCCCAATGGTGGTGCAGATTGTCACGCAAGCGCTGGCTATTTTCCTAGCTGTTTTTGGGGCCTTTACCGTTGGACGCTATTTCAATCCCGACCTGCTTCAGGGAACACCAGTGGCGAACTTTACGTTTTTACCTCAAGCGGGGGCTCACCCCTCACCAGGTGCAGAAACCTATGCCTTTACGACCTTGATTTTGGCCGAGCTGTGGCGAGCCTATGCTTGCCGCACGGAGCGCCAATCCGTTTTCCGCGCTGGCTTGTTCAGCAACAAGGCCATGGTTCAGGCGACAGGAGCTGCTCTGTGCTTGCTTCTAGCTGTACTGTACATTCCCTTTTTGCAGACGCTCTTTGAGACGACGGGGCCTGGCTTGATCGATTGGGCCGTCATGCTGCCACTTTCACTCGTGCCCTTCTTTGTCGGGGAGCTTGTCAAAAAGATCTACTACCGCCGACATCAGCAGGCCTAAGTCGAGAACCTTAGTCAATATCAGACTGGACAGATCAAGCAAAAGGAGGTAGCGCTGGCGAGCGCTGCCTCTTTTTTATCCCTAGACTTGCAGGACAGAAGACGGGCATTTTTCGGAAGGAAAAGCCTTTAGAGTCTTGGATAAGACTGAAGCCGAAGGGCAGAGATTTAGGCAAGCTGGCTATGTGCTGAGCCTATAAAATTAAGCCTAGCGAAGAGAAAATGAAATACCCATATGCAACAGCCCTTATGATGAAACAAGCTTCGTGATGAAGCAGATTTCATGAGATTTTTGCACAATGGAATATTGCTTGAGTTTTAATCCGTTATTAAAATGCCTAGTAGATCTTAAGAGCTTATCAGAGGATGGCTCTAGAAACCTTTTCTCGGTTTCTATGTTCAGGAGGTTTGAATGGTGAGTAGTCCTAGCGAGAGCGTGAGCGCCGTAGCTCCGAGTCGACTCCAACAGGCGAAGAAAAAACCGCGCAAGCGCCCGACTCGCGAGCAGTGGAGAGAGTCCCTGCAATTGTGGTCCATGGCTGCCTTGCCCGTCATTTTGATTTTTATTTTCAGCTATATACCGATTTACGGTATCGCCATTTCATTCCAAGATTATGTGCCTGGCGTGCCGATCCTTTTTTCGGACAAGATTCGCTGGGTCGCCTTTGATCATTTCACGAAATTTATCAACAGCATCTATTTTGCTCGCCTCCTGAAGAACACATTGGTTCTTTCGTTCTTACAGCTGATTTTTGGTTTCTGGGTACCGATTGCCTTTGCCCTCTTCTTGAATGAAATCCACCACAAACGCTATAAGAAAGTCGTTCAGACGGCTAGCTACATGCCATACTTCCTCTCGAATGTTGTGGTCGTGGGTATGGTGCTCAGCTTCATCCAGCTCGGCGGTATCGTGAATACCCTGATTCAGCTCTTCGGCGGAAAGCCTGCTGCTTGGGCAACTAAACCTAACGCCTTCCCCATCATCTATACACTAGTCAACGTTTGGAAGTCCTTTGGTTTTAACTCCATCCTTTACATGTCAGCGCTTTCATCCATCGATCCAGCTATTTATGAGTCTGCTCGTATTGACGGTGCAAGACGGCTGCAGATCATGTACCACATCACCCTGCCGAGCCTCAAACCTACGATCGCCATCCTTTTGATCTTGCAAGTTGGATCCTTGCTCAGCAGCAATTCAGACCTCATCTTGTTACTCTACAGTTCGCCGACCTACCGTACGGCTGACGTTTTCGGCACGTATATATACCGTCTCGGCATCGAAGGCGGACAATTCAGCTACACCGCTGCGATTGGCTTGCTTCTGTCCGTGGTGAACTTTGCCTTGGTCTTTATTGCCAACAAAGCATCTGACAAGCTCACTGGCTATGCCATGTGGTGAGCTACGCGCTTGACTTAGGAGGAAATACCCATGGCTAAAAAAACATCAAGGATACACCGCGACGGAACCCTAGTGGGGGACATCATCATCTATGCTGTGATGGCGCTCGTCCTCTTTTTGACCGTCTATCCTGTTTACTATGTGACGATTCTCTCGATTAGTGATCCGCTCGAAGCGGCAACCTTGCGAGTTTACTTCTACCCGAAGGGACTTTATTTCGGGGCTTATGGCATCATCGCTGGCAGCACGGATCTCTGGCGCTCTTACGCTTACACGATCTTCTACGTGCTCATTCAGACTGGACTGACCATCTTAACTTCCGTTCTTGTCGGTTATGTTTTGACTGTCAAGGGACTCATCGGACGCAAGCTGCTGGTCGTCTTTATCCTTATTCCGATGTACATCGGTGGTGGCCTGATCCCGACCTTCATCTTGATCAGCAAGCTGGGTCTTTACAACACGGTTTGGGCCTTGATTTTGCCAGGCTCCTATAGCATCTGGTACATGATTCTTTGTCGCTCTTACTTCGCTTCCTTGGACGAGGGGCTCAGAGAATCAGCTCGCATTGACGGCGCAGGGCACTATACCATCCTATTCAAGATTTACTTGCCCCTGGCCAAGCCCATTTTGGCCGTCATCGCCATCTATACGATTGTGGGCGTGTGGAATGCTTGGTTCAACTCGAGCGTCTACCAGCCCAACAAAAACATTCAACCTTTACAGATGTACTTGCGCCGCGTTTTGATCACGCAAGAAATCGACATGACCCAGGGCTTCTCGATGCAGGAAGCCGCTGACTTGGCTCGCAAAAAACTGACGAACAATCAGATCAAATACGCCATGATCTCCTTCACAACGATACCCGTTCTGCTGATCTACCCCTTCCTGCAGAAATACTTTGTGAAGGGCGTCATGCTAGGCTCCCTGAAGGGCTAAAGCTCAGCTACCTGAGACAGCTGAGCCAGGGGCGATAGTCCCCCATCAATAGGAATTCCAGCCACGGCAGCCACGAAGTCAAGCGCTGCTGTGAGTCAGGAAGATAGAGGAGGAAAAAATGAAGAAATGCAAGACAGCTTTGTCGCTGATGCTGGGATTAGGTCTCATGCTAGGCGCGGTTGCATGCGGCCAGAAGCCTGCTGATAACAGCAAGTCCTCATCAGCTCCAGCCGCTTCTGCGAGCGCGACGCCGAGCAGCGACAGCGCCCAGAGTGGCAAGACCGCTACAGGCGAACTCTACAAGATGCATATCTTGGGACCCGAAGGCTCGACCGGCAAATTTAAGTTTAGTGAGCGTGAGCGCTACAAAATTTGGCCCAAATTCCACGAGCTCCTCAAGCAGTACGGCTTGGATCCAGAATTCGAAATTGTCTCAATAGAACAATACAAGTCGACGATCCAGACCCGCATGAGCTCTGGCCAAGACTTGCCAGAGTTTGCGAATGTGGCCGCATTGGGTGATGCCACGATTTTCAAGATGGCTGACCAAGGCTTTATTCAGCCCATCAACAAGCTGGTTTCAGATCTCTCTGACGGCACTTCCAAGGCCTTCTTCGGTCCTGGCGGCAAGGGCGAGCGTTCTTGGAACCTCAACACCCGCGATGACGGCAATGTTTACTTCGTTTCACAGATTCAGGCTTCAACCTATGACAACAAGCCTGGCTCAACCAATATATGCATGCTTATCCGCCAAGACTGGCTCGAGAAGGTGGGCATGCAAACACCTAAGACCGCCGATGAGTTCTACCAGGCACTAAAAGCCTTCCAAGAAAAGGACGCCAATGGCAACGGTGAAAAGGACGAGGTGATGAGCCTAGACCCAACCAAATTTGACGCTTCCTTGACGCAGTGGTTTGGCCTTGTCTATAACCTTGTGAACTTCACCATCGATGATGGCAAGCCTTCAGACATCACTTCGCCTTGGCATCAGCCTGGCATTAAGCCCTACTTCCAATTCATGAAGAAGCTTCATGATGAAGGGCTTTTGGATCCAGCTGCTATCGGTTCGGATACGCCCAACCAGAATATCGAGAACAACCGCGCTTCCGCCATCGCCAGCTACTGCATGGCTACCTGGAATGAGGCCAATGTCGCTGGTGCTGAGGATCCTCGTTACATGCCCATCCCGCTTGTCACAGCTGATGCCAGCATCACGCCCATCATCGCGACGGAGCCACCTGCCCTGTCCTATAGCCGCTGGTCCTTCACAAAGGACGCCAAGAATGAAGAGGCCAACGCCCGCCTGATCGACCTGCTCTGCTCGGATACCTATATGGAGCTCACCCAGTGGGGTATCAAAGGCGACAGCTATGAGATCGACAAAGATGGCAACAAGCAGTTGCTGCCCATCGCTTTGCATAACGCCTATGATGAGGCCTACGACAAGGGTATTGTTATCGGTGACTACCTCTGGGCTAACGACAGCATGTTCCCCAAGCGTCGCTTTGTGCCGATGGAGAATGAGATTAACGTCGTCCCAGAGTACAAGGCCAAGGCCCAGGTTGATGTGATCAACTATGGTCACACCACGCCGATTGGTACGTCGAACTATCTCCCTGTGGCGACCATTGATGAAGCCCAGCGCCGCCTTGAGTTGGCGACAGACCTCGAGACCCGTTCTCGTGAGTTGGCAGCCAACTTGATCTTGGGCAATGAGTCCATCGACGATTTGGATAAGCATGTTGCAGAACTCGATGAGCTCGGCTTGACCGAATTGATCAAGATTGACCAAGAGCGCTTGAATCGTGCGAAAAAGCTAGGTCTTTTCGACTGATTTTGAAGTAAGCGATTCATTCTCGAGCAATCAGAAGCAAGACAGGAGACAAGGTAAAACTTGTCTCCTGTTTTTTTGTGTGAGTAGGCACAGCAAGGGCAGCCGCTAATCGAGAGAAAGCGAGGTCTATCAGCAAGAAGAAAGCCCTACCATGCGGTAGGGCTTTTGTTGTCTTGAGGGGGCGAAGCTTGCTAGGTGAAGCCTAAAGCCAAAGGCTAACGACTTTGCTTATTGGTCACGCCAATGGGTGCGATGCGTTGAGAAGAAGCTAGATGGACGAGCGAGCTGTTGGTCGATCGTTCCCCAGCTGAATTGCTCGTTGAGGGTTTTCTTGTCGGAGAAAAGGTTGGTGCCGAGTCCAGCACGATCGCCTTCTACATGGGCGCCCAGAGCGACGAGGCTGGTTGTAAAGAGGTCAAAGGGGGCAAATTCGCGGTTGAAAAGACGATCATCTGCAGGCTTGGCTACAGCACTATTCAAAAAGAGATTGACAATGGTGCGCTCATAGGCAGGATCCCAGCCCTTGAAGAAGTTGTGATCCATTGAGCGGTGATCGCCTGTGATCAGGATGGTTGTATTCTCGTAGAAAGGCTGTTGCTGTATCCAACGCACAAAACGCGTGACCTCGGCCTGAGAGTAATGGATGACATTGGCATATTGCTTGTCGAAAGGCTTATCCTTCATCAAGGGCGAAACATAACCGTCTGGGAAATGCGTATCGGCGTTCTCCAGGATGAAGTAGAAAGGCTTATCTTCTTGTGCGAGGCGGGTGAGTTCGTCTTTGGCGAAGGCGTAGAGCTTATCATCCTCGAAACCCCACCAGACTTTATAGCCAGCTGGAAGATAGCCGTTGTCTAGCGCATATTGATGATCGAAGACTTTGAACTTGCCATGGTCGCGGTAGTAATCACCTAGCGCGCCCCAACTTGCATCCGCACAAAGCATGATTTCATTGTTATAGCCCTGGGCATGGAGGAGGTCACCTGTTGTGGTGAAGTCAGGATAGAGCATGGCGGCGGCAGTACCGTTATAAGCGGCTGTCTTCATGGGAATACCAGCGCCCATATTGATCATGCTAGCAACAGAGTGGGGAGAGCCAAAGGTCTGGTGAGGCCCGCCGAAGAGGTGGTCTCGATTAGAGAAGGAAATACCCTCGGGATAGAGGCCAGCGAGGTCGGGCATGAGATTTTCGGCGTAGCCACCCTGCTCTTTGCCAAAAAAGGAATTCTCGATGGACTCCATATAGATATGGATGAAATTGCGCTTCTTTTCGGGGAAGGTGACGACCTGGCTTGGCTCGACGTAATGTTCCTCAATAAAGGTTGAGGGATTCATTTGATTTTTGAGAAGCGACTGTAGGGGCAGAACCTTAAAGGCGTAGAAGATCGAAGCTACGAGAGCTGCAACAGAGACGATTGCTAAACTGCCACGGAGCAGACCATGGCGGAGGCTTAGTCGACTAGTACCTGCGCTGTTGGCCATTGTTGTGCTGCTGCCGACTTTGGCTGTTTCGACCTTTTCAGGCTGCCTATCAACGAGGGGGTTTTGCTGTCCCTGGCGGCCAAAGTAGATGCGGCGATTCAAGAAAATGACTTGCCAGCCCAGCAAGATGGCTAGGAAGACGGGAGCATAAAGAAAGTTGGCGACCTGAGCGTTGGAATCGGCTGTCCCATTACCGTTGCCACCTGTCAGCAAGAACTGAAACTGATCGGGCGTTAGGGTGCCAAAATAGTTGTGGAACCAATTGGGGATAAAGAAAAAGAAGGCACATGCGCCGAGGAGAAGAGCGCCAAGTAAAGCCCATAGAACCTGCTGCCAAGCGCGGGGCTTCTTTTGGGGCAGGGCAAGGTGGATCCAGCGTGACAGGAGCTTCTCGACCAGAGCAATCACGACGGCTAAGCC
>JAEZYR010000008.1 GCA_023442635.1 Bacillota bacterium | reverse complement strand
GGTCATGACGGCATGGATTGGCTTGTGACCTCCGCCTTTTTGCAAGCGGTAGAAGACGGCTCTGAGATGCCTATCGACGCTTATGATATGGCGACTTGGATGGCTGTCAGTGTGCTTTCAGAAGACTCGATTGCCCAAGGCGGTCAGCTGCAGGCCTTCCCCGATTTCACGAGGGGACAGTGGCTCTTGCGTGAGCCTGACCAGTTTGCGCCTTTGTCGTAATCTGATCTGAAGCACCCTAAGCTTTGTAAGAAAAGGCCAGTCACGATTGACTGGCCTTTTGCTGTTTTGGGTAGAGGGGAATGTTCAAATCAAATGGCAGGGTGAGGAAGACGCTCGCGTGTTGTCATCTCCTTCAGTTGAAAAAATCGACCATCTGATTGAGAGCTGTTTCGGGGGCGAGAGGCAAGGCGACAGGCTTGCCGCCATTTCGGGCGCTCGTGTAAAGCGCCAAGATGTCTTCGACGCTTGTCAGCCCACTGTCTAAGTCGGCCAAGATGGGCGAATCTGTCGAGATGGCTGCCAAGAGATCTTCGTAAATGCCCTGATGGGGATTCAGAAAACGGCTCCAAGCTTTTCTGTCCGTGAGGACTTCTCGAAAAATGGGCCACAAATAGTGCCAAGTGAGCGACTTGCCCTGACGATCGTGCACAGAAAAACGGGGGCGACCTTTTACGAGGGCTGCATGGTAGTGGCGTTCTTGGCAGAGTAAATCGAAGGAGACGGCATGTCGTTCAGGACTGCTGGAGGTGCTGGCTTCTAGGGTACAGAGGGCGCCAGAGGAGAAGCTGAGCCAGGCGACGGCATTGTCTTCGGCCTCCATCCGATGGCTGAGCCGTCTGATTTGGGCGCTGGCCGAGCTGAATGTTTCGCCACTCAAAGCGTGCATGAGATCGAGGGCGTGGATGCTCTGATTCATCAGCACGCCACCTTCGTGCAACCAGCTGCCGCGCCACGGTGAAATATCATAGTAGCGCTGATCATGACCCCAGTGGAGTTTGACTGAGGCGGTGAGTAGAGGGCCACTGACGCCTTGTTCACGATCCCGACGCACGTGCTGCACAAAGGGCAAGTAGCGATAAATGTGACCTAGGGCTACCTTGACACCTTGCTGTTTGACCAAAGCTTGAATGCGGTGACAGTCGGCTAACGAAAGGGCTAGAGGCTTTTCGATGAGCAAGTGACAAGCAGCTTCTAGAGCTTCGATGGCCAAGACAGCGTGGGTGCTGGCCGGACTTGTCAGTGCGACCAAGGGTCTAGCCGCCAAGTGCTTTTGAGGGGAGCTTGATAAGGGGCTAAAAGCGACAGATGCGCCAGTTTCTGGGATCTGCCGAGATTCCGTAGGATTTGCGTAGGAGGGCGCTTGAGTTTCAGCAAAAAGGGCAAGAGCCTCCTGCAGGGAATGACAAATACGAAAGTTGGGATCTAAGGCCTGCGGAGGGAGCTTGCTCTGTTGGAGCAGTTTTTGGGCAGCCTCAGGACGAGGGTCAACCAGAGCCAAAAGTTTAATCTGTGCTTGCAATTTCTTGACAGCTTTGAGATGTCGTCGCGCTACAGCTCCACAACCCATAAGAATAAGACGCTGAGTGGGCACAAGATTTTGGGGAATTGGCATAAAACACTCCTAGCCGAAGAAGCTTTTAATCAGTATACTCAAGAGTAACAGATACTTGCGATGGAAGGGTCGCGAGAACCACTACCACAGAGGAGAAGCACTATGTCCAAACAACAGATTACGGCTTTTTTGGAGCAAAAAGGCCTCGATGCGAACAGCATCAACCTGGATCTCGAGATCGAGAGTTTCTTGGCCAATATGCAGTCGGGCTTAGCTCACGAGCAAGCCGCGATGAACATGATTCCGACTTATATTGAGGTTGGCCATCCTATCCCAGTCAATGAGCCCGTTATCGTGATTGATGCTGGCGGTACGAATTTCCGAGTCTGCACCGTCGCTTTTGACGAAGACTACAACGTTCAAATCGAGGGCTTCCACAACTATCGTATGCCTGGTACTGAGGGATCGGTCAGCCGTGAGGCCTTTTATGACCAGGTGGTTTCGTATATTCGCCCCTTCTTGTCCAAGAGCCGCAAGATTGGTTTTTGCTTCTCCTATGCTTGCGAAATGTATCCCAACCGCGACGGTAAGGTGCTCAACTTCTCCAAAGAAGTTGAGTTGCCAGAGGTTGTCGGCACCGTATTGGGCGAAGAAATCAGAGAGGCGCTTCAACGTGCTGGCGAAGCGAGTGATGTTGAAGTTTGCATCCTAAACGATACGGTCGCTGCCCTTCTTGGTGGTATGAGCCAGACGACAGGTCGCAATTTTGAGGCCTACATCGGATACATTTTGGGCACGGGCACCAATACCGCTTACACGGAGTGGGTACGCAATATTGGCAAACTCAACCTACCAGATGATCCAGGCCGCATGATCATCAATATGGAAGCTGGTACCTATCCCGATATCACCTTGACTGATGTCGATCGAGAGATTGATGCGACGACGCAAAATCCCAACAGCTACCAGTTCGAAAAGGTCGTCTCAGGGCGTTATCAGGGCATGCAACTTTGGCACACCCTTCATCATGCGATCGAGGCAGGGCTTTTCAGCAGTGGCTTTGCGGCAGGCTACCAGCAGCTGGGCTCGCTTGAGAGCTATGAGCTAGACCAGTTTCTCTATCGCCCCCAAGGCGAAAACAGACTCGCGCAGATTTGTCAGACTGATGAGGAGCGGCTGGATCTGTACTACTTGATCGACAATCTCTTCGAGCGTTCGGCTCGCTTGGCGACGATTAATCTTGCGGGCGTCATGAAGCATATGGGAGATGGCATGAATCCACTTTACCCCGTTGCGATTTCGGCCGAGGGCACGACCTTCTACAAGGCTAAGCTTCTCAAGCCTAAAATTGACTTCTTGATGCACAGCTACACCAATGAAAAGCTGGGTCTTTACCATGAGTTCATTCGGGCTGAAAACTCCAATTTGATCGGTGCGGCGATTGCGGCTTTGACCAATCTCTAAGAAAAGCTGAGATAGCCCAAAAGCATACGAAAAGCGCCTTCCCTGCGGTGGGCGCTTTTTCTATCTCATTCAAGGATAGACAGCTATAATGGCGGCTATGAAACTCAGTGGCAGACTCTATCAAGGCAATCACCTTTGGCGCTCAGCTCAAATCGAGCAGGTGGGAGACGACTTTCATCAGACGATGACTGAGGCTTTGTTGGCTCTTTGCCGAGAGCTTCATACCCCATTGCCGCTCTGGTTGCCCAAGAATAGCCGCGAGATAGCGCGCTTTCGACAGACCATTTTTACACCCGAACAATTTGATGAGGAGGTAGCTTTTGATCGCTTCCACCTCTATTTTGAGGAGCCTTGAAGATGGCAGAACTCAGTGCTTCCAAGCCTCTACCTGATCAAGAACGTCCAAACACAGGGCGCCTGGTCCCTCGACGCATCCTGGATGTTGGCGATCTGATGGAAACAGTCAAGACCTTACGTGCGCCAGGTGGCAGCCCTTGGAATGCAGCTCAGACACCTCAGTCCTTGCGCACCCTTCTTTTAGAAGAAAGCTATGAATTGGCTGAGGCACTCGACCGAGATGACATCAGCAATATACGCGAAGAATTAGGGGATCTACTCTTACATATTGTCTTCCAATGCCTTATGGCAGAAGAAATGGGACGCTTTTCCTTTGAAGAGGTGGTGCAAGGGGTGGTCGACAAATTGCGCCGCAGACATGCCGAGGTTTTTGATCCTGGCGAAAGCGACTCTGATGAATCCCAGGTTTGGTTTCGCGAAAAATGGGCTGAAAAGGGCTTTGCATGCGTGACAGATGAGATGGCGAGTGTGGTGCGGATCTTGCCCCCGAGCATACGCGCCATGAAACTTCAAAATAAGGCTTTGAGGGCTGGTTGGCCAGGCGGATCTGAACAAGCAGCAAAAGAGCTTTACCAAAAGAATAGCCAGCATTTGCCAGCCGAGGCGCAATCAGAAGAGGTCTGGCACAGCTGGGCACAGGCAAGCCTTTTTGACCTGATAAACTATTTACGCAGCAAGGGGTTCCATGCCCACGACCTGCTTTATGAAGCTAACGAAGGCTTCTTGCAAACTTTTGCTCTCTACGAAGCCTATCTGAAGGCAGCCGCCCAAGAACGGCGACAGAGCTTGTCAGAAGTCTACGGAGACCAGGATCTGTGCCAGACTTGCTGGCAGAAGGCACAAGCTTATGTCTTGTCTTTGGATTCGGTACAAGAGTCGGAGAACAAAGCTGACGAGTCAGAAAGGAATAACGCCGATGCGCCTTGATAAATACCTCAAATTGGCCCGTATCATTAAGCGGCGAACTGTGGCGAATGAGGTCTGTGAAAATGGCCGAGTCAGCCTTAATGGCAAGGTCGCCAAGCCCTCAGCAGAGGTCAAAGCTGGGGATATCATCGAAATTCGCTTCTTGCAGGGCTGTTCGCGTGTGCGCGTCCTCGATGTGCGAGAACTGGTGCGCAAAGAGGAGGCCGGCTGGTTGTATGAAGTCTTGGATGGGGAGGAATTAGCCCCTGAGACAGCGGAGCCAGACGATGCGTGAACAAACTTATCTAGCTCAATCTAGAGGTCAGCACAGGCGCCGTCGCTTGAAACCAACGGCCTTGGTTGCCTTGATAGCTCTTTTGTGCCTGCTTTTGGCCTGTGGGGTCGCATGGGTGGTCCACAAGAAACAGCAGCAAGAATACCAGCGCCTCTTGGCTCGCTATCAGCAGCTGTCATCCATCCATCAAGCGGCTTCAGAGCAAAATATATCCTTGGAGGCCAGGCTTTCAGACTTGGATAGTGATGCCTATGTCGAAGAAATGGCTCGCAAGGAGCTGGGCTGGGTGAAGGAAAATGAGCTAGTTTTTGTGCCTGGAGATGAGGCTGATGCCCCGACAACAGCGTCTTCTAGTGAGCTTGGTACACAGCAGAGCAGTGAGGAGGAGAAGGGATGAGACGAAGGAGCAAGAAAGTCTACTTGCGACGCTCGCTTCTGCTTTTTTTGTGTCTGAGCATACTGCTCAGCCTGAGTGCTTGTGCGGGTCTTGAATGGCCGTTTATTAGTTCCGAGGAAAGAGCCTTACGAGGGCGGAATGCCTTGACGCATCCCTTTGGACGGCGTTTAGAAGCTTGGCACCTCGCACAGGCCTTTGGCTCCATCAAAGATTCTGAGTTGCCAGAAAATCAGGAATCCAATGGTACTTTTTATGAAGGCGAGGGCGTTTTGCCTGGTGAGCTATGGGTCACCGATTTGGATCACGCTCCCATCCAAGCTATTGCGGATGGCACCGTCATCTATGTAGGCCAAATGGAGCACCGCTATGGTGAAGCGGCGCAGTACTATTGCGTTGTTCGGCATATCGGATCTTATCTCTTGCCCGAGGACAGCGGACCTGGCCTAGCTGTGAGACGCCAGGACTTGCCCCTTAACCGCTACGGCTCTTTTGAGGGGAAGACAGGACCTTCGGCAGTCGACGTC
>JAEZYR010000125.1 GCA_023442635.1 Bacillota bacterium | reverse complement strand
CCGAAAAGCCCCGAAGCAGTCGGCTTTTCCCCTACGCCAGCCAGCCTGATTCGAACCTGGCTTAGCTAGCATGGGCTGTTCCCAGAGCACTCGAGCAAGACTCGAGATGAGCTCAAAAGCATAACTTGCCAGCTCGCTGGATTTGTGATAATCTGGCGTCTGCTTTTAGCCCTAGAGATAGAGGAGGTGTTTTTGATGGCAAAGTGTGACATCTGCAATAAGTCCGTCTCGTTCGGCCGCAAGATCAGTATCACCCGTTCACAGGTTTCACGTCGTGCCCTGTCCAAGCAGAAGCCGAATGTCCGTCGTGTCCGTGTGATCCAGAACGGCACGCCTAAGACCCTGCATGTTTGCAGCCGCTGTCTCCGTTCGGGCCTCGTCGAGCGCGCTTGATCTGAGCGAGTCAGTCGATACACCCATCGATGAATGAACAAGACGCTAGCCCCTGGGCTAGCGTCTTTTGTTATGTCTTTTTATTTTCTCTTGACCTGCTGATCTTCGCTGAACCGCTGAGCCTGGGCTTTGGCCTTCGCTGAAGGTATGCACAGGCTACGCTGAGCCTGGTCGCCTAGTGCGCCCTCATTGCACAAAGGGGCGGCCGACGCTTTGGAGGCTCCACTGTTCGCCCAGATAATCCTCCAGCTTCATCTCGCTCACAACAAAGGCATCTTCGCGATCGGCCAGCACGATACCGTAGTCCATCCAGACCGCCATATTGCTAGCCGTCTGAATCTCGGGTTTGGGCTGCTTCAATTTGGGGATCAAAAAGAGCAGGTCGCCTGGTTGTAGGCGTGTGTAATTGATGCTGCCATTGTCATTTTTCCACCCCTGCACTTCTGGCACCAGCTTCTGCATGGCCGCTATGCCATGGGGCAGATCCAGGCCATTGATGCGGGCGGCTTGCTGCACAATGCCAGGGATAGAAGCCCCTAGGTCGCTGACGCCATTTTTGAGGTAGGTCGCCCCGACAAAGCCCTGCAGCGTGTCCGCAAAGCGCTGGCCATCGGTGTCGGTTATGGGGTCGGTCACCCCGAGTTGCAAAAGGCCAGAGGCGCTCACCCAGCCTTCGCCCCCATTGGGCAAGGCCACCTGGTATAGGTCTTGGTAGTGATAGCGATAAAAGAGGGTCGTCCCGAGTTTGACGTCCATCAGGCTGTTGCCGCCTTGGGGATGGCTGTAAATGGTCTTGCTGAGGGTCGCCACCACCAAGCGTCCCTTGAAGTTGAGAGGCTCGACTGAGCGCTTGTCCATCGTGAGTTTGCGACTCTCGACATAGGCCGTCGCCCCATCTGACAGGGTGATGGCCGTAAAGCCCATCGCCGTTGTACCTTCTGGCTGTAGGCGGACAGGCGTGTTATACAGAATCTGATCGATCCTGTTCGCCCTGATGTCGGGCTGGTCGAAGACATCGACGACGCTCTCAGTTGTCACCGCATATTGGCCTTTTTCGTACAAGCCCTGCCCCTGCTCTGGGCTCGGCCCTGCTTCGTGCGCCGCCCCTTGGCCTGGGTTTAGGCCATCGGCCACTAAGGGCTGGCTGTCTTGGGCGTTCGCGAGTGCCCCTGCCTTTTGCTGGGCGGCTTCGAGTTCAGCGCGTCTAGCTTGCTGCAGATTGTAGGGGCGCCAGACAAAGACGAGCCCCAACAGAATGATGAAGATCAACAGGGGAATGAGCCAGCGCGGAAAGTCCCTTTTTTGCCGCTCTTGTTCGGCTTGCTGGGCTTGCTCCGAAAGCCAGAGGGAGGTCAGGACATGGCCCACTCGCCCTGGGTTGGCTGCCGTTTGGGTCGGCCACTGACCCTGGGCTGGGCGTCGCTGACCTTGGGCACGCCTAGCTGTCGGCCTCGCGCTCGGTCTCGCGCTTGGCCCAGCAGACCTGCCTCTAGATGCGCCAGCTAGCACGCCGCCAGTCGGCCTAGCCGCCTGCCTGGGTTTCTTCGCCACCTGACCTGCTGCCCTATCTTGGCTTTGCCCCTGTTTTTTCATGGAAGCTGGCTCTCCTTCTCGCCTCCATCGGCTTGGCGCTCAGCCCCTTCACCTTCATCATCTGAAGCCTTGCAGACCAGCAGGCAGGTCGCCAGCGCCATTTTGCGCTCATGGCTCATACTCAACGTCACATCCTCGAGCTTTATGGCTTTGACCAATTCAATCGCCTTCCCCGAAAAAAAGACGGTGGGCTCCCCTGCTTCGTTTGCCCTAACCGCAATCTCTCGCCAATCTGGGCCCTTCTTCCCACCGATACCTGTGCCTAGGGCCTTGGCGATGGCTTCTTTGGCGGCCCAGCGTGCCGCATAGCTCTGTACCCTGAAGGCCGCTTTTCGCTGCTCACAATAGGCGCGCTCTTCTGGCGTAAAAACCCGATCCAAAAAGAGGTCGCCATAGCGATCGACTACGCGCTGAAAGCGCTCGACTTCGACCAAGTCACAACCGAGTTTGTACTGCTTCATGACGCTCACCAAGCCTTTTTAGAATGTCAGATCCTCGCGCTCGTTCGCCTCGTCCTGGAGGACTTGCTAGGGCTTTCCCTGCACGCGCTCTTTCTAGCTCTATATCCTGCTATTGTATCAGCTTCACAAGCAGCGCATGATGGCTCTTGCTGGCGCATGGCCTGGCCAGGCTAATACAGTCTCACGCCTGACTTGCGTCTGCCCCATGGCAGACGCGTGCTTGGCATGCGCCAGGCACGCGCTCCACCGACTTAAAGATTGAGCTAGAATAGGCCTATCGAGTGACGAAAGGATAATCTGACTTATGCATGATCTTTTGACCTTTGACCCTATTTATAAAGACTACCTCTGGGGCGGGCGCCGCCTCTCTGCTTTTGGCAAAGAACTGCCAGCCGAAGGCATCGTGGCGGAAAGTTGGGAGCTTTCTTGTCAGGCGAACGGCCCTTCGGTCATTGCCAACGGCCCAGACAAGGGGCGACTTTTGCGCGATGTGATTGACGAAGATCCAACGGCTTACTTGGGCGATACGCCAGCCCCCTTCCCCCTCTTGATCAAGCTGATCGACGCCTTGCAGGATCTCTCCGTGCAGGTGCATCCCAACGATGCGAAGGCCAAAGCCCTTGAGGGCGTGCCTTTTGGCAAAAATGAGCTGTGGTATGTCTTGGCCGCTGAGCCAGGCGCCGAGCTGGTGGTCGGCTTGCAGCCTGGAGTCTCGGCCGAGAGCCTCCGCGCGGCCATTGCGGAGGGACGCTGCGAAGACTGCCTCCGCCGTACCGCCATTGAGCCTGGCGACGTCATCAATATTCCAGCTGGCCTCGTCCATGCCATTACTGCTGGCCTCATCGTCTACGAGGTCCAGCAGAGCTGCGACATCACCTACCGTCTCTACGACTACAATCGCCGCGGCGCAGATGGCAAGCTCCGCGACCTACACGTCGACAAAGCCCTGCAGGTCATCGACTTTGAGCGCGCCGCCCAGGATCTGCCCCTGGTCTTCAAGGGGCTAGATCTGCAGGATGCCGCCCTCTGGCGCGACCTCGCCCCGTCTTCCTTCGGCTTTGAGCGCCGTCTCTATGTCCTGAACCGCTACTTTACGGTGGAGCGCCTGGCACTCAAGGGCGAAATGCACTGGCAAAGCCGCCCTGGCCGTTTCCACATTCTGACCGTGATCGAAGGCGAAGCCAGCGCCCGCTATGTCGATGCTTCGGGGCAGGAAGTCGAGCTGAAGCTGCCTTTGGGCAAGACCTGCTTTGTGCCTGCCGACCGCACCGAGTGGCAGCTAAGCGGCGAGGCCACGCTCATTCACAGCGAAGTTGGCGATCTGGCCCTGTTTGAGCAGCTCAAGCAAGCCGAGCCTGAGCTCGCGAGCCGCGTGGCTTTGGAGATGCCATTTGAGACGGCCTGACGGCCTAAGCCTCGCTACGTCTAGACTTCGCCCTAACCTAACCCAACAAAAAGACCCGAGGCCTGCTGGCTTCGGGTCTTGTGTATTCGGGCCTTCTCGTCAGGCTCAGCGGTTGCCCTTGGCGCGGTTGTGGGTCTTGCAGAGCATCTGGCAGTTTTTCTCGCTGGTCGCCCCGCCCTTGCTCCAGGCGGTGACGTGATCGGCGTCCATCTCATTCTCGCGGTAGATGCGCTTGGCGTTGGCGTCGTGGCCGATGGCGCAGAGGGGGCAGTTGGAGACGCCCTTTTTCAGCGCATTTTCGGTCTGGCGGCGGTAGACGTTCTTGATGGTCTTTTTGTCGAAGACGCGGACATTGAGGAGCTTGGAGTCCTGCTCGCCGCCTAGGACATACTCAAAGATGCCCTTTTTGTCGGTGACTTGGAGGTCGTCGAGGAGGGCGTCGACCCTTTCGGTGACCTTGTCTTTGGCGTAGGCGTTCTTGTGGTAAGTGCGATACAAGCGCCCCCATTCTAGGCCGCAGATCTCGCTGCCCGTGTAATCAAAGATGGCGTCGATCCAGTCGATGACGGTGTCGAAGTGGTTCTTCAGCTCGTTGA
>JAEZYR010000082.1 GCA_023442635.1 Bacillota bacterium | reverse complement strand
AGCAGAAACCATATGAAGCCTAAAGGTGGCAGGTCTGCTCGTCCGCGCTTTCATGTGTATTTCCCGATCGAGCGCACAGATGACCCTCAGCTGTATTCGGGTTTGAAGAAGTTGCTGGCTTCTCGCTACTCGTTTTTTGATTCGAATGCGGTGGATGCGGCGCGCTTCATCTACGGCAACCCTGCATAAACTGAAAAACCCCCACCAACAACAAGAGAAGCTCGCCACCAAGAAAAGGTGACGAGCTTTAATCATGTTCAAATAAGCAACAAAAACCCGAGCTTACACTCCCTAAAGAACCCTGCTACACTCCCTAACGAGCGTTAAACAAAACAAGCCCAACGTTACAAGCAAAAGCCCGTCGCCGAAACCTGGGTGACGGGTTTTTCTTGCACATATTTGTCTTGCCCCAAATTCTACAATCTTTCTGTTGTTGTCCATAGCGAATATTCCTAAAACACCGATTGCATCACAACTTTATCTTTTGTCTTGCTCCAAATTTTACCATCTCTGCCTACCCCTTTCTAGCCCTCTATAGTCCCAAAATCAAGTAATATCAATCATTTCCGACGATCCGTCATGTCTTTAATCAACCTCACTGTCTACTCACTCTTTCCTGTAAAACTCGCACTCGTACCCATCTGCGACGAGGGCAAGCCCTCCGCCCAGCTAGGTGCTCTGCCCATGATCGCACAGGCTTCCTCTAAGCTGCCAGCACCCTCCAGCACCTCAAGCACCACCTCATCATGGACGTGCATAACGATCTTGTATCCACTCTTTTCTAGCCCCACTTTTGCTTGTAAAGATTAAGTCCGTACACCCTTTGTGAAGTGCCCCCTCTTTGTTGCGGCTCACATTAAAATAAAACGTGTAACAACTGTTGTTAACACAGGAAGGCTTGTTGGAAAATGACAGCGAGAAAGCCAATAGACGTCTCGAAACAAAATACATCTGAGCGCATAGAAGCTCTTCTTGATCACCCTTGCTTTGTGATATCTCCTTTCTACAAAAGATATGATTGTGGTAGTCGCGTGAGTGAGCTTGAAGACTATCTGCTTGATACCTTCCTATCCGATTATGCTGAGAAATTGTCTAGGATATTGTTGTCGCTCATCGCTTCTAAGCCATTCTATTTAGAACTGACCGAAATCAACCCATTTCATAAGAAGAATTTTTATGGTTATCGCCCCTACACGGATTTATCTATGCTGACGCTATCAGAAATTGCTGTGTTGGTGAAGAAAATCATCAAAGATGGCGGTACGCAAATGAATGTTTTGCTGCTAGAAGAACAGGTTCTTATGACAATAGAGGATGAGTTTAGTGTGACGGTCTATGCCAAAACAGACCACGATGTTTTTCGCGACATAAAATGGCTGACGCAAAATAATGGCCTATATACCTTTAGTGCGATAAGAGACTAATATTTAATCACAAGACGCGCCTCAAGCACGCACTTTTGTGGGTGTTTTTTATTTCAGAAAGGACAGCCACAGCGAGGACTGAGTCGCGATGCGCTATCGGATTCACTTCACGCATGCTTTCCCCCCTCTGTTGCGGCTCACATTAAAATAAAGTCTCCAGGCCATCTATCGCCTTTGCCACGATAGAGCCAAGCCTCAGAAAGGACCCTTCCATGCACCCAAAAGACAGCCTCTTTTTTGACCTTCAGTGGGGAGAGGAACAGCATCAGCTAAACACCGAACACGATGTGCCCAGCCTCCGCCCCCGACAGCTCGCCCTCCATGAAAGCTATTTGGCAACGCTCCTAGAACTCCTAGACGGCGCCCAGATGGCCGCCCCTGGCGAAGTTGTCGAAGCTGGCCAAGTCTACGGCCTCGAACAGCAGCCCCAGCGCTGCCAAAGCCAGGCTCGCCCCTACCTCAAGCGCCTGCACTTCGTCCAGATGCCTAACTTTGTCTGGCAAAAGCTCAAGCCCCAGTCCGACATACCGCGCTACCAGATGGGCGAAGTCGAGGCCTATCGTTTCGCCCTTTACCAGAACGAATTAACCGTCTATGTCCACCGCCAAGAGGATCTCTTGCGCGCCTGGCCCTTGCTCTTTCGTGCCCTGGGTTGCTGGCGTACCGAGATGAATGCCCCCTGGCAGCTCGGCCCTGTCACAGCCTTTCGTGAGGCCATCCTATCGGGTGGGGCTTACTGCTATGACCTCGTGCCCCATATGGCCTTGCGCAACGTCTGCATCGAAGGTGCCAATTCTGCCGAGCAGATCGCCAAAAGCCTTTACTACATTTTTGATCTAGGCATGAACAGCTTCTTCTTTCAGTTCCTAGACCCCAGCACCTTCATGCGCCGCTACGAAGAGCACGACAGCAATCCTTTTCTGTCGCCTGTCGAACACAGCGACGCTGTCTATGAGGCCTGGGATCAGGCGCATAGCGAGCTCTGCCTAGACTTGGGCCTCGAAGAAGAGCGGGCTGGCCACGGCTGGACCTGCCATATTCTGGGTCTGCCCGAAGGCTGGCAGACGGTCTCAGACGAGACCCTCAGTGCGGACTTGCGCGCCATGACCGCTGAGCTGAAGGGCAAGCGCGGTCTCCACGACAACAACCCGACCAATACGAATCTCTGCTATAGCCACCCCGAGGTGCAAGAGCGCCTTTGTGAGGCGGTTTGGCACTATCTCGAGGCGCATCCGAACTGTGGCGCCATCCATATCTGGCTGGCGGATGGCATGAACGGCATCTGCGAATGCGAGCACTGCCAGGATCAACGGCCAGCTGACCAATATATCGAGCTGCTCAACAAAGTCGACAGCTACCTTTTGGAGCGAGGCCGCAGCTTGCAGCTTCTGATCCTGCTCTATGTCGACCTGCTCTGGCCCGCCGAAAAGGCGCAGATCCTCCACCCCGAGCGCGCCGCCCTGGTCTGGGCGCCCATTTCGCGCAGCTTCGAGAAAAGCTATGACGAGAGCATGGGGCGCCAGCTCGCCCTCAACAGCGCCGCTCCTTTGTCGACTGACCACATCCCCCCTTATGTGCGCAACCACATTCAGTTGCCGCGCGATCTCGAAGGTAATGTCGCCTTCCTAGAGAGCTGGATTGCGGCCTACCCTGACCTCCCTGTGCTGGTCTATGACTACCCCATGGGGCGGGCCCACTATGGCGACTTCTCCTATCTGAGCATTGCGCGCACGATCGCCCAGGATGTCGCCGCCCTCCCTGCCATGGGTATTTCAGGTTACCTGAGCTGCCAAGAGCTGCGCGTGGCCTTCCCCCATGGCTTGCCGCTTTTCGTGCTCGGCCAGGCCTTGCTGGATGGGAAGAAAACCCTGCAAAACTTTGACCAGATCACAACGGCCTACCTTAGCCTTTACTTCGGCCAAGCCAACGCCCAAGCGGTGCAAAGCTACCTCAAAGACCTAGCCGAGGCGCCTCTCATGGACTACTACATGGGCAAGGGTGAGCGCGTCGACCAGGGCATTCTCCAGCGTGTGGAACACCTCTTGGCCGTCCGCCAAAAGGCTCCTAGCCTACAGTTGGAAGGCCTGACGCCCATTCAGCAAAGGCACGTCGACGTCCTCCGGGATCATGGCGACTACCTCGACCAGCTGCTGCCTGCCCTCGAAGCCCAGGCCTCGGGTCAGCTCGAGAAGGCTCGCCGCCTCGCCATCGACGCTTTGCAGCAAGTGCAAAAGCAAGAAGAGGCCGTCTTGGACCAGCTGGATGTCTACCGCATCATCGAAGTGTCGTGGAACTATGTTTTCCGCGGCCTAAATCTGCGTGACAAGCTGCGCTACAACCGCGAGAACGAAGGCCAGGCTGGTGGCAGCAGCTTTGCGGTCGGCTGAGGCTGTCTTGCGCCCGTCGGCGGCCATTTGGCCATCGGCTGAGGCTGTCTGGCTATCGGCTGAACAGGGGCGCTCGACCTTACGCCGCAAGCTAGCCTAGGCCAAACCCAGACTCTCTACCCTAAGCTAAGCCCAGCACTAGGCACAGCACCCAGCAAAAAGGACTGACCCAGTGGGTCAGTCCTTTTGTTTTGGCCGAGGCAAGCCGCACGCTAGGTCTTTGGCTCTACGCTCTGTACGGCCAATCAGCCCTTGACCGAGCCAATCATGACGCCCTTCACGAAGTACTTCTGCACGAAGGGGTACAGGCACATCACCGGTACTGTGGAAACGATGATCAAGGCGTACTTGAGCAACTCCGCCAGACCCTGCTTGGCCGCCGCCACCTCAGGATCCACCACCAAGGACGTGTCAATCGTATTGGCGATCAGGATCTCACGCAAAATAATTTGCAAAGGGAAGAGCTTTTTGTTCTGCAAGTACAAAAAGGCGTTGAAGTAGCTGTTCCAATGCCCGACAGCGTAGAACAAAACCAAAACCGCCAGGATCGCTTTTGAGAGCGGCAACACAATATTGAAGAAATAGCGAAAATGCGAGCAGCCGTCGATTTGCGCCGCCTCATACAGATCATTCGGAATAGAGGTCTGCAAAAAGGTCTTCGCGATCATCATGTTGTAGACCGAGATCGCCCCTGGTATGACCAAGGCCCAGATGGTATCTAGCATCTTGAGATCCCGAATGAGCAAGTAAGTCGGGATCATGCCGCCCGAAAAAAGCATCGTGAAGGTGAACAAGTACATAAAGAGCTTGCGCCCTGGCAAGGTCGGCCGAGATAGCGGATAGGCCGCGATCATGGTCATGGCGACGTTAATAAAGGTACCCAAGGCCGTATAAAAAATTGTGTTCCGATAGCCCGTCAGCACATACTTATTCTTGAAAACCGCCTGATAGCCCTCCAGGCTGGGTTTGACCGGCAGCAGGGTAACTTGCCCCGAAGCCACCGCCGCTGGAGATGAAAAGGACGAAGAGATGATATAGATCAAGGGATAAATGATGATGGCTAGCAAAAGCGTCACCAGGACGTACAGCAGGACATAAAAGATCTTGTCATCTTTGGCCAGCTGTCCGAAAGGCACGACCCGCATGCCCGTTCGACCCGTATCTGTGTTCTTTTTGCGCATATGGGTAGTCTCCTTTCTAGAATAGGCTCTGGCCGCCCAGGCGCTTGCTAATCTGGTTGACAGCCACGATCAAAATCAAGTTAATCACGGAATTGAACAGGCCAATCGCCGTACCATAGGAAAAATCGGGCAAGGCGTTGGCCAGACCGATTTTGTAGATGTAGGTTGAGATGACCTCCGTCGAGCTGATGTTCAGGTTGTTTTGCATCAGGTAAATTTTCTCGAAACCCAATGACATGATGCGCCCAGCATTCAGGATCAAGAGGATCGAAGCTGTCGGCAGGATGGTCGGAAAGTCGATATGCCACAGACGCTGAAAGCGATTGGCGCCGTCAATTTCGGCTGCCTCATGGAGTTCAGGATCCACCGAAGCCAGAGCCGCAATGTAGATAATCGAGTTGTAGCCCATGCTCTGCCAAACACCCGACCAGATGTAAAGATGGCGGACGGCTTTTGGGCTGGCGATCAAGTTGGGCAACTCGGCACTAGGATTGAAAAGATGCACCAAGTTCATCAACAGGCCAGCTCGCGGATTGAAGACCTGCACTAGAATCGAAACCATGACCACCGTCGAAATAAAGTAGGGCAAGTAGGTCACCGTCTGCGAAAAGCGCTTGTAGCGTCGCGAGCGCATCGCGTTGAGAGCCAAGGCCAGGATGATGGGCATCGGGAAACCCGCAATGAGGCCATAGCCAGAGAGCAACAGTGTATTGGAAATGACGCGGCCAAATTGATATGAGCCAAAGAATTTTTTGAAGTAGGTCAGGCCAACCCAAGGACTGCCCCAAATGCCCAAATTGCCCTGAAAGCGCTTGAAGGCAAGCTGTATGCCAGCCATGGGGATGTATTGGAAGATGATCAGGTACAACAAGGGCAGCGCGAGAAAGACATAAAGCTGCCAGTGCGTCATGATCCGATAGCCCAAACGGCGCCCCTTTGAGACCTGATGACCCTTCGGAGCCTTCGACTTGGGTGGACTTTTGGTAGCGATGGAAGATTCTTTTAACATAGCTTCACCTAAATGAAATAATGTCGGCTCGTCGCTGCCTAAGGCTAAAACAGGCTCGGCTGCATTTGGCTTAGGCCAGAACTAGCCAGGCTTAGCCTGGCTAGTTCGCCTTTGCGTCACACGACGACCTAAGCTTTGAACAGGGGCTTATTTGCTATCTTGCAGCTGTGCCTGCATGCGATCATAAGCCTGCTGAGCGACCTTGAGGTAGGTTTCAGCACCGATGTTCTGGATCTCCTGCACATATTGATCCCACTCGCTCAAAGCCTTCTGACCCGTCACAAAAGCGGTCAAAGACTCCTCTCTGTAGGTATTCAAGCTGTTCAAAATCTCGCTGATCTCATCCGTCTCTTCTTCGGTGTAAACCAGGCGGTTGACGATCTTTTTCGGCGCCTTGTCCTTGTACATGGGCAGCGCAATGGAGGTCATGTATTGCGAATCGTAAGGATCGCCACTGAACACGGCGCCAGCGATCATGTCATAGGTACGCAAGGTTGGATGCGCTTCTTGCCAATGCTTGTTATGGGCTGTGTTCCAGATGGGGTTGATGTACTCCACGATCGGCTTGTAGCCCAGTTCTTCATAAAGACCCTTGGCTCCTGCTTCTGGCGTCTTCCAGTCGACGTCCTTTTCGCCAAAGCGAGCCAGCAAGGACAGGTCGCGGTCGTACATCGCGTCAAAGACCATGGCGGCCGCTAGGGGATCTTTGCAGCTGCTGGTGATGTAACCAAAGGCGTCTGGCAGGATCGTATTGCGGTAAGGCGAGTACTGCACGCCCTTTGGCCCCTTGAGCGGGGGCATCGGGGCGATGTCACGCTTGCGTTCGCTGGCCACTTGGTAAACCGACATGGAGCCCGCGCAAGTCGAGCCGAGCAACTGGGCGTCCTTGTCCTCGATGATCTGCTTGAACTGGCTTAGATCCTGGGTGAAGGAGAGCTCGCTCAAAAGACCCTCAGCATACAGCTTGTGGAGGTATTCCAAACCATCCTTAAACTCTGGCTGGGTATAGGCCAGCTGGATTTTGCCTTCATCATTAACCTGCAGATAGCTGCTGTAGGGGCTGTAGTAGGTAAAGGCGTTCATGATGGTGCGGATGGGATCGGAGTTCCAACCCGTGGTGCAGCCCAGAAGGGGGTATTCGTCGGCCTTGCCGTTGCCGTTCGGATCTTGGGTCTTGAAGGCCTTGAGGACTTCGTAGTATTCCTCTGTCGTGGTCGGCATTTTGAGGCCGAGCTTGTCGAGCCAGGTTTTGTTGATCCACATGCGGTGATCCCAGTCGTTGCCGATGTCCATGACGTAGCGAGGCCAGCCGTAAATATGGTTGTCTGGGGAGCGCACCCAAGGCATCGTCTGGTGGCCTTCTTCGGTCTCCAGGAAGTCCTTCGTGCGGTGGGCGCCCTGCGACATGTAGGGCTCGAGATCAATAAAGTAGCCCTGGCGGCCGTAGGCATAGGTCTCGATTGAGCCCAAGTTCAAAGCGAAGAGGTCGGGCAAGTCCGACTGGCTCTGAAGCATCAGGGCTAATTTCTGGCGGGCGTCCTTGCCAGCTGGCAAGTAGTCAAAAGTCAGGTCGACATTGGCCTTTTCCTCAACCTTTTTGGTGTAAAGGTTGGTCTCCATGTCCTCAATATTGGTGTCTTGAATCACCATGATCTTGAGGGGCACCGTCTCCTTCATGCGGCCGTTTTCGTCGACGCGGTCGGACTTTTCGACGTCCGCTGTCGATGCGCCTTGTGAGGGCTTTTCTCCGCTCGGCTTGCCTTTGTCAGCCCCCCCACCTGACTGGCCACCACAGGCCGTCAGCAGGGCTGCTGCCAAGACCACCGACATGGCTGCTACAGCCTTTGACTTCAAGCTTTTCATCTTCTTCCTCCTAAGACTCGTTCTTATCAGCCAAAGCTGAAAGATGGCGTCGCTGCCGTGATCTGCAGCGACTGTTTGTACCCTACCTTAATCAATCAGGAGCGAAAAGTTGCATAAGCTTACGCCTGAAAAATACATCTATTCTCGACAAAACAGACAAGTTCAGAAGATCTGGCTGAGGCGTCGAGGAGCGTCACGAGGTCAGCCCCCTCGGCATAGCTAGACCAAACAGGCAGGCTGCGAGGCTAAGGCCAGGGGTGGCCCCAATGCTTGCACTGGGGCCACCCCAGTGCTTGCAACGAGGCTATCTCTAGACGGGAAAGAGTTGCTGGGCTAGGGCAATCACGCCAATCAGGGTGATCGCACAAAGCAGGGTCGAGCTCACCACGACTTGCGTCGCAAAGTCCGCTTCGTTCTTGCAGTCAACGGCGATTAAGGCTGTATTGACGGCAGTCGGAACGGCCGAAGTCATCAGCAGGGTTTGAGCCACCACGCCCTGTATCCCCCACACACGCAAAAGAACAAAGGCCAGCAAAGGCGCCCCCACCAGGCGCAAAAGCAAGGCCAGGGGCACGGTGCGATCGTTCAGGCGGAAGCGACTCTGGGTGAGCTGCACGCCCAACGTCACAAGGGCGATGGGCACGAGGCCATTCGAGAGCAGATCCAAGGCAGGCCAAATAGCCGTAGCCTGGATCTGAAAAGGCAGAGCCTTGCACAAAAAGGCCAGTGGCACAGCGTAGACCGTCGGCATCCGAAAAGCTGCCCCCAGGGCCTTTGTCCAATGGTGCTTGGCGGCCGAGGCATTGTAATAGCCCAAGGTATTGGTCGTGATGTTCTGGACGACTAGCACCATGACCTGTGTAGCTAGAGCCAGGCTGGCCACGGCTGCTGGTGCAGTCGCAAAAACCAGGGTCACCAGCGGAATGCCGATATTCCCCGAATTGTAGAAAGCAACGGCATTCTGGAAGGCCTTACGGCGCGGCAGGGGCAAACGCAAAAGGCGCCCGACCACAACGGCCACCCCGAGCAAAACGAGGAGCAAACTAAGCGAAAAGCCCAAGGCCTTGAGGGCGTCAGAGCCGATGGCCGTCACGTAGAGATTGCGGAAGGTAAAGGCTGGCACAAAGAGGCAAAGATTGATTCTCGTGAGCGTCGTCATCTCTATTTTGTAGAGCTTGCCGAGCAAAAAGCCTGCCGCAATCAGGAGAAAGATTGGCAGGATGTTTTGCGTAAAGATCGAAGAAATAATGTCCAAAGTAGCGCCCCCTTCTGCTTTGCCCTTCTTTTTATCACACTTGAAGAAGATTCTACCCTGCTCGCAGGGCCTTTTCCCCCTTCGATTTGCCGCTCCCTAGTTGAACTTCAAGGTTTACAGGCGTAATCTAGGGGATCTGATTCATGCTTAAGATTTGATCTTGATTTGTCCTACACTTGGAGGTGTTTATGCGTTTGCGCTTGGTCGCGGGTGATGTCCATGCCCGTCGCGATATGATCTTAAACGGACATCCCATCCGCATCCTCCTGCTTCTCTCCCTGCCCACCATTTTGATGGCCTTTATCCAGTCGCTGATTCCGCTGACGGACGGCCTGTTTCTGAATAACGCTGGCGACCATGTTATCGCCTCGGCCGTGGGCTACGCCAACCCTATCATCAACATTCTGACAGCCCTTTCGCAGGGTCTGGCCACGGCTGGCATGGCCAT
>JAEZYR010000136.1 GCA_023442635.1 Bacillota bacterium | reverse complement strand
ACGCCTCCAAAGTCCATGAGCTCGGCAAAAGCTACGTAATCAAGCTCTAATCTCCGACATTAAACCCTTGAGGAGCTCGTTTTTCAAGTATTTTCATGTAACAATCTTTATTTGAGAGCCCGTTTTAGAGGCTGAGGCAGCTCCCCAAGCGAAGCATATTGGACCCAGCATGAATAGCCGCTTCAAAATCCCGGCTCATCCCCATAGATAAGATCGACCACGCACCATGTACAGCAGGATTTGTCTGGCAAGTTGCATAGAGTTCTTGGGCTTTTGCAAAAAATGCCTGCTGTGCCTTTGCCTCCAAATCGGCGGGAGCCATGAACATCAAACCGCGCACGTTCAGGTGCTTGTACTGGGGTATCTGCTCCAATACCAGCGGCATTTCTTGCACAGAAAAACCGTGTTTTTGGGGTTCTGCTGCGAGATTCACCTGCAACAAGACTGCCTGCGTGAGCTTTTGAGCGCCAGCTAAGCGTTCCACATAATCCATCGCCTTGAAGCGATCGATACTCTGAATCAAAGCCATCTTCCCAATTAAAGATGGCACCTGCCGTTGTTGCAAGGGCGCCAACCAGTGCCAACGTATCCACGCTAACGCTTCGGGTGCCTCTCGAGCCAGCCAGGCTTGCTTTTCTTGCCACTCGAGCAAGCGATTTTCGCCAAAATCTTGCTGAGCGCAGGCCATAGCCGCTAAGCAAAAAGCAGGTTCTTGATGCTTACTCACAGCTAAGAGTTCGACTTCTGAAGAAGGGGTCTGAGCGGCTGGGCTCTCTTGCCGAGCTTGCTCAATACGCTCTAGAACAGAAAAGAACTTACTTTGAAAATTTTGGAAGTTCTGCTCGCCAAGATGCTGAATAGCAAGCTGGCGACAACGTTGTTGTATCTCTGCTGGTACCTGTTGCCTTGGTGAGGAAACAAGTTGCTTAGCCATCAAGAGCTTCCCCCTCCTCGATACCATCTGGATTTAAGACAATCAAAGCGCCCTCAGCAAGGTCTTCATTAGGCTTGACAACAACTTGGTCACCGTCCTGTGCCAGGATCTCGACCGCTACACGTCTCGCTCTATTGTCTAATACTTTTAGAACGCTGGGACCTTGCCCTGGCAACTGTTCAATCGCTCCAACTGGCAGTAGCAGCCCGCTGGCCGTTTTGATCTCGAGCTGCACTTGCACCTGTCTCTCACTCAAATAGCGTTGCATCTGCTCATCGCTCGCCAATAGCAAAAGCTGCCCTGTCGCTGTCGCCTGACTCCTGATGAGTCTGGCCTTCATTTCTACACCCTTAGGACCCAGCAACAGGCGCAATCTCTTCTGGGCTTTGAGCCAATCGCTGCTGAGTCCTTCAACCTCAAGTAGCAAGTACCAGCTATCCCCCTTCACCAAACGCAAAGCAGCCTGATTCGCCGCGAGAACTTCGGGCAGCCGACTGCTATTAGTGGACTGACGCAGAGCCTCCTCTAGGTCTTGAGGCGAGGCCTTTTTTGCCCAAGTTGGGGTATAAAGCGCTTCCTTCCCATCACTAAAGTAGGAAAGCTTCACATTTTCACTGGCTTCAAAACTGGCATAGTGGTGGAGAATCTCTTGCCACAGATTGGCTCTTTGCTGCTTAAGATCCTCGAGCATCGCATCCGTAAAGTTGAGGCTCCCGATTTCATCTCTTCGACTTTGCAAAAGGCCATCCACCTGCATCGCGAGGCGTTCTAGACTCGGGTGATCACGATCCTCCATCGCCGTTTGCCACGCATGAACAGCTTGCTCCAAGCGTTCCCGATATTGGCGATAGACTTGCTCAGCCTCACCTTTTTGACCTTCGAAGCTCAGATCAAGCTGACGCTCTGCCAAGGATTCATCCACAGCTTCGAGCTGTTGCAAGAGTCCTTCCTGTCCTTGTGGCACAAGCCAGGCCATACGCTCCTCCTTGGCGGCATAGGCTCCTTCAGCCTTGATCGGCCAAATTTTACCAGCCTGCGGTGTGAGGATAAGCTCTTCATCTCGAATAATCAGGGCTCGTCCAGACTTTAATTCTCTAGACACACCTGTATAGACAAAGTCTAGGCGGGGGCGTTTTTTGGGGGTACGAAAGATCTGCCAAATCAGCAAAGATACGAGGCTCAGCATGATGAGCACAAAAAAGATGCGTCCCCAGGCCAGGCGTCTCCGCTTTCGAGTCTTGCGGGGGCGCTGTGACCGTAAGCGCTGCTCAGCAGTCACCTCAAACCGACCATAAGCAGCTTGCTTCGTTGAATATTTGCCTTGATCTGACAGCAAAATGCGTGTTTCCTCTCAGCCTATGCGACCTCGTTGGGAACTGAGGTCTTAGGTCCTTCCCACTTGAGATAGAGTGCCGCTAACGGAGGCAGGTCTAACGCTAAATGATGTCCGCCGTTGGCCGCATCCTTCAATTGTAATGCTTCAACCTCATAAAAGCGTCCTTCTGTAGAAGGAGCAAGATAGCCACTGCCATCATAGCGGTGGTCATCACTGCAGAGCAAGCAGCGATATAGACCTTCTTTGGGCACAGGTAGACGGTAGTTATCGCAAGGCACAGGCAAAAAGTTAAAGATGGCCAACAGCAGATTGCCTTCCCCGTCAAAACGAGCAAAGGCAAAGACCTCATTGGTGTAGTCGTTAACAACCAACCACTGAAAACCATCCCAACCGCGTTCTGCCCGCCAAAAACAGGGCTCATTCAAATAAATGTGGTTCAAGTTTTTGACGAAGTCGAGTGTCTGTTGATGCCTCGGATACTGTAGCATAAACCACTCTAGCTCTTCGTAGTAGCGCCACTCTATGAAAGGGGCAAACTCGTAGCCCATAAAATTCAACTTCGCCCCTGGATGTGCCATTTGGAACATGAGAAGACAACGGTAAGCCGCAAACTTGCGCCAAAGATCACCTGGCATGCGGTCGATCAAGCTACGTTTACCATGAACCACCTCATCGTGAGAATAAGGCAGTATGTAATGTTCATCGAAGATATAAGTCATGCCAAAACTCAGCTTGTTGTGGCGTGTGACGCGCAAGTAGTAGTCCAGCTCTGAATAATCAAGCGTATCGTGCATCCAGCCCATGTTCCATTTGTGCGTAAAGCCCAAACCTCCCTCTGATACAGGCCAAGTCAACTTCGGGTACGTAGTTGACTCCTCAGCCATCATGAAGGCCTTTGGAAAATTTTGGGCAATACACTGGTTGAGCTGCTTCAAAAATTCAATAGCTTCAAGATACTCGACGCCACCATAACGATTCAGAACATATTCGCTTCGACCGTAATGGGTGTAAAGCATCGATGAAACGGCATCAACCCGAAGACCATCAAGGTGAAAATCACGGAGCCAAAACAGGGCGCTCGACATGAGGAAGGATCTAACTTCTGGCCGGCCATAATCAAAGACCAAAGTCCCCCACTCCTTGTGCTCGCCTAAACGCGGATCTGGATGCTCAAAAAGAGCTCGTCCATCAAAGCGTGCTAGCCCCGCGGCATCCCTAGGAAAATGTGCAGGAACCCAATCAAGAAAAACCCGTATGCCTCGTTGGTGCAAAGTATCGATTAAATACTTGAGATCGGCTGGCGTGCCATAGCGAGAAGTGGGGGCAAAATAGCCTGAAACCTGATAACCCCAGGATCCTTCAAAGGGGTATTCCGTCAAGGGCAGAAATTCCACTGCGTTAAAGCCCATTTGCTCACAGTGATCCGCCAACTGCTCCGCAATATCCCGATAGTTATAGCAAGAGCCGTCTGGATAGCGACGCCATGAGCCAAGATGGAGTTCATATATATTGAGTGCTTGAGGCTCCTTGGGTCCACTTCTTTGGAGCATCCAGGCCTCATCCTGCCAGACATAGTCCACAGGATCATAGAGAATCGCCGCTGTAGCTGGCGGCGTTTCATAGTGCCGAGCATAGGGATCACTTTTGAGATACCAACCAGGGTGATACTCGGCCTGATCGGCTGGCAAGGCTTCCCCCCACTCGGACGTCCCTCCCTCACCAGGTAAAATGGCGTATTTGTATCGCTGCCAAGTCTCGGCCTCTGGAATATCGATAGACCAAAGTTCAAGCTCCATATCGTGCTGCATAGGGTGAGCACCTACACGCCAATCATTAAAATCACCGACAACCGCAATAGCTTTAGCTGAGGGTGCCCAGAGCACAAAGCGATAACCGCCCTGTGCCAAGGGGTGAGCCCCTAAAAAATCAGCAATTTGGTAATTGGTACCTTCGTGAAATAGGTAGGCATGCTCCTGCATTTAGCACCTCCGCATAGACTCACAGCTTGATTTTTCATTTATTTTAGCAGTTATCACAATTATATATCGCGATAGTTTCTTAACGAGCGTCAAAATACAGCTTCAAAGCACAGAGAAGGCCTCACAGCAAGGCATAAGTGATTCACCTACTCGTGCTTGGAAATGCTTGCAGCGTATAAAGCTGCGATTTAGGATTATGAAAGGTGACTAGGTCGCCCAAAAGAAATTTGAGCCACACGTGATGGGAGGCTTTTATGCTAGAACAGTTGGGACAAAATACCCATGCTTTGCGATATGAGCGAGATGGCCTAGGAGAGGTTGCAATCCCTGCAGATGCACCCTGGGGTCCTGTCACCCAAAGAGCTTTGGAGCATTTTCGAGTCGGCGAAGAGAAAATGCCAAAATCAATCTTGTTGGCTCTGATCGAGATCAAGCGTTCAGCCGCTATGAGCAACGCCGCAGTGGGCAAGATAAGCCCCGAACAGGCTCGGATCATTGTCGCTTGCTGCGAGGAACTTTTGGCAAGCTCCGACCTATCGAGCTTTTTCCCCCTTCCTGTTTGGCAAACGGGTAGTGGCACGCAGAGCAATATGAATGTCAATGAAGTGCTCTCCACTTTAGCCCAAGCCAAAGCCCAAGCCGAGCAGACGGCTTCCCCAATCGATCCCAAGCTCTTTCACCCGAATGACGTGATCAATGCTTCTCAGTCTTCTAATGACGTTTTTCCGACGGCTATGCACTTGGCACTTTTGGGTGCCTATCGGCAAAATCTCCGCCCTGCTCTTTGCGATCTCATCACTTCACTCCAGACGCTGCAGTCCAAGTTTGGCCATGTCATTAAGAGTGGGCGAACACATCTGATGGATGCTACCCCGATTTATTTCGGCCAAGAATGTGAAGCTTGGATTCAGAGCCTTAGCGACGATCTTCAATACCTAGATGACTTACAGTTTGCCTGCACGGCGGTACCTCTCGGCGGAACCGCAGTCGGTACGGGTCTCAACGCTCCCGAAAAATTCGCAGAAAAATGCTGCGAAGAACTCAGTCGACGCTATCAGATACCCATACACACCGTCACAGCTCCAGCCCGTCACATGGCTAGCAAATCCGCCATGCTTGTTTTTCACGGTGCTCTTCGCGCCCTGGCCACTGACCTCTTTAAGCTGGCTAGCGATCTGCGCTTACTGGCCTCTGGCCCTCGATGCGGTCTTGGCGAATTAGAGCTACCAGCAGGCGAGCCTGGCTCTTCTATCATGCCTGGCAAAGTCAACCCAACGCAGTGTGAGATGCTCACCATGCTTTGCCTTGAAGTCTTTGGTAATGACCAGGTTTTCATGATGGCAGCTAGCCAAGGTCATCTACAACTCAATGTATTCATGCCTCTTATGGCCTATAAAATGCAGCAATCGTTGGGTTTATTGAGCGATGGCCTGCGATCTTTTCAAAAAAATTGTGTCGATGGCATCCAAGTTCATGCTGAACGCATGGCGGCTTATGTCGAAAATAGCTTGATGCGTGTTACGGCTTTAGCGCCACAACTAGGCTATCTTGAAGCCTCTCGCTTAGCTCACCTTGCTCACGAGCATGGCACAAGCCTCCGCCAAGAAGTTCTTGCCGCTCAGCTCATGGATGAGAAAGATTTTGAAAAGGCGACTGATCCAGCCCGTTTATGTGGCCATCTCGGTCGAGGTAACGCCCAACATGACAAATGAAACTTGCAGCAGTCCCCAACATTCTGCTCCCCTTCCTGAAGCTTTTTCGCGTTCGATCGCACTTGTCGGTGAAGATGGGATAAGACGTCTTCAGCAATCCACTGTTATGTTATTCGGCTGTGGTGGTGTCGGTTCTTGGTGTGCTGAGGCTCTCATTCGCGCTGGCCTCGGCAAGCTAATTCTTGTTGATCCTGATCGGGTCGTACTCTCCAATATCAACCGCCAGCTCCCAGCCACCTATAGTCAGCTAGGTCGTCTAAAAGTTGAAGTTCTGGCTGAACGACTGCGAGATCTACAGCCCCAAGCCCACATTGAGACTCTGCCCCTCTTTTATGATGCCGAAAACGCCCAAGACTTTCCTTTCGAGCAAGTGAACTACGTGGTCGATGCAATCGATTCCGTCCCGAGCAAGATACATCTAATCAGACACTGTTATGAGCTCAAGCGTCCCATTATTTCTGCTCTGGGTGCTGGAAATAAGCAACACGCCAGCTTGCTGCGTTTAGGACAACTTGGCCAGACATCCGTCTGTCCCCTCGCCAGGATTCTTCGCCGCGCCTTTAGAGGCGAAGGACTCGACAAGCATCCCGTGGTCTGGTCACCTGAAGTTCCTGCTCGTCCCGTCGATACAAAAGGCAAGCGCCTACCTTTTCCCGCCTCTATCTCATGGGTACCGCCTGTCGCTGGCTTTCTCTTGGCCGAGCATGTCGCGCTATCACTCATGCAGCTTCCCCCCTCTCGATCAGGCCAATAAGCGGCGCCTGACATTTTCTGTACCCCTGGAA
>JAEZYR010000134.1 GCA_023442635.1 Bacillota bacterium | reverse complement strand
CCACGGCGCTCGGCGAACTCGGCAAGGGCTTGCTTGAAGCGCGTGATGTTGTTATTGTTGCGCCAGTCTTTGCGATCGTCGCGACTCTGGGTGACGGCAATAATATTTTGGAGGTACAAAATAGCATTCGGCTGCTGGGCGCGAATGTAGTCGACAATTTGGGCATATGAATCCAAAAAGTCATCAAGATTGCCACCGATATCATTCATGCCGAAGCAGAGATATATTTTGCCGTAGTGCTCTTGCTTGAGGCGATCCGCGCAAGTTCCCTTGCTGCCGTCATCGAAAGTGATCTGGCGGCTGAAAAAATGCCTGACTGCCAAGCCGATATCTGTATAGAAGTGAGCTGAAGGCAAATTGCCCGAAAGCAGCAGACCTTCTGTACGCGAGTCGCCGATAAAGAGGGCGTCGTCAAAATAGTTCAGCGGAATGGGGATGCTGCGCGCTGGCACTTCGACCGATACAGGGGGCTTTGGGGCTGGGGTGCTGGGTTCAGAGCTCGGCGCGACTGAGGGCGTAGCTGTTGAGGTAGGCTCTTGCGTGGGCGTCGTCTGGGAAGTTGTAGGGCTACTTTGCGTACTGGGGCTTGTGCTGGGTTCAGAAGAGGAGGCACTGGCATTGAGCAGCAAGCGCTTGGGCTTGTCACCAGCTTGGACGGGCCAGCCTTCTCGCCAGACGGCGATGCGGTTGTCAACAGGGCTGGAGACCGCGATAGGCTGAGGATGAAAAAGCACGATCAAAACAATCAGCGGAAACACGAAGCAAAAGCTCAGGACGAGGCATCCCATGGGGCGTCGTGAGCGAGAACTGGGCGCCTTCGGAGGCTTGGGATTGCTGGGCTGGTCACTTGATTGAGAATACAAGCTGAACCTCCTTTGGGATGATGATCGGTATGAAGCACGAGCTAAACACGAGCTTTAGCTCAAACTTTAGCTCAGCATAAACGCATACTAGATTCGATATTATAGCGCGAAAGACTCTGCGATGCCCCCGGGCGACATCAGCAATCAGCGCCCTGGGCGACATCAGCAATCAGCGCCCTGGGCGACATCATGTATCAGCGCCCTGGGCGACATCAGCAATCAGCGCCCTGGTTGGGTTTTCGGCCTAGATGGAACATTTTCGGTAAAATCAAAGACAATAAGCAGAATTTGCAAGAAGGAGCATGGCTTTTATGCAATGGAGGGGGCGGCAACGCAGCCAGAATGTAGAAGATCGTCGAGGGCAGAGCAGCGGCTCTAACTGGACGAGAGGAATGGGAGGCTTAGGGCGTTCAACAGGTCGGTCTCCCATGGGTCTGCCTTTCCCCATTGGCCTGCCCCAGAGTCGCGGCGCCAGGGTCGGAGCAGGTGGCGGTTTTAGCCTTGTTTTGATCTTGATCATCTTCTTGCTGTTGTCACGCGGTGGCGGTCTCAGCTCTTTGCTGGGAGGTGGCGATGTTCCAGACAGTCGCCCTGTGCAACCAGGCCAGGTAGCTGTTGCAGAAAACGCGAATGAAAAAGACCGCCGTGAAATGCTGGAAGTTGTTCTGTATGAGACGGAACAATGCTGGCAGAAGCTTTTTAGCCAGATAGGCAAGCAGTACCACCCTTGCACGCTCGTCCTTTTCCGCGACCAAGTCCGCTCTTCTTGTGGTGGCGCGACTGCCCAAAGCGGCCCCTTTTATTGTTCGGCAGACCGCAAGGTCTACATCGACCTCTCCTTCTATGATCAGCTCGAGCATGAACTGGGTGCCAAAGGCGACTTTGCGATGGCTTACGTGCTCGCCCACGAGGTCGGCCATCATGTGCAACAGGAATTAGGGCTTCTTGATCAGGTGCACGAACTACAGCGCCGCGCCCGAACAGAAACTGAACGAAACGATCTGACCATTCGACTGGAGCTGCAAGCAGACTATCTGGCTGGTGTGTGGGCACATTACGCTGAGCAAAAGGGGCTCTTGGATCCAGGCGACATCGAAGAGGCGATCACAGCGACTCAAAAGGTAGGAGACGACCACCTACAACGCCAGACGCAAGGCTATGTCGTACCAGACAGCTTTACCCATGGCACGAGCGAGCAGCGCTCGCGCTGGTTCCGCAAGGGCTACCGGGCTGGCGACTTGCGCGATTGGGACACTTTCCAGGCAGATCGAGCTAGCGATCTCTCGGCCTTTTTACCTCAAGCTAGCTCAGAACTGACCGAACACGTGCCTCAAGCGCAGCCTTTTGGGGGCATGCTGGCCACGGCTATGAGGGAGCCTGGCAGTTTGTTCACCCTCGCTCTCGCAGCAGCTGCTTCATACTCGCCCCTTTGAGGGTTCTTGTTGGATAGGAGCTGCAAAACCGCATATGACAACGCTTCTTTTTCCAGAAAACTGGCTTGATCGAGTCGAACAAAGCGCGATCGAAAGATTTTTGGCTGAGTGTGGAGGGGCTAGGCGTAGTCCCTTAGCCTGGGCAGTCCAGACTTATGCTGTCGAAGCTAGCGAGCTTTGCTGGCAAAAGGCTTATCCCCTGCTGGACTTGGCCTTCCCACCAGAGGAAAGACGAGGGGAAGAGGACCAGATTGCGCTGGCAGAGGATCCTGACCACCTGCTGATCCTTCTGCTTCGAGACGGCGAGCCAGAAGCCGAAGCAGACAGGGCAGCGTATGCGGACGAGAGAAACGCGCAAGCCCTTTGGGCTCAACCGCAGCACGGCGAGCAAGCCCCGAGCGAGGGGATAGCATGCTCTGGTGAAGTCTTGGGCCTGCTCAGTCTTTTTGACTTACAGCATGACCATTGGTTTTTTGTCGAACACTTGGCCATCGCCCCAGAAGGGCGCGGCCAGGGATGGGGCTCTGCTCTTCTTCGAGCGCTACAAAGCTGGGCTCAAGGCAGGCAAATCCGCCTCCTGCTTGAGTTAGAGCCACTTGAAGCTTGCCTGAACCTGCCCTCGGCACTGGCGACTTCTCCCCAGGCTGAACGTGAGGCCAGGCTGCGCTTTTACCAGCGTTTGGGCTTCCAACTGTTGCCCGAACCCTGGATTCAGCCTCCTTATCAGGCCGACAGAGAGCCAGTGGAATTGCGCCTCATGTCATGGCCAGAAGCCGTTGAAGGCCAAGCGCTAGCAAGTTTGCGCCAACGCTTAGCCCGACGTATCTATCGCGTCGAGAAAGCATACGACCCTTCGTTGATAAACAAAGCGGATTTGTCCGTGTTATGATGCATGGATCATGCACTTAACGGCGCAATTTGAAGGAGAATACCTGTGGCTATACAACATGCTCGTTCGCTGAAGAAGAGCCTACTCACACTAGGATTGGCAGGAGCCATGCTCGTACTGGGTGCCTGCCAAAGCCAGCCCAATACCCCAGCTAGCCAGTCTGCTGACTCGTCTATGCCATCGGTGGCAGCTAGCGCTGAGCCCTCACTGGCAGCTTCTGGATCGACGAAGCCATACGTCATGGCAGAACCAGGCCAGAGCAATGCAGCCCTTGATGGGATAGCCAAGCAAATTCTCGCCGAACTGAGCTTTTCAGACGAAATGCGCCCCTTGGAAGACCGCCTGCTGCGGCGTACATACCAAATTGATCCGACCCAACTCAAGCAATTTGCGACCTATGTGAGCAGCGGCTGGACCCCAGAAGAAGTAGCCCTGTTTGAATTGCCTGACGAAGAAGCCGCCAAGGCTTGCGAAGAGAAGCTTCAGGATCGTAAACAGCGGCAGATCGAGCGTTTTACGGACTATGAGCCGAAAGAAAAGCCCAAGGCCGAGGGCGCTGTGATCAAGCGCGTGGGTCGTTTTGTGGCTTACGTGGCCGCCCAAGATGCGGCGAAGGCGGAGCCTTTGCTTGAAACAGCCTTAGGCCAACTTTCCTGAGGCCTTAGCAGTGCTGTTTAGCAGTCTGCTTTTCTTATACCTGTTTTTGCCCTTGCTCGCTTTGGCCTATGCTGGGCTGGATTTCTTGGCCTCGCTTCGGCTGCGAAAACAGGGTCAGGCGCAAGGAGATGAGGCCGCAAGTAGCTCCTTTGCTTGGCGCAATCATCTCCTACTCCTAGCGAGTTTGCTCTTTTATGCTTGGGGCGAGCCTCGTTTTTTGCCACTCATGTTCTTGTCCATAGGTGTGAACTACGGCCTGGGACGCGCGATTGTGGCGAGTCAGAGCCGATCAAAGCAGGGCTGCAAACGCTTTTTCTTTGCTCTGGGCATTCTTTTTAATCTCGGCTTGCTTTTCGTCTTCAAATACGCCGCTTTTGCCTTTGGGGAGCTGCGGACGATCTGGCCGAATTTTGCCTGGCCGCATTGGCACTTAGCCCTGCCCATCGGCATATCTTTTTACACTTTTCAGATCCTTTCCTATCTCATTGACCTCTATTGGGGGGCTATTCCCCTAGAAAAGAATATTTTGAATCTGAGCGTTTATATCAGCTTTTTTCCGCAACTGATTGCTGGCCCGATCGTGCGTTATGAAGATCTGATGCAGCAGTTAAGGCAACGGAGCATAGACTGGTCTTCGCGAGCTGCTGGCCTAAGGCGTTTTATTCTAGGCTTAGCCAAGAAAACGATTCTGGCTAATCGCTGCGGAGCCCTTCATGCCGCCCTCTCACAGGCGCCTGTTGAGCAGCTGCCCACTTTGGGAGCTTGGCTATGGGCGCTTAGTTTTGCCTTGCAAATTTATTTTGATTTTTCAGCTTACTCAGATATGGCGATCGGCTTGGCTCGCCTTTTTGACATCCGTCTGATCGAGAACTTCGACTACCCCTATACGGCCTCCTCCATTACGGAGTTTTGGCGGCGCTGGCACTTGTCGCTTTCGGGTTGGTTTCGGCGCTATGTCTATCTGCCCCTAGGTGGCAATCGCTGTGGCCGAGCCAGGCAGATTTTCAACATTCTGGTGGTTTGGCTGCTGACAGGGATATGGCACGGGGCGGCGTGGAATTTTTTCTTTTGGGGTCTGTGGTTTGCTTGCTGCTTGCTCATCGAGAAATTTCTGCTCAAGCGCTTTTTCGCCTCCTCTAAGTGGGGGCTTGGGCTGCTCAAGCGCGTTTGGACCTTGGGGCTTGTCCTCTTCTCATGGG
>JAEZYR010000114.1 GCA_023442635.1 Bacillota bacterium | reverse complement strand
GAGCCTTACTGGGGGCAGGTACAAACCGCATCAATCGATACACCATTGCCAGGGCGACCGAAGGCTTTGCGCGATATATAGACGGTTTGGGGGAGGAAGCTCGCCAGCGTGGTGTGGTGATTTCCTATGATTCCAGAATTGGCTCTACATGCTTTGCAGAGATTGCAGCACTTGCTTTTTGTCAGCATGGCATACATTGCTACCTTTTTGACGAACTCAGACCCACGCCCATGCTTTCCTTTGCTTTAAGAACGCTGAATTGTGTGGGTGGCGTCATGATTACGGCATCTCACAACCCCAAAAGCTATAACGGTTATAAGGCGTATGGTGAAGATGGAGGGCAGATGCCGCCTGAGGCTGCTGACATCGTTCTACGGGAAATGAACAAGATTGAGGACCTTAGAACACTGCGTTGGATGGAGCGTGAAGAGGCTATCCAAGCAGGTTTGTTAGAAATCATAGGCGAAGACATTGATCGCCAGTACATGGATATGCTGCAGACCATCCAAATCGATCGGGATGTCATCAAGCGCCAAGCGGATATGAAGATTATTTATACGCCGCTACATGGATGCGGTAATAAACCTGTTCGCCGTATTCTTCAGACCATTGGCTTTCAAGCAGTATCCGTTGTACCCGAACAAGAAATGCCAGATGGAGAGTTCTCGACTGTCAAGTCACCTAACCCAGAAGAGAGAGCAGCTTTAGAATTAGCTATTCAATTAGCCGAAAAAGAGAAAGCAGAATTGATTATCGCGACAGATCCTGATGCTGATCGCACTGGGGCGGCCATCCGTTTGCCCGATGGGCAGTATCAAGTCTTGACTGGCAATCAAATTGGCTTGCTTCTCATGGACTACATTTTGGGAGTGAAAAAGCGCACAGAAACCTTGCCAGAAAAGGCCTTCTGCGTCACGACCATCGTTTCCACCAAACTCGCAAGGCGCATAGCAGCTGCCTATGGCGTGGATCTGTATGAAACACTAACGGGCTTCAAGTACATTGGTGAAAAAATCAAACAGCTCGATGATACAGGTAAGAGCAGTTTCCTCTTTGGCTTTGAAGAGAGCTTTGGCTACTTAGCAGGTACAGCAGTCCGCGATAAAGATGCAGTCGTTGCCTCCATGCTTTTAGCCGAAATGGCAGCTAGTGCTAAAGATCAGGGTATGACTCTAGCTGATTTACTCGAAAAACTCTACAAACGCTATGGTTTTGCTTGTGAAAAAACGGTTTCGATCTCGCGTAGCGGCAAAGAGGGTATCGAAGCAATTCAACGCTGCATGGCTGATCTGCGACAAGAAGCAGCTCAGGGCTTGCCAGGCTTCCCTGTGACTTGCGTGAAAGACTATCTGCAATCTGTCGCTTACCACCTCGATTCAGCATCACAGAGCCAGCTCGATCTGCCGTCCTCAGATGTCTTGTTCTATGAATTAGGCGACCTGGACTGGATTTGTGTGCGTCCATCAGGAACAGAACCCAAGATCAAAGTCTACTTTGGCTGCTATGGGGAAGATCAAGAGCGGGCAGCTATCCAAAAGAAGCTCGAGGATCGCTGTACAGCGTTTGTAAAACATCTAGAACCGCACCTAGCGTAGTTGGGATTGCCCATAGTTAGACGGCAAAATAAAAAGCGCAAGAAACGCAAGAAATAGGTTTAGATAGAGAAATATGCCAGCATTTTGTCATTTGCATCTACATAGCGAATACAGTTTGCTTGACGGTGCGATCAGGCTCGATCAGCTACCGACGCGTGTCCAAGAACTGGGCATGTCGTCGGTGGCCTTGACCGACCACGGCGTCATGTATGGCATGGTGAATTTTGTCCAGAACTGCCAAAAGATTGGGGTTCAGCCCATCATAGGCTGCGAAGTCTATGTAGCGCCACGTGGCAGACACCAAAGAGATCAGCTTGAGGACAGACGTCCCTACCATTTGATTTTGCTTGCTGAAAGCAAGGCGGGCATTCGAAATCTCAATCAGCTTGTTTCTAAGGCTTGGACAGAAGGCTTTTACTACCGCCCGCGTGTTGATTATGACTTGCTTGCTGAGCATCATGAGGGTTTGATTGCTTTATCGGCTTGCTTGAGTGGTGAACTGGCTAGGGCGATTCAGGCTAGGGATGAGTCCTGGCTGTACCAAGCTCTGACGCGCTATCGCCATATTTTTGGTGATGAAAATTTCTTTCTGGAAGTACAAGCAAATGGTCTCCTCGAACAAAAGGCAGTCAATGACAGACTATTTGCCTTGGCAAAAGAGACGGGCTTAGGGCTGGTTGCCACAGCTGATGCCCACTATCTCAAGGCAGACGATGCCCAAGTGCATGAGGTTCTGCTCTGTATCCAAACAGGAAAAAGACTTAGTGATCCGAACCGCATGCAGATGGGCTCTGAGCGCTTTTATTTGCAGTCGCCAGAAGAAATGGCAGCTGCTTTTCCAGGCCACCCCGAAGCCTTGGAGAATACGGTTCGGATCGCTGAACGCTGCCAGGATGCTTGCTTGGATTTTGGGCAGCTACACTTGCCAAGTTTTGATTTGCCAGAACCTTATCATCAAGCTGCTGACTATTTGAGGGATCTTTGCCAGCAGGGGCTAGAAGAGAAAATTCGAAATCTGGGTATTGCAGAAGAGCTGCAGCAGGACTACTGGCAGCGCTTGCAATATGAGTTGGATGTCATCATCCAAATGGGTTATGCCGATTACTACTTGATTGTCGGCGACTTTATTCGATATGCACGCAGCCAGGGCATTGTCGTGGGACCTGGGCGAGGCTCTGGTGCAGCTTCTTTGGCGGCCTGGGCGCTTGGTATTACCCAATTAGACCCCATTCGCTATGAGTTAGCTTTTGAACGTTTCCTCAATCCTGAGCGCGTTTCCATGCCCGACTTTGATGTGGATTTTTGCTACGAACGTCGCTCAGAGGTCATTCAATATGTCGTCTCTCGTTATGGTCAAGACCATGTAGCACAGGTCATTACTTTTGGAACTTTTGGTGCTAGAGCTGTGTTACATGATATCGGCCGTGTCCTGGATTGGCCTTTAGACGAAGTGGCTCAGCTTGTTAACCTGATTCCTCGCACGCTCAATATGACGCTGGATATGGCCTTGGCACAAAATCCAGATCTCAAGGCACGCTATGAGCAGTCCCCTCGTGTCAGGCAACTGATTGATCTAGGGCGCCAACTCGAAGGTATGCCCCGCCATGCCTCAACCCATGCTGCTGGCGTTATCATTGCGGGCGAGCGTTTGATGGAGTTGGCACCGCTTGCCAAAAATGATGAGCAGGTTGTGGTGCAGTATGCCAAGAAGCCCGTCGGCAAACTGGGTCTTCTCAAGTTTGATTTCTTAGGTTTGCGGACTTTGACCGTTTTGCGAGATGTCAAGGAAATGGTTCGAGCTTCTGGTGGCCCTGATATCGATTTTGAAGTCAGCAACTATGATGATCCTAACGTTTTTCAATTGATAGCCAGAGGCGATACAGAAGGTGTTTTTCAGCTTGAGTCTTCTGGTATGACAAGCTTCATGAAGGACTTGGCTCCCGAGTCGCTCGAAGACATTATTGCTGGCATTTCACTCTATCGCCCTGGCCCGATGGAAAGCATTCCGCGCTATGTGGAGGGTCGGCACAATGCAGAAGCCATTCGCTATGACCATCCTCTTTTGGAGCCAATCCTGAATGTGACTTATGGTTGCATCGTCTACCAAGAGCAGGTGATGCAGATTGTCCGAGACCTCGGTGGTTTTTCGATGGGACAAGCCGATAATATTCGCCGCGCAATGTCCGACAAAAATCCAGCTTTGCTCGAGCGCTACAGAGAAATGTTTATCCATGGCGGCGAAGGAGAGCATGGCAACAGAGTTGATGGAGCCGTCAAAAGAGGTGTCCCTGAAGCTGTTGCCCGCAAGATATTTAACGACCTGGTCGCCTTTGCAGGCTATGCCTTCAACAAGGCACATGCGGCCTGCTATGCTGTGGTTAGCTACCAAACGGCCTGGGCGAAGCGCTATTACCCTGTGCCTTTTATGGCTGCCATGTTGAACTCTTTCATACGCGAAAGCGGACCTAAAATGCATCACTACATTCGGGTCACGCGCCAGATGAATATTCCGCTATTGCGCCCTGATGTCAATGTCTCTGAAGTGCGCTTCAAGGCAGAAGGGCAGGCCATCCGCTTTGGCCTCATGGGGATCAGTGGACTGGGTGAAAGCGTTGCTTCACAGCTGGTAGCTGAACGCGAAAAGGCAGGCGCCTTTGAGAGCTATGCCGATTTTATTGAGCGTATGGAAATAGCAGGTCTGTCGCGTAAGCTCATTGAAGCCCTTGTCCGAGTTGGGGCTTTAGACTCTTTTCCAGGAACGCGCACAGCTAAGCTCGCTGTTGTTGAGAGTTGGTTTCATCGCTTTCAAAAAGAACGAAAAAGACATGTACAGGGGCAGTTAAGTTTTTTTGAGCTAGGCATTTTCGGCAAGGAGCTGCAAGAAGATTTGGAACTCCCAGAATTACCTGATAGTTCCTTGGAAGAAAAGTTACAAGACGAGCGTAGGATGCTCGGCATGTATATATCTGGGCATCCTCTCGATGCCTACAAAGACGTCTATACGACGTGCTGCATCTCTGCTGAGGATCTACAATCGGAAGTTACGCTGGATTATGAGGGCGGGGAGGTAGGCGAGGCGGCTGATATGGCGGCTGAAAAGCGAAAGGCTTATCTAGCGGGTCAAAGTGTGCTTATGCAGGGACTTGTATTACAGTGCAAAACACAGCAGACCAAGAAACAGCAGACGATGGCTCAGGTTGAATTTGAGGATCTGACTGGAACTTTCCGCTGTATTCTTTTCCCTGATGCCTATGCAAAGAACAAGACTATGCTGCAGGGCGGAGCAAAGTTACTCATCAGTGGGCGCCTGCAGCAACGCAATGATGAGGCGCTAGAGCTCATTGTTGATGAGCTCTTTCCAGCCGTTGATCACCAGACGTGGTTGAATATGGGCGAACCCCGAGATCGGCAAGCTTTGCTCAGAGCCTTGGGTAGTCAGCGACTTGGCTCCTCCCAGAAGAAAACAGTATGGGAGCTCAGAGATTCCGAGTTGCCAGCAAGACAGACCCAACAGTTAGGAGGATCTCCCCAAGAAGCGAGCCTGGATCTTGAGGGGAAAGACGAGGCCTATTTTGGAGCGAGGGAGAAAAACGCAGGCGCCTATGTGCGCCCCAGAGAAATGGCGCTTTGCCTCAAAAGAGAACAGCCGTTGTCACCAGAAGGTATGAGGATTTTACTTGCCACACTCGCTTATTTTCCAGGAGACTATGCCTTTTATCTACGCACACCAGATGGAGAAAACTATTTAGGTGATGTCGAGGCTGAAGGAGCACTTCTGGGTGTTTTGGCTGAGCGTTATGGTTTTGATGCTCTTGAGATGCTTGCTAGGAAAAGCTGAGCATAGGGCGTGTATAATGACATCAAATACGATTTAATGAGCTATCTGGAGGCTTTATATGGCGGATAATTTAACAAATGCAGCTATGGAAAATACGAGCCCTGACGAGGCCATGATGGCTCGAAGAAGCGAAGAGCAGGATGTTTTGCAAGGGCGAGCTCCTGGAAGACAGTACGATACACCAGGGGAGGACGAGCGCCCTTTAACGATTGGCGTGCTAACTTCTGGAGGAGATGCGCCAGGTATGAATGCTGCAATCCGTGCAGTGGTTCGAGCGGGTCTCAACCATGGGTTTAGGATGCTAGGTGTACGCCGAGGTTTTCATGGCCTTTGGCGTGGCGATGTCATGGAACTGAACAGCCGCTCTGTTTCCGAAAAGCTCCAGCGCGGCGGAACTTTTCTTATGACGGCGCGTTCGGCTACCTACAATACGCCCGAAGGCGTCCAAAAGGCTTATTCCATGAGTCGAGTCTTCGGCATCGATGTCTTAGTCGTTATTGGTGGTGACGGTTCTTTTAGGGGAGCTCGTGATATCGCCCACCAGGGTCTTCCTGTTATCTGTATTCCAGCATCTATTGACAATGATATTCCTGCCACGGACTATACGATCGGCTATGACACAGCGATGAATACCGCGATGGAAGCCATTGACAAAGTTCGCGATACTGCCACGAGCCATGAGCGCTGCTCTGTTATTGAAGTTATGGGGCGTAGCGCAGGATACATTGCCCTAAATGTAGGCATGGCAACTGGCGCTGAAGTGATTCTCATACCAGAAGTTTCTTACGATTTCGAAAAAGATGTCCTCAAACGATTGCTGGAATGCCGTAATGCTGGAAAGCACCACTATATCGTTGTGGGCGCCGAAGG
>JAEZYR010000107.1 GCA_023442635.1 Bacillota bacterium | reverse complement strand
CGGGGCCAGGCTCAGGTACTGGCTCCTCGACGGCTTCATTTTCGAGAACCATGAGCGCCGTGCTGTACAGCAGGTGTGGGCGTCCTTGTACCTCGGCTGCCTCGCCATAAGGCAGTTCGGGTAGCGTGAACGTATGTTCGAGCGCATCACTGTGATAGCCCTCAGGGACTTCAAGTTGCGTGATCCGATACGTGCCAGGTTGGAGATTTTCAGCTAGCACATTGCCGTTAGCGTCGCTCTTATAGGTATCGATACGTGTCCAACCCTCTTCGGCGGCAGGAGCAGGAGCCAGTTCGTCGGCTGGCGCTTCCTCGCCCTCACCAGCGCCACCCACGCTCAGTGCTTTGGGTTGCTCTGCGGCAGGCTGCAGGTTAGCCTCGTCGGTGTTGGGATCCTCGACTTCGGAAACGTCAGCGCCATCGGCCTCGGCTCCGCCAACCTTATCGTCAGGGGTAGCAGGATCGACATGGGCATCTTCGCCTTCGTCACCCTCTGAGGCGTCGCCGCTTGTGTCAGCGTCGGGTTTCTCAGGAGATGCAGGACTGGGGGCAGCGATTTCTTTGCCCTCATCGCCGTTGCCTTCCTCGGCACCAGGCGTAGGCTCTGCAACGGACTCGCTCTTGCGATCCAGGGCGAAAGGCACTTCAGCCAAGCCTTTCTGGGTGGCCTTGTCGCGGATGCTCCACAACACACGGTTCTGGCCTTCTTGCTGGCTTGGGCTCAGCTCCAAACCATCGATGAGAAGGCCGCCATCGTCTTGGACTTCGAGCTTGTGCTCAGCTACGACTTCCTCGCCTTGCAGCTGCTTCAACGTGTATTGACCGTTGGGCAGCTTGTTGAAGTTCAGCCATTGTGAAGAGCCATCTTCGCTCACGAGCTCAACAGGCGTTTCTTCCCCAGTCTCAGGCGCGAGAACAAATTTGGCATCGGCTGGCACAGGCTGGCCGTCGGGGGTGACGAGCAAGAGCTGGAGGGAGGCCAGCGCCTTGACATCTTCACCGAGGGGCTCCTCAGGTGGCAAGGTCTCTTCGGCTTCCCATTTGGCTTTGGCTTCTAGAGCTGCATTGACCACGGTTTCAGCCGTAACGGCCTCTTCCTCTTGGAACCAGCCTAGGAACTTGAAGCCTTCGCGTTCGGGGGCGGCAGGCAGGGCTTCGCCGATGGCCTCACCCTTCTTGATGCGAATCTCCGTCTTGCTACCTTCTTCAAAGTCTGGGTCAAAAGTGACGAGCAGCAGCGGTACGAGGGCTTCGCGCAGCGGTTTGAGGAGCTGATATTCCTCGTTGATGAGATCCTGGCTAGCAGCTGGATCTTCCTTAGCTAGGAGGGCTTGGGCTTTGGCTAATTCTGCCTGGAAGTCTTCCCAACCTTCTGGCGCAAAGTCGCTGGCCTGGAGAGCAGCCGCCTCTTCGACCAAGGCCTCGAGCTGACTGCGGTCAACGGTTTTGGGTGCTTGCTTGAGTGCTTCAATCTCATTTTGGAGTTGGATCGGATCGAGCGGATCCTTGCCGATGAGATCGTTAGCGTGCTGGATGGCCTGCTCCAACTCATCGTGGGCGGCACCCTTGAGCTGCTCAAGTTCGGGCGTGCGCTTGTCGATGAGCTGCTGCAATTCAAAGAATTCAGGTATAGCAGGAATGCGAATTTGGATGCTTTGGGGTTCAGGGCTAGTCAGGTCAACTGAAGTTGGGGTCTGGCTGAGCTGGTAGCCGCGATTATTGCCAAGACTCTTGGCCACAACCTGGTAACGACCAGCAGGCAGGGTGATCGAAGGCATTGTGCTGGTGGTAAAGCTGCCAGCCGATTGCTTGCTGCCTTCAGGGAAGATATCAAAGACGACGCCTTGCAGTTCTCCATCTTGGCCGAGCGCCTGTAAGGTCAACTGACGCTCATTGTTCAAGGCGACTGGGATGCTGAGGCGAGGCGAATGACTTTGCCCTTGGGTGACCTGATAGTAAAGACGGCCTGTGCCATGCTCGCTGTCGCTGACAAAACGATTCAGGTCGACGCCAGTGAACATACGCGCCAAGGCGTTGGCAGTTGACTTGGGTAGGTCGGTTGAAAGCCCCTCATTAGCCTTTAGGGTGTAGAGAGGTGAGGGAGCTGACAAGCTGTCATAGAGCTCGATCTGATATTTCTTCGGCACATTCTGGAAATAGACCTGAGCCTGGGCTGGGTCTTTGTCATATTTCGTCCAGACGCTCTCAGGTGGAGCTGCAGCCAAAGGTGGATAGGTATCCGCTTCGAACATCTGCCACTCGTAGATGCGGACGGCCGACCAGGGCGAGGTGCCCGAGTCTTGCACATCTAGGTACCAGGTATCCGACTCGTAAGGATAATCGACAATGACGTCGATGTAAGGCGCTGAGTTGCCCGAAATCTTATGGACGGTCTTCCAGCCACCTTCAGGCATTTTGGCCAAAAGACGCAAGGCGGAGGAGTTCATGTTTTTGGCTTCGCCGCCGTACTCAGCTAGCTCCATGCGCCAGCGCTTGACCATGTGGGGCTTGTCTAATTTGATCTGCAAGAAGCCTTTGGTGTGGCCAGTGTGGCACCACTTCGAGTTGTTCTGCGAGGTGCCGTCAATGGCCTTGACGGCAGGTTCAGCTTTGTTCTCACCCGACTTCTCAATGATTTGGGCATTGAGGCAGAGGTTCGGATAAGCATATTCGGTTGTTGGCTCAGCCATCGCAGGGGTAAAAGGCCAGGCGTACTGTACGCTGCCAGCTTCACCCATTTCGCCCTGAGCATTCAAGGCGCGGACGAGGATTTTGCTTTCAGTTGGCAGTGGCTCACCGCGACGCGTGATTTTGGGCACAAAAGCGTGGGTGTTGCTGCCGTTAGAAGAAACGAGGTAGTCGACAGAACCATCGGGCTGCTCGACATAGACGTTGTAGGACTGAGCGCCAGGCACAGCTGCCCAGCTCAGGCGAAGCTCAGCCTCTGCCAGACCCTTGACCAGTGCCTGGTCGACATTGATTTGCGTAGGAGCTGCAGGGGCAGGCAGTTTTTCGTTGCTGACGCTGATAGCGCCCAGATTGAATTCAGTTTTGCCACCTTTGTCGAAGATCAAGGACAGGGCGTGAATGGTGCCGCCAGCGTGATCGCCGAGAGGAATTTGGGCGGTCTGCCACTCGCCTGTTGCTTCGGGCAAGGGATAGGTGGCCATTTTGTTGCTGCGGTAGTCGGCTTCATAGGAGACGCCGAGTGCAGGGAGGCTACCAGCTGTAGCCTTATAGGTGACCTCTGCGTAGGACTGGCGGCTCAGATCCAAGCGTGTGGAGTAGAGCATGACGTTGTTGTAGCTGCCCTCCGCCAGTTCGCCTGAGAATTTGAGCGAGTTACCGCCTGTATAGGCATCTTCGAAGTCGTAATGAACCTCGATGCGCGTGCCCTTTTGGTCGCGAACCCACCAGCGCCAGGTCGGCATAATGTCCTGGATGGAGCGGTTGTTCCAACCACCCTCGCGGACGAGCTTGCCCTTCTCGAACCACTTTTTACCGTGGCCGCTGTTGAAGTTGGTGTGGAAGCGCTGTCCCATGATGACTGAAGAGTCTGTCACAAAGCGTGCCATACCCTTCCAGCGGTGGGTGTCGCCAGCTAATGAAGGATCGCCTTCTGGACCCGTGTAGAAGTATTTTTCCTGCTCGTGGAAGTCTGCTGGATCCTTGGCCTTACCCATGGTGGAGTTCGGGGCGAAAAGCGCGATGGAGATGCGTGGCTGACGATTCTCGTCCAGCAAATTTTCGGTACCCACAGAGGTGTTGTAGCTGTTTTGCTGAACCTCAAAGCCCGCGTAAGCGTCAAAAGGACTGCGGCGCTTGGACTTCATCGTCCGAACGGTGGCATCGACACGCGACTTGTTCCAGTTGTAGTTCATGAAGAACTCATCGACCGCATAGTCGTTGTCATTGTCGACAGGGGCGACCCAGAAGGAGTTCGCGCTGGTGACGGCGTTCTGATAGTGGACGCCACCACCCTCAGACATAGAGTCATACCAGCTGATCTTCAGCGCGCGTCCCTTTTCGGCGGAGCGACGGCGAAGGTAGCGCATGAAATCTCTGAGATCGTGAGCATCCTGGCTTGTACCGCCTGAGCTCTCTTGATTAAAGAAATAGCCATCAAAGTTGAAGTGATGGGCGATCTCGATCATCTTGTCGGCGAAAGGATAGTTGCCAGAGCCATCCTTGCGAACCATCTTTTTGAGTTCCTTGATGCCCTCATAAGATCCCCAAGGGAAGCCGAGAAGGGCATAGACAGGAACGCCGTTGCGGTGGGCGGCGGTGATGACATCGGGGCTAGGAATGGCAAAGATGCCTTCTTCGGTGCCCGACCAGAAGATAAAAGAGTGGATGAGTTGCCAGTTGTCAAAGGCGTAGACTTCGAAGCCGAGGTCGCCTGTCGAGCTGGCTAGGTCATGGCTCCAAAGTGCCAAACCGCAGTTTTCAATCTTGGCTTCGGGGTGAGCCAAGGGGTTGATCTGAACGCCCTTGAAGCGCGGAGCCAAAGGCTCTGTCGAGACATTCAACCAAGCATCTGGATCCGTGGCGGCTGACCACTTCATCATGCTTTCGTAGTTGAAGCCTGGTGCACGAGCTGAGAGCCCTTCGCGCCTTGCGTAGGCCTCGTTGTACTCGGACGTTCCGTCACCGTCAGTGGCGGCTTGCAGGGGGATGACTTGCGGAGTCAACCCACTGACTAAGCCACCGACCATGAGGCCGGCTACCGTAGCGGCGAGGCGACGCTTCCAAGGCCTCATCCGCCGTGTCTTCGCTAGCTGGGTTTGCATGCGAATTCTCCTTCCATTTCGGCTCGCAGAAAGCGAGCATCCTATACCTAGCTTGAATA
>JAEZYR010000098.1 GCA_023442635.1 Bacillota bacterium | reverse complement strand
AGTCAATGCTGCGCAAGGCATCGCGGACAAAAAGAATATGGTTGTTGGTGCCCGCGAAGGTCATCACGATGAGAACGGCGAAGAAACCCTGGAACCAGTAAGGATTGAGGTTGGGAAAGAGGTGCTGGAGTTGGCTGGTAATCAAACCCTGCCCACCGAGGAGGAAGTTGTAAGCCGTGACCAAAACGAGACGATTCGACACCAGGGGGGCGTGAAAAGCAAAAGCGAGGAAACGACGGCCAGGAATCTCAAAGTAATCCAGGCAGAGCACCTGAAAGATGCCGAGAACGTTGACGCTGATGCACAAGCCAATCGCCAGAATAAAGGTGTTGCGCATGGCGTAGAGGACGCGTTGGGAGCTGCTTATTTTGCCAATCACCGAGAGGTCAAAGTGACCGTTTGGAGCTAGGGTTTGCTGGATGAGCGTCAAGTTTGGATAGATGAGGTACGTGAAGAGCTGCATGCCTAACAACAAGCTCAAAAGCAAGTAAATAAGGCGGCGGCTCAGACCTTCTTTTCTAAAAAAAGTGCATGTCATAAGCATACCTACTTCTTATTTTTGACGATCCTGGGCAGGGAAGGCCATAAGGTTTTCGGGATTGAAAAAGAGTTGGCAGACCTGACCAGCCTGGAGCGGTCGATGCTGGGTGCTGAGGCTGCGCAAAATGCTGTCGCCAATTTTGAAGCTGCGGCAAGAGGTGATGCCTGCAAATTCGGCGTGAAGGAATTCGCCTTCGAGGGTGCAACAAGGGCCATCGACAGGGTCAAGATGCAAGTTTTCGATTCGAAGATAGTAATGGTAGTTGGGGTTGTACGCAAAACCAGCTTCTTGGCTCGCTATTTTTTGGAGGAGCTCAGCAGGGAGTCTGTTGCTATCGCCGATAAAAGTGCAAACAAATTCTGTTTTGGGTTGATAGTAGATTTCTTCAGGAGAGCCTACCTGTTCCACAAAGCCTTCATTGAAGACCGCGATTTGATCGGAGAGGGTCAAGGCCTCTTCTTGGTCATGTGTGACGTAGATCATGGTGCAGTTGGAGGCCTTTTGGATATTCTTTAACTCGACGCGGAGTGATTTACGCAATTTTGCATCCAAGTTGGAGAGGGGTTCGTCGAGTACGATAATCGACGGCTCTAGGGCGAGCGCTCTGGCGATGGCCACGCGCTGCTGCTGGCCGCCAGAGAGCTCGGCTACGCTTCTTTTGAGCTGGGTGGCATTGAGGTTCACCATGGCAGCTACTTCGGCAATGCGCTGCTGGATACGATCTTTCGGCCATTTGTGCTCTTTGAGGCCAAAGGCGATATTTTCCTCGACCGTCATGGTAGGGAAGAGGGCATAGCTCTGAAAAACCATGCCGATGCCACGCTTTTCGATGGGCGTTTCGTTGATTCTTTTGCCATCGATTGAAATTTCGCCTTGACTGGGCTTGGCGAAACCAGCCAGGGTTCGCAGTGTGGTCGTCTTACCGCAGCCAGAAGGCCCCAAAAAAGTAAAAAAGTGACCGTCTTGAATTTCAATATTTAGATCTTGGACGGCCTTAAAGTCGCCAAAGCAGACTTCAATATCTTTGAAACGAATCATAGCTGTTTCTCCTTTGTAGAAGTGGGTTCACAGAGCAGGTCTAGAGCTGCCGAGCTTGGCTAGCCAAAGTAAAAGGCGGCCTCTCAAGACGCACTTGAGAGGCTGCTTTTCGGGAGGAAAGAAATTAGAAAATTTCCAGCTGAATTTTGGCTGCCCACTCGTCCATCATCTTGTTGATGTAGTCCCAATCTAGGTCTGACGCCTTGTAGTTATCCAAAATTTCTTTTGCCAGGGGAACCATCTTGCTCTGCGCATCGACATTGGCCACCAGGTTGCCATTGAGAGCCGTGTAGTCGCCCATGGGTTCAGCTGAACCGAGCCAGTTGGCAAAGCGCATGGATTCTTCGAGGATGGCAGGATTGCTGTTTTTGACGACACCAAGCTGGTTGGCGTTGGTGGGCTCGCCTTCTTTGACAAAGCAGAGGATGGCTGGCTTCTGAAGACCAAAAGCTTCACTCTTAGGCTTGATGCCAGCTGCGTAGATGTAAGTGATCGGGGTCTTGCCGCTCACGAAATTGGCGAAGGCATCTTCACCTGCTGGGGTTTTGTAGCCGTTGTCAAAGAAGGCTTTGATGGCTTTCCAGCCTTCTTCTGAAACGCCGAGCTCGCCATTTTTGTCGAGGTAGCGTCCGAGGATGTTGCCGACGATGGAGCGATCCGTTGTGCCATCAAACTTGGTAGGGACGGCGTACTTGCCCTTGAATTCAGGCTTCTCCCAGAGGTCGTTATAGGACTTAGGGATATTTTGCTCATTGTAGAGGTCAGGGTTTGCCAAGAGCATTTTGGGCTGAATCTCATAGGCCCAAGAGAAACCGTTCGGCTTGCCAGCGTCTTTGACCTTGTCGGCCCAATCTGGGGTAAAGGGAGCCAGGCTCTCCTTTTCGATCATGCTAGAGAATTGCTCTTCAGATGGACCCCAGACAACGTTAAGAGTCGGATTGTTGACTTCGGCGATGACACGAGCAGCGATGGCAGCGCCGCCAAGGGGCACAACTTCGATGTTGAAGCCAGCAGCCTGGGCCTTATCTTTTAGCCACTTTTCGCGCACGTCACCGTTGTTGTTGGTCGCCACGACAATTTTTTGGCCGCTGGGCTTGGCGCTTAGAATCTCTTTGAGATCCTTGCTGCCAGAAGCTTGACCTGAGGGTGAAGCGCCTTTTTGGCAAGCTGTACAGGCCGCTAGGACAGCTAGGGCTAGACTGAAAATACGAAATCCTTTTTTCATAGAGAATCTCCTTTTACTGATTTGGACTTAAGGCTGGGATGCTTAGGCGAATGTAGCTGCGATCATCGAAACTCTCAGCGCCACAGGCAAGCCCCTTGGTCTGAGGATTGGCATCGGCACATTGTGGATCGCTGTGCAAAAGTTCTTGTAAGGCTGCCTCACTTGCTTGCAGTGTGGGCAAAAGCTGGGGATAGCCATCTGAAGCCAGTACAATCTCATGACTGCCAGAATCCAACGCAATGACTTGAACAAGTTCATGGGGGATTTTCTCGCCGTTGATCACAGCGTAGCCCCACGTAGGACAATTTTTGTTGGCGAAGCAAGTCGAACGCAGAATAATGCCTTCGATATGCTGGCGAGCAGCCTGAAGATCTTTGGGGGCGAGATCTGTAATCTGATTGAAGCCCTGCTCTTCTTGGGTAATATGCAGGAGCAAGCTGCGCAACTGAGCTAAGATCAGATCTGAAGCCTTCGGTGCTGTGTAGTGGACACCATCGACGAGGCATTGGCAATCACCGATGAGGTAAATGCAGCGCTTGGCCTGGCTATAGAGCACCATCACAGCCTGAGGACCGAATTGCTGCTTGTCTTCTTCGAACGTATGGCTGTGATAAAAGTCCTGAAAAACTTTCTCTAGATGATGCAAAATGCAATCAAGATCCGCATCGGCGTCCAATTGATCGAGAGCTTGTGTGACCAATTCGGCAGCTAGACAGCCTGTGCTTTTGTTATTGAGGGTAAAATGTCCTTTGGCTGTGACGCCATCAATAACAGCGACAAAATTTTCACCGAGATAAAGACAGTCATCCGAGTTTCGATTTGGACACTTGCCTTTGGTGAATTTCTCAATAATCTCCAGAAATATCACCTCCTTTAAGGTTATTTTGCTGTGCAGAGCTTAGCTTAGGTAGGCCTAAATGTTGAATTTTGTTTGCATTTTGTCTTTGGCTTTGGGTAAACTTGGGCTAGAAAGAAACTTTGATTGCTGACCTGGGGGAGGTGAGGGTTGATGCGCCGTGCGATCATTGCAGAGCCTACGCCTTATTTTCACAAAAGGCCCATGCGCTTTCGCGACTATGAGATTTACTACAATCGCGATAGCAATGTGACGCATATTCTGTCCAATCGCCACGACTATTACGAACTTTACTTCTTGGTGGCGGGCAAGGTCTCCTACTATGTAGACGCACGCCTGTATGAATTGGAGCCAGGCGATGTCATCCTCATTCCACCAGGTGTCCAGCATGAGGCGCGGATTGAAACGGAGTGGGGCGATCCTTATGAACGCTATGTACTCTGGTTAGACAAACCCTTTTTGGAGCGCTTGTCTTCGATGCGATCGGATTTGATGGCGCCCTTTGATAAGACCTTGCTCGGGCAGGCAGCCCTTCGACCCTCCGCTGACTTACGCCAAGAAATCAGGCGGCATCTTCAGAGCATCTATCTTGATTCCCAATCGGATGCCTTTGCAGCTGATTTGCTGGGGATTGCGGATATTATTCAGCTTTTGGTCAAAATTAGCCGAGCCAAGCTTTTTCAAGGCGAAAACAAACACTTCATCCCAGAGCCGCAAGTTGTCGACAGCGGCAAGAATCAACTGCTATACGAGGTGCTGAGTTACATCGAGCGGCATATTACGGAACCGATAAGGATTGAGGATCTTGTGGCGCGCTTTTATATCAGCCGCTCTTACTTGTCAAAATGTTTTAGCGAGGAAATAGGGGTCGGACTGGCTGCCTTTATTCGCAAAAAGCGTTTTTATCTGATGCGCCAGGCTCTGGAACATGGGCATAGTATCAAGTCTATTTTGGAGCAATTCCAATTCACGAGTTACTCCTCCTTCTACCGTGGCTTTAAGGCAGAATTTGGTATAGGGCCTCAAGAATTTTTGGATCAGCTGCGCAAGGAAAATGATTGAAGCCGATAGGCCCTCTCGAGACTTACGGGCACGGAAGCTTCTTGGCTTGTGCTTGCAAGGAAGATAAGATCTTAGAAAGATTTCGTCATGACTACGGAATTTTTCATGGTGGTTTAGAATAAAAAAGGAAATAATCGTTATATTTAGAAAAGGAGCTGCTGTATGCGACTGAAGACATCGATGCGTTGTTTGCGAACGGTGGTGACGCTTGCTGGTATCTATACATTGAGCAAGGCCTGTTATGAAGCCCTGCAATCTCCTCGAATGCAGAAACAACTTCGCCGTGGACGAGCGAGCGTCAAGGCAGGCGAAAGAGTTTGGAAAAGAACGCGCAGAACGGCTGAGCGGCAGGGCCTTTTGACTGCAGTTTTAGACCTGTTGATATAACGCGTTTACGGCGCTTGGATCGCTTGTTTATTGGAATAAAAAAGAGACCGCCTTGGGCGGTCTCTTTTTGGTGTGGAACTTCGTTTACTTCTGGATGAGATGGACGTCGAAGCCAGCGACGGGATCTTTGAAATAGACGAAAGTTAAGCGACCCTTGGCATCATAGCGAGCGGAATCTTCATCAAAGGCAATCCCGCGTCTTTGGGCATAGTAGACCACGCGCTCCAGCTGAGGTGTCACAAAGCCGATGTGACCATGTTCGCCACGGCCAGCGCCAGGCTTCATCAGCTCAATGCCGTCGCCCACGAACGAAGAAATACTGTGATCGTTTTGAGGCAACTGCAAGCAGCTGACGAGCTGAGCGAGGGCGCCTTGGAACTGCTGCTCGTCGTGGGGGTTAACGCCAATGTGTGCCAGCTCCAGTTGTGACATTTGGGCGATGAGGCTGCGGATATGGCCTTCAAGCCCCACCCAGTCCTTGGCTTTGACATAGCTGCTCGGGCAGATAAAGGAACCGCCAACGGCTGCGACATTTTTGAGGGCCAGATACTCAGCCATGTTTTTGCTGTCGACGCCACCTGTTGGCAGGAAGCTCAGATCAGCAAAGGGGCCAGCAATCGCTTTCAGGGCAGCAACACCACCGTAGACAGAGGCTGGGAAAAATTTTAGGACTTTAAGGCCCTTCTCCAGACCTTCTTCAAAGTCGCGAGGGGTGGCAGAACCTGGCAAGACATCGATCTGATGCTCTAAGCACCAATCAATAACCTTGGGATTGAAAGCAGGGGTTACGATGTAGCTGGCGCCACAGTCGACGGCTTCTTTGGCTTGAGCGACCGTGTGCACCGTACCAGCACCTAGCAAGACTTCAGGCACTTCGGCATGGATGCGGCGCATGCTTTCAGCGCCAGCTGCTGTACGGAAGGTGACTTCGGCAACGGGTACACCACCATCGCGCAGCGCCTTGGCCAGAGGGACTGCGTCAGCAGGATCCTCCAGGGTGACGAGGGGTACAAGACCATACAGCTTGATTTGTTCCATTTGCTGTTCAGGTATACGTGGGAAACTAGGGGACATGAGACACCTCCAAGCTATTTGTGGGGAGTCTTCTTGGGCAAAACAAGAAGACGAAGTAACTTATGCAGATGATACCCATGTCAAGGGGGTCTCGTCTAGGACAGATTAGGGTTTACAGCAGGCTAGAGCTAGCTCAAGACAGAAGCGCAAGTATAGAAGACAAAATGACGACCCCAACAGACAGCTTTGAGGCAGCTTGCTGGGGTCGTTGCTCCCGGACACTTGGGTTCTGATTAGAGGGTGGAGGCCAGCTGTTCTTTGCTGTGAAAGACGAAGTGGCCATCTGAGTCGCAGTCTACTTCGATGGTGCCAGCTGTAAGGGCTCCCGACAAAAGCGCGCGGCCGAGTGAGGTTTCGACTTCGCGTTGGAGGTAACGGCGAAGAGGACGGGCACCATATTGAGGCTCATAGCTCTTCTCTAGGATCAGATCGATGGCTTTGTCTGTAAATTCCAAAACGATGTCTTGATCCTTGAGTCGCTCGTTTAACTGCTGAACCTGCAGAGAGACAATCGATCTCAGTTCATCCTTTTGCAGGGGCGTGAACAAAACGGTCTCGTCGATGCGATTCAGGAACTCTGGACGGAACTGCTGCTGCAGTCTAGCGAGCACCTGCTGACGAAGCTTGTCTGAGAGCTCCCCTTCCTGACAAGCATCCAACAACAGGTCAGAGCCAATGTTGGAGGTCAGAATGATAAGGCAGTTGCGAAAGTCAACCGTGCGGCCTTGGCCGTCCGTGAGGCGTCCTGCGTCGAGTACTTGCAACAAGATGTTGAAGACATCAGGGTGGGCCTTTTCGATCTCGTCAAAAAGCAAGACGCTGTAGGGGCGACGGCGGACAGCTTCGGTCAATTGCCCACCTTCTTCGTAACCTATATAACCTGGTGTCGCGCCGATGAGGCGAGAGACACTGTACTTTTCCATGTATTCGCTCATATCAAGGCGAATCAGGCTGCTCTCCTGGTCGAAGAGTTCAGCAGCTAACTGGCGAGCCAGCTCTGTTTTGCCCACGCCCGTTGGCCCTAGGAAGATAAAAGAGCCAATTGGGCGCTCAGGATCTTTGAGGCCAGCTCTTGCGCGCAAAATGGCGTCGGCTACTAGCTGGACGGCTTCATCTTGACCGATGACCCGTTGGTGCAGACGTTCGGCTAGATGCAGAATGCGCTCGCGCTCCGTTTCGACTAAGCGCTTGACAGGGATGCCAGTCCAACGCGAAACGACTTCAGCCACATCCTCCTCGCTCACTTCTTCTCGAACTGAACCAGCTGCTTTAGCTTTTTCTTTGGCAGCTTCTAGCTCTTGTTGCAAGCGAGCCATATCACCATAGCGCAGCTCACTGAGCCGTTCGAAGTCATATTGACGCTCGGCCTCTGCGATTTCTTGGCGCTTGAGATCAATCTGGGCCTGGAGCTGGCGGACAGCTTCGACTTGCGCCTTGCCTGCTTGCCAACTGGCAAAGGCCTGATCATAAAGTTCCTTTTCGTTTGCGACCTCTTTTTCAAGCAGCTCAACTTTTTGCTGGGCGCGGGGGTCTGCTTCCTTTTTGAGGGCGCTGATTTCGATTTGCCGCTGCAAAATGTGCTGGCGTTGCTTGGCTAATTCTGGCGGAAGGCTA
>JAEZYR010000124.1 GCA_023442635.1 Bacillota bacterium | reverse complement strand
TCAGCATAGAGTTCTAGGCTGTCTTTGACGCCGATCTCAGCCAAAAGTCGCTGTCGCTCTTCTGGCGTTGAAGGAAGGTAAGATCCCATCTCGAGTTGCTCCTTTTGGGTTACATAAAAATGGCTCGGAGCAAATGTCCGAGCCAAGCATCCAGGTTCTTAGGCCTCGCAGAGGCTCCGGTACTCAGCCTCACTCAACAGCTCATCGCGATCCTGAATCTCATGAACTTCGACCAACCAGGCGGCCTCGGGGTCTTGGTTGATCAAAGCTGGCTGGTCGAGCAGCTCTTCGTTGACGGCCGAAACAGTCGCCGTAACAGGGCTGACAATGTCGCTGACGGCTTTGATGGACTCCGCATCGCCCAGGGCTTCACCTGCCACGAGCTCATCGCCCTCTTCTGGCAAATTCACAAAGACCAAAGCACCCATCTGCTCGGCGGCATAGGGGGTCAAACCGATGCGAGCGCGGTCTTCGTCTAGAAATTCAATCCACTCATGTGAGCGCGTATAGAGACGTTCTGCCATGGTATTTCTCCTTTTGAGCAAGCTGTATCGTAGCGTGTTTTATATCTTATCAGTACGGCGAAGATAAAAGCAGTCAACTTGTGCCTTGCGCATTTTACTTAGCACTCTGAACAAAGGGCAGCCCGACGACTTCGACCGCTACCTGGCGGCCTCGCACTTCTACCTTGAGTTCGCTACCCAAGACTGCGTACGCTACAGGAACATAGCCCATCGCAATGCCGACCTCGAGCGAGGGAGAAAAGCTGCCTGAACTGGTCTGCCCGATCTTCTGACCTTCGGCATCTAGGATCGGCATGCCTTCGCGGACAATACCGCGCCCTCTCACCTTGAGGCCTACTCTTGTCTTCTCCAAAGGCAAGACCTTTTCGAGTGCCTCTCGCCCGATAAAGTCTTCTTTGTCCATTTTGACGGCAAAGGCCAGGCCTGCTGTCAGGGGGTCTATCTGCTCATCCATCTCGTGGCCATAAAGCGGCATAGCAGCCTCAAGGCGCAGCGTATCTCTAGCCCCCAGACCAGCTGGCAACAGATCCTCACCACCTGCTGCAAGCAAGGCGCGCCAGAGCGTCACAGCGTCCTTGGCTGGGTGGTAGATCTCGTAGCCCCACTCACCTGTATAGCCTGTGCGTGAAACGAGGCATGAAACACCTGCTATCTCCAGCTCATCCACAAAACTGTAGTAGACCTGAGGGAGCTCGGCCTCAGATACGAGACGGGACAAAATCTCTTGGCTTTTGGGTCCTTGCAGGGCGATCAAGGCCGTTTGATCCGAAATGTCCTCCGCCTTTGTTTCTGGGCTCAGGTACTTCTGCAAATGCAGCCAGTCCTTCTCGCGGTTAGAGGCGTTCACAACCAACATAAAGCGCGCTTCATCCAAGGCATAGACGAGCAAGTCATCCACACAACCGCCAGTCTCAAGGCACATGGGGCTGTAGCGAACGCGCCCCGTCTTAAGAGTGCTGTAGCGGTTGGTTAAAATCCTGTCTAGATCCTGCCTAGCCGTCGGTCCTTCCAAGATGAACTCGCCCATGTGCGACACATCAAACAGGCCTGCCTTCTGTCTCACCGCCAGGTGTTCTGCCGCGATACCTGTCGGGTACTGTATCGGCATTTCGTAGCCAGCAAAACCCTGCATACTGGCGCCCAGGGCCACATGTTCTTCGTACAAAGGAGTCCGTCTAAGCATGCTTCTTTACCTCCGATTGTTGCGCTCTTTTCGGCAAGAAATTACTTTGTTTATAGCACAGATCCCCCCTTAATCTTGCACGCAAGCAAAGGCTCAGGCAGCCCTTGTCATTCAGAAAATCTCTTGCCCGATCTTCCACGCCAACAGCACGCTTGCTTTTTCTGGATCAAACGAGAATCTGAGATCTGGCGAAAGCAAAAGCCGCCTTTTCGGTTAAGCTATGTTGAGAGGAATGAGGAGGTACCGCCCCGTGATCCATGACGCCAAAACAGCCCTTGCTTTTTACGAAGATCCCCAGCGCCTACACGAGGGCTGTCTTGAGCCCCGCGCTTTCTATATTCCCCAAGCTCCCAACGAGAGGCCGCAAGGAGGGGCAACTGTAGCAGGAACGGAAACACTGACACAAAGATGGGATCCTGCCCATTGGCAAGCTTCGAGCCGTCTTGATTTGCTCAATGGCACTTGGGATTTCGCCTACTTTGAACACCCAGAAGCAGCTTTGGCTTTTCTTGAGCAGCCATTGGAGCAAAAAAACTATCCTGCCACCTTGCCTGTCCCCAGCAGCTGGCAATTGCACGGTTACGACCAAGTGCAATACATCAACGTCGAATATCCCTTTCCGAACGATCCACCCTATACCCCTGCTTACAACCCAACAGGGGTTTATCACCGCCTCATCGAGCTGACAGCCGAAGATCTGAGCTGGGAGCAAAGCCTGGTTTTCGATGGCGTCGACAGCTGCTATGCGGTTTACCTTAATGGCCAAAAGCTGGGTCATAGCAAAGTGAGCCACGCCACCGCCATTTTCTTACTGAACCCTGCCGCCAAAGTCGGCTCCAACCACCTCGAAGTCGTCGTCCTTAAGCACAGCGATGCCTCTTATCTCGAGGATCAGGATAAGTTCCGCTTTTCGGGTATTTTCCGAGATGTCTACCGCCTAAGCCGACCCTGGGCGCATATTGAGGATCTAGATTGGCGAATGGACTTTGATGAGGCTCTCACGCAGGCCGACTTGAGCCTCAATCTTCGCTTTTCGACCGTGCCCATCCCTGTGCAGGTCGAACTTTTCACCCCTAAAGGCGAGCGTCTCTTGCAAGACGCCTGGTCACCCGACAAGACTTGGACCATCCAAGATCCCGAACTTTGGACGGCCGAAACGCCTGCTCTTTACCAGCTTGTTCTGACGACCGAAGATGAAGTGATCCAGCGCCCTCTCGGTTTTCGCCAAATCGAGATTGTCGATAGCGTTTACTACTGGAATCAGCAGGCCATCAAGCTCAAAGGCGTCAACCGTCACGATAGCGACCCCATCACGGGACCTAGTATCAACCCAGAGCAGCTCATTCGGGATATTGAGCTCATGAAGGCTCACAATATCAATGCCGTTCGTACCTCTCACTATCCCAACTCACCTTGGGCCTATGACCTCTTCGCCATGTATGGCCTTTATGTCATCGCCGAAGCCGACCTAGAAGCCCATGGCAATGTCTACTATCTCGACAGTGAGGCAGCCAATTTTCAGGATGGGGGCAACCTGCGCAATAGTCTGGATCGCCTCACCTTTAAGAACAAGCATTATGGGCGCAGCATGCGCGATCCTCGCTATGCCAAAGCCGTTCTCGACCGCGTGCAGCTGGCCTTGATCCGCGAGCGCAACTGCCCTGCTATCGCCATTTGGTCCTTGGGGAACGAGGCTGGCTTTGGCCCCAACCTCGAAGCGGCCGCTAGATGGGCCAAGACCTTCAGTCCTGACATCCCCTTGCAGTATGAGGGCTCAATCTACGAAGGCGAACACAGCGTCAACGACAGCAGTTGCTTAGACCTCTATACGCGCATGTACGCCAGCCCCTTAGTCTGCAAAAAGCACGGCAGCTCTGACTGGGTGAATAAGCCAGTCTGCCTGATCGAATACGCCCATGCCATGGGCAATGGTCCTGGCGACCTCGAAGACTATTGGTCCGTCTTTTATCGCTATCCCAAATTGCTGGGTGGCTTTGTGTGGGAGTGGTGTGACCACGCCGTCCAAAGGGCCTCGGGGCTCGGCTATGGCGGCGATTTTGGTGAGACCTTCCACGATGGCAATTTCTGTGTAGACGGCCTTGTGTCTGCCGAACGGGAAGTCAAGCCAGGCCTTTTGGAATACCAGAATGTCCTGCGCCCTTTCCGCCTCTGTGCTCACCAATGGCTGAGCAGTTCCAAAGGCCGCCTCTTGTCCTTGACGATGCAAAACATGCTCGATTTTTTGGATGCCGAAAAAGCGGGCAGCTGCTGGGCCTTGCTGGAGGTCAACGGCCAGATTTGTTGGCGCGAAGAGCTGGATTTGCGCGCCTGGGCGCCTCATCTTTGCAAAACCTTTCAGCTTCATTTACCAGACTATGGAGAGGACGATTGGGTGCAGTTGCGCCTCGAAAGCCACAACCACGCTGGCCAAAAGCTGGGAGCTGAAGCCCTGGTTTTGCAAGAGGCGAGAAAGCCCCTACTCGGCCCAGCTGGTCTTTACACCCAGGCGGTGGCAGCTGCGGCAAAAGAAGAAAGTGCTCAGAACGCTGTTAAAACCCTGCGTGAGGGGGCACTGCCGCTAGCTGTTTCAAGCCAAGCTTCCTCTGCCCCCACGGCTCAAGTAGAGCCGCTCGCCCTCGTCGAGGACAGCCCCACACGCCTGGTCGTCGCCAACAAGATGGTGCGTTTTGTTTTCAACAAGTTGCGAGGACAATTTGAGGCGATCGACTATGCAGGGCAAGCCCTCCTAGCTGAGCCCCTCGCTTCGCTCCAGACGCGTGGCGTCGCCAGTTGGGACCTTTATCGCGCGCCCATCGACAACGACATTCTCCTCCGCCGCCAATGGACTGCTCGCCGACTCGCCCATTTCAAGCCCAAAGTCTACGACTGCCAAGTTCTGCAGCTAAGCTCTGGCGCTTTTGAGTTGCGCGTCCATGAAAGCCTAGCAGCCCCTGCCTTTCAGCCTTTTGTTCATCTCGAAAGCCATTGGACCTGTCATCCTTCAGGCAAGCTTGAATTGCGCACGCGTGTCGACATTCACCGCGACCTGCCTGCCCTGCCACGCTTTGCTTGGCGCTTGCAATTGGCGGCGCTGCCTGTTGCGGGCCGTTACTTTGCTTTTGGCCCTCACGAAAGCTACATCGACAAACACCAGGCCTGTCTGCGCGGCATATACCCCTGGCGCAAGGCAGATCTCGCCATGCCCTATCTCAGACCGCAAGAAGCTGGCAGCCGTTATGACTGTCGCGAAGTGGAGCTGTTTTGGGAGAAGCTAGGCTGTCACATCCAGTTGCCTGAAGGCAGTTCTTGTCAGCTCAGCCTCTACAGTCGAGAGCAGCTCGAAAGGACGGCTCATCGCGAGGACCTCGAGGCCGAAGCACATCCCTGGCTCTACTTGGACTACCGTCAAAATGGCATCGGCTCAGATAGCTGTGGCCCTGGTTTGTCGCCAGCCTACCAGTTCAACGAAAAGCAGTTCCAGTTTGCACTGAGCTTAGAGCCCTTTCTCATAGAGACAGCAGGCGCCGCCCCTAGCTCGGCGCCAAAACGGCGAAGACCTGCTAGGCGAGGAACTCAGGCAGCCAGCAAATAATGATGGCGAGGACTGGCCTGGAATTGGCCAGGCCTTAAAACTAGCTTGGCAGAGTACTTGCCAATCGTCACAGAGAAGAGATTAAGCTCCGGTTTAGGCCTCTTGCAGAGGACCAGCTTCGCTATAAAGACAGAGCTAGCAAACATAACAGAGCCCCCCAAAAAGAAATATAAAAAAGACCCTCCTCTCCAGGTGGGTCTTTTGCTTTGTGCTCTTTTTAGATGTTTAACGCCAATAGGCGGCGACCTTCGGCCAAAGCTTTCGCGTCAGGATAACACCCAGAATGCAGGTGATGACGTCGCCAGGCAGCACCAGCAGGAAGCCGTGCAGGACGATGGTCCACAGGCTCAAGTGCTGACCTAGGTAGAAGGCCGAAATCAGGTAGAAGTACGCAACACCAATCACATACAGCAGGACAAGAGCGGCGAGACTAGCCCCCAACAGGCGAGCAAAGGAGGCTGGCTGCGATAGAGCCAAGCCCAGTTTGGTTGGCCGACTGAGCCAAGCCGCCAAGGCCGCAGCGGCAATAAAGCCCAGGATATAGCCAAAGGTGGGCTGCACCACATAGGCCAGACCGCCACCTTTGCTAAAAACGGGCAAGCCGACAAGGCCGAGGAGCACATAGGCCGTGACAGCCAGGCTCCCTCGCCTCGGCCCCAGCATAAGACCTGCCATGATCACGACCATGGACTGGAGGGTTATCGGGATATACGGGATGGGCAAGCGAATAAAAGTGCCGACGATGATCAGCGCCACAAAAAGCGCCTGCAATGTAAGCGCGCGTAGGGTTGTTTTTTTCTCCTGCATGAGAACATCCTTCCTGCAAGCAACAAATTTGCCCCCTATTAGAAAGCAGGCTTAGCCAATTGTCAACTTAACAAGTTAACAATTCTCTTCTGCCCGATGACCTCCTCACGCAAAAAAGAGGCCCCTTGCGGTAGCCTCCTTTGCTTCTTGCTGCTGATGCTTTGGCTGATCTTTGAGCTTACGCTTGCTCAGCCTTCTCTTCTTTCGCCTGGATGCGAGGGTGATAACACATGACCGAACGACTGCCATCGCCTATAGGTCTGAGTTCTGGCCGTGATTGGCGGCATTCCTCTGTCGCGTAAGGACAACGCGGGGCAAACTTGCAGCAGGTCAAGGCATACTCTTCGCTCTCCATCTCGGGCATCGCAACTTCTTGATCCCACTTGTCACCGACCCTAGGCACCGCATTCATGAGCAATTCCGTGTAAGGATGAGCTGGATTGTCCATGATCTCTCTAGCTGGCCCATATTCCACAAGGCAGCCACGGTAGAGCGTCGCAATGTAGTCCGACACATAGTAAGCCGTCGAAAGGTCATGCGTGATGTAAATAAAAGAAACCTGATGCGAGTCTTTGAGCTCTTTGAAGAGGTTCACTATGTTCATCTTCATCGAAGCGTCAATAGCTGCTACGGGTTCGTCCGCAACGATCAGCTTGGGTCGGGTGATCAAAGCGCGCGCAATCGAAACGCGCTGCAGTTCACCGCCCGAGAACTGAGCTGGATACTTGCCTTTGACAACCGCCAACGACATACCTACGCTCTTGAGCGCCTCGTCGGCCACCTTCTCGGCTTCCTTTTTGTTCTTGGCGATACCTAGGCGCAAGGCCGTGTTGTAGAGGTAACTATCGACAGGCTTTCTGACCGAAAAGGACTCATAGGGGTTCTGAAAAATAGGCTGCACATCCAAACGGAATTGCTTGGGGTTGTAGCCTTTTTTGTCCTTGTAGTCTTGGCCCTTGAGTTTAATGCTGCCGCCATCCGCCTCGTGCAAGCGCAGGATCATCTTGCAGAGCGTGGACTTGCCACAGCCAGATTCGCCGACAACAGACAGGATGACGGGGCGATCCGACTCGATCGACAACGAAACGTCATCGACAGCGACCAACTTTTTGCCGCGCAAAATGCTGCCAATGCGGAAGACCTTCGTCACATGATTGATGTCAAGAAGCTTATCGCTCATAGGTCTCCTCCCTTCTCTTGCTGCAGATCCTTCGTCTCAGGCTCGCCTGGCTCTTTTTCGAGGCGTTCGACTTCGGCGCTGACCCTGGCCTTCATCTCGTCAA
>JAEZYR010000025.1 GCA_023442635.1 Bacillota bacterium | reverse complement strand
GCCCCTGACATGCATACAGCCCAGCAGATTTTGGGTCGCCTTTTTGGCTTGAAGCTAGCCGCCCCGAATCATCTGACGGCGCTCTGGCAAGCTAACACGCACTACCTTTTGCTGCACAACCTGCCTATCTTGCTCTTGGCCATCCTAGGGGCGACGCCCTGGCCTAGGCTTATGGCTGAAAGATTAGGCCTATCGCGACCCAATCCTGAGCGCTACCAGACGCTGGCTCAATGGCGTCTTTTGCGGCGCCAATCTGACGGTATGTTGCCTGACCTGACAGGGGAGATCCCAGCTAAAACGTGGGCTTTTGCGATCAATGTCATCGTCATGCTTCTGCTGCTGGCGATGTCCACGGCCGCCTTGGTCAATGACAGCTACAATCCCTTCCTTTACTTTCGCTTTTGACCTAGGAGCCGACAGTGAAAAAGAACACCTGCCCGAAATCAGCCCAGACACATCAGAGCCGCGTTTTGCTGCTTTTGCTGTTGTTTCTTTTAGTGGCCATGGCCTTCTGGCTATTGCTCAAAGGAGATCGCAAGCATGCCAGACTTGAGCGGCGTGACCTGGCGCAAAGGCCGACCTGGCGGTGGGCAAGCGTGGCGGATGGCTCTTGGATGAAGGGGGTCGAGAGCTGGTTGCAGGATCAGTTTTGGGGACGCGAGCAATGGCTTCGGCTTGAGACCTTTATGGATTTAGGCCTTGGGGCTGGGGACAATGGACGCGTTTACTTCGGGCGAAACGGCCGCCTCTTTCTGTACGAAACCGCGCAAGGCATTGCGGATAAGACAGGGCAAAGGGAGGCGCTTTTTGCTGACAATGTGGAGGAATTAGCGCGTTTCTTTGCCACGACTTTGCCAGAGGCGATGGTCGGAAGGCCTTTGCAATCGCAGGTGCTCATGTTGGTGCCCCCAGCGGCCGCAGTCTTGCCTGAGGGTCTCCCAGTGGGAGCTGTTCCTTGGTCGTTGCCCTTAGCTGAAAAAGTCGTCCAAAGTAAGCTGGACGGTCTGCCCGTGACCAGGCTTGATGTGTGGCAGGCCTTATGTGGGGAGGGCACAGGAGCAACAAGCGGGGTCAAGACGGCAAGAGAGACGCTAGGCGAGGCAGACGCCCAGGGGGCGGGCCAGGAGGCAGACGCCCAGACGCTCAACCCGAAGCGAGCACGGGTCGAGCGAGAAGCCTTTTTTCTCAAGACGGACCACCACTGGACGAGCCTAGGCGCTTGGCAGGCAGCGCAAGCTTATGTGGCCGCACTAGATCTGCCAGTAAACCGCGCTGAGGACTATGAGGCCGAGCTTGTGACCACTGACTTTGCAGGCTCTCTTGCGGCTAGAGCACCTGGCCTGGCTGGCCAAGAGGCCTTCGCAGTCTACAGACCGACAGATGCGGCCGTGAAAAAAGGCCGCCACCGTGATCCCAGAAGCGTTAGACAGTGGGGGCTAGGTGGCCAAGTACAGGCTCAGGGGCTCTATGTGCCCGAGGCTCTGCAAGGGGAAGATCCCTATCTCTACCAATTGGGCGACTATGCAGCCTTCACGCGCATTCAAGGCGGACCTGCCAACCATCGGCACTTGCTCCTCGTTCGTGACAGCTTTGGCAATGCCTTTTTGCCAGCCGTGATCGACGCCTTCGAAACGATTGACATCGTCGATCCGCGACATGGCGAGCCTAAGATTTCTAGTCTCTTAGCTCAGACGACGTATACCGACGTCCTACTTCTTTATAGTTACAGTCAGCTGGCCACGGATGAAAGTTTCTATCGCTTGAATGACTGAGCCAGGTCGTCACGGCGACCTAGGATGCTATCTTTTTAGACCTTTTAGACTTTTTTCTCTCCTGCTTCCTCTACAATAGAAACAAAATATTTTATTTGGAGGGGTTTATGTATCAGGCACAAGATCAACGCTACGACAACATGGTCTATCGCCGTTTGGGTCGCTCAGGCCTGAAGCTTTCGGCCATTTCTCTCGGCCTTTGGCACAATTTTGGCGATGATGCCAATGAGCGCCAGATGCGCGAGATGATTTGTACCGCTTTTGACCACGGGATCACCGTATTTGACTTAGCGAATAACTACGGGCCCGAAGCAGGCAGTGCGGAGCGCAACTTTGGACGCATTCTCAAACAGGATCTAGCGGCCTACCGCGATGAGATGATCATTACGAGCAAGGCTGGTTTTTATATGTGGCCAGGTCCTTATGGCGAGTGGGGCTCACGCAAGTATCTTTTGGCCAGCTTGGATCAGAGCCTAAAACGCTTAGGCCTCGACTATGTGGATATCTTCTATCACCATCGACCAGATCCCGATACGCCGCTCGAGGAGAGCCTGAGTGCGCTGGATCAAGCCGTACGCCAAGGCAAGGCCCTCTATGTTGGCCTTTCGAACTACAACAAGGCTCAGACAGAAGAGGCTCTAGCTATTTTCCGCCGCTGGGGTACGCCTTTTGTGATTAGCCAACCCTCGTATAGTCTGCTCAACCGCTGGATCGAGACGGATGGCTTGCGCGACTTTGCCCAAGAGGAGGGCTTTGGTCTGACCGCCTATAGTCCGCTGTCTCAGGGCTTGCTCAGCAACCGCTATCTCAATGGGGTGCCAGAGGACTCTCGCGCCGCTGGACAATCGCCTTTCTTACAGCGCAAGGACCTGACGCCCAACCGCCTCGAGACGCTCCACCGCTTGGCAGACCTAGCCGAAAAGCGAGGGCAAACCCTGGCGCAAATGGCCTTGGCCTGGGTGCTCAGGGAGGAAAAGGTGGATTCCGTCCTGATCGGAGCCAGCCGACCTGCCCAAATCCTAGAGAACCTAGCCGCCCTAGAAAAACTGGACTTTGGGGCTGAAGAATTGGCTGAGATCGATCGGATTTTGGCGCAAGAAAAAAGCATGCCAGGAGCGGGCGAGGCCTGAGGACGGCGAGGTAAAGGAAGGGTAGAGGATGGATGTTCTCATCATAGGTGGTACAGGCACCATATCGACGGCTGTTGTCGAGCAAGCCCTAGCCGAGCAACATCGCGTGAGCATTTTGAATCGCGGTTCTAGGCTTCTGCCAGCGACTTGGCAGGGGCAGGTTGAATGTCTAGTGGCCGATTACAGAGACGATGCCGCTCTGACGCAAGTTTTGGGGCAGCGACACTGGGATGTCGTGGTGCAGTTCATCAGCTATACGGCAGAAGATGCAGCCCGAGATGTAGCTTTTTTTCGGCAGCGAACAGAACAATTCTTTTTCATCAGTTCAGCTTCGGCCTACCAAAAGCCTCTACAGAACCCCGTGATTACAGAGGAAACGCCCCTGTCCAACCCATACTGGCCTTATTCCGCCCACAAAGCCGAAGCCGAGCGCTGCTATTTGCAGGCTTGGGAGGAAGAGGGCTTCCCAGTGGTCTTGATTCGACCCAGCCACACTTATGGCCCTAGGCAGATACCTGTGCCGATCCATGGCGAAAAGGGTAGTTTTGCGGTTTTGCGACGCATCCAGGAGCATAAGCCCATTCTTGTGCATGGCGACGGTGAGAGTCTCTGGACGATCACCTGGGCGGCGGATCTGGCGGTCGGCTTGGTCGGCCTCTGGGGGCAAAAGGCGGCCTGTGGCGAGGCTTTCCACATCACATCAGACGAGCGTCTGCCCTGGCGGCGTCTGCTAGAGCTCAGTGCCGAAGCCGTGGGGGAGGAGCTCATCCTCTGCCCTGTCTCAAGTGCGATGTTGGTGCAGTTGAGACCCGATTTGCAAGGGCCTTTGCTCGGGGATAAGGCTGCGTCCGTATGCTTCGACAACAGCAAAATCAAAAAGTGGGTGCCAGCCTTTGCCCCCAAAGTTATGGCCGCTGAAGGCATCCGCCGAGCCTGGACTTATATCCAGGCACATCCCGAGCTACAGGTAACCGACCCAGCCTTTGACGCCTTCTGTGATGCGGTTGTTGAGCGGGTAGCGGCTTTCGGGCAAGGCTGAACCAGCCCTCGAGTCAAGCCAGAAAGACAAGCGCCTTGTTGCAGCAAACGCTGCGACTTGCTCCGAGAAGCAAGTCGAGCAAGGTTGGACGCAAGACAAGAGGTGCGCAAAGATGAATGAAGAGGGATCCCCGAGCAAGGGTATCCCTCTTTTGCTAGAAGCAACAGCATTCAGGCCGTCGCTTTAGGGGCTAGGGCAGCTGTTGTTTGCTCTGGACCATTCAAATACTGTTTGGTCCGGACCATTCAAAAGCAAGCCGAGGGCTACCGTCTGCGAGCTGAATTTGCCCTGCATAACGAAAGCCGAAAAGACGGAGGGCCTTTTGCATGGGGAGGTTCTGGGCATGGGTGTCTGTGCGCAAATTTGTTATTTTTTCAGCGCAAAAAGCAAAACAGGCCTGAGCTATGCCTGGCCTTAGGCCAGCCGAGACGAGGCGATGAATGACCCCATAAGGCGCTGAGGTCAGCCACTGACCAGCTCTTATATGGCGATAGGCATCTTCCTCCGAAAAACTCAAGCAAAAAGCGCCAAGATAGGTCGACCCCTCCCTTATGACATAAAGCTGGTCTAAGGCCAAATCGGCTAGCAGATCCGTACGGCCAGGATAAGCAGCAGACCATTGCTGAGGATTGCCTTGCTGGATCATCCAGTGCTTGGCCCTTTCGTAGATCGGCAAGAGGGCTTCTAGGTCGTGTTCACAGGCTTTTTGAATACAAATAGACATCATCAAAGAGGGGAAACTTCAGGCTTCTTGCCGATGGGTCAGGACGCGAACCCAGCGATAGCGGTTGACGACAATGGCGGCCACGATGCACTTGAGGAGTTGGTCACTTTTGAGGAGGAAAAAGACAAGGACAGCTGGCGCATTTAGGACGAAGGCGGCCAAAGAGGCACTAGGGATGACCCAAAGCCAAACCCAACAGCTGTCATTGATCAAGACAAAGCTAGTCAAGCCACCGCTGCGGACAATGCCAGTCAGGCAATTGACCTGGTAGGCGGTGCCAGCAGAGGCGATGGCAAAGACGATTAAGAACTGGTCGGCCAAGCGCAAGGTGTCGGCTTGCAGATTTTGGTAAAAAGAGAGCATGAAGCCTCGCCCGAAGAAGAAGGTGAGGAACATGAGAACGGCCAGAAAGAGAAAGAGCAACTGAAAACTGCGCGTGTAGCTTTTGACTTGCTGAGGATCTTCGGCTCCCACTGCCCGACCAATAAAGATTGCGACAGCGTCCCTGACGCCGTAGACAAGAACCGTAACCAGCTGAAAAAGAACGCCAGTGACACTCACTGCCGTCATCATAGCGACATCCATATGCCCCACGATAGCGGCCTGAGTCAGCATGTTGACGCCCCAGACCATGTCGCCCAACAGAACAGGCAGGCCGTAACGGAAAAAGTCGCAAAGCAGCTTCTTGTCTCTGACGAAAACATGCTGCCAGGTCAGCGACAAGTGGCGGTCTTGCTTAAAAACGATCCAAGCAAGGAGGGTGAATTGGCTAGCCCAAGCGATCAGAGTGGCGAGGGCAGCACCCGCAACGCCCAGACGAGGAAAGCCAGCATGCCCAAAAATAAGCAAGTAGTTGAGTGGGGCATTGATCAAAATTGCGAGGAGCGAGGCCCAGAGGCCTATTTTGGGGCGGAGGGCCACACGCATGGCGGCTGTTAGAAGCAAGGATAGGATCAAAAAGGGGTAACACAAAGACTGAAAGCGCAGGTAGGG
>JAEZYR010000012.1 GCA_023442635.1 Bacillota bacterium | reverse complement strand
GATGCAAATCTGGGTTGGCTACACGGAAGGCTTAGTCGATTAAGAAACGATTTGCCAGCCCTCGCTTAGAGCTTGAGCCAATTCTGGGAAGAGAAGGTCGGAAGCGATGCTGTGAGCCTTAGGCTGGCCTTCTAAGCAGGCGATGAGACTCAGGGCAAAGGGCATAGAGATGGCGGGGCCTCGTGCCGTCAATAGATTTTCATCGCGGACGACCATGCGCTCCTCGTATTGGGCGTAATGCAATTCAATGGGAAGATTGGGATAACTTGTGCCCTGGCGGCCATGAAGGAGACCAGCCGCTTCTAGCACAATGGGCGCGGCGCAAATGGAGGCAATAAAGCCCTGGCGCTCAGCATGCTTTTTTAGGGCGGCAAGAAGGCTCGAGTGCTCGCGTAGAGCATAGCAAGCATCCCAGCCTCCGGGGAGAATGAGAGCCTGCCAATTTTCTTCTGGATCAAAAGCCGACCACTTGAGATCGGCCAGAAAGACAATGCCGTGTGCCCCATGATTTTCGAGATCCTCAGTGGCAGAGACCATCACGACCTCAATGTGAGCTCGACGCAAAAGGTCGACGACCGTCAAGGCCTCAATCTCTTCGCGCCCACCCGTGACAAATAGAGCGCAGCGGCCTTTTTGGCTAGCTTGCAGATGCTTAGTCATAAAAATACTCCTATTCTATTGGACTATTCGCCCGAATTGTACCCTGTATATCGAAATAGATTAGGTTATTTTGGCCGATTTACACCTTATTTATGTTATGATTTGACAAATTCCATGACGCTGTCAATTGATACATAGGGGGAACTTGAGCTGTGCAAGTTTACGATTTAGTCGTCATCGGCAGTGGAGCTGGCCTCGTTCTTTTGGATCGAGCGCTCGCTGCTGGTCAACGTTGTGCGCTAGTAGAACGAGGAGCCTTTGGAGGAACCTGCCTTAATCGCGGTTGCATTCCCACCAAGGTGCTCTGCAGTGCTGCCAATCTGGCCCATGAGAGCAAGCGAGCTGCCAAGCTAGGCGTAGAGATCGATGGGGTGCGCTTGAATTGGGACAGAATCAGTCAGCGCGTGTGGCAAGCGATTGGCGAGAATCAGGAAGTCGCCAGCTATTACGAAAAGCAGGCAAACTGTGATGTCTACCGTGCGAGTGCCAGCTTTTGTGAGGATGCTTCGTTGACCCTTAAGTCAAGCCAAGGTGAGGATATGGGGCGCATCTTCGGCCGCCGCATCCTGATCGCGACGGGTAGCCGTACGCGTGTGCATGAAGTGCCTGGTTTGAACTTGGATGATCCACGGGTTTGGACGAGCGAGAGCCTTTTTGGTAAGCATTGGCCGAAGACTTTGCCCAAGCGCTTGCTTATTTTGGGCGGCGGCCCTATTGCCTGCGAGTTTGCGCATGTCTTTTGCGAAGCGGGTGTCGAGGTGACGCTGGTGCAACGCAATGTCAGACTCTTGCCCAAAGAAGAAGCTCTTTTTTCAGAACAGCTGCAGCAAAGCTTTTTGCAAAGAGGGATACAGGTCAGGCTCGGTACCGTGCTCGAAAGGGTCGAGGATCTGAGCGCAAATCAAGATTCGGCTGGCGAGACAGGCCTTCGGGTACATCTCAAAGAGCGCCAAGGCGAAGCGCGGCATGAACTGCTGTGCGATGCAATCTTGCTTGCGACAGGGGTAGAACCCCAGCAAGGCTTGGAACCCGAGAAGGCGGGGATCCTTTGTGACGAAGCGGGTTACATCAAGACCAACGCCTTTTGCGAAACCAGCCTTCCTGGTGTTTGGGCCTTGGGTGATTGTCGTGGTGGGCATCCCTTCCGCCATGTGGCTAATCAAGAGGGGCTTTTGCTGGCCGACAATCTTTATCCGTATCCTGCAGGGTCAAGTCAAGCAACGGTACGTGCCAGTCTGCCTTGTCTAGAACCGCCTGTTCAAGCTGACTTAGATGAAGGAAAGAATCAGCCAGCAGAGGTGTTAGCAAAAGCTAATAATGGGGGAGATGTGATCCAAAGCATAGAGGGGCTCAACTTGCCTCCCTTACGATGGATGCGCTATGACAACTATCCCGTTGTAACTTACTGCTGGCCAGAATTGGCACATGTGGGTTGGCTCGAGCATGAGCTGCAAGAGCGATCTTGGACTTACACTGTGGCCGAGCGCCGCTACCATGAGAACGCGAAAGGCATGGCTTTAGGGTACAGCGCGGATGATGTGGATGACGGTTGGATCCGCTTATACATTGCCGACGGCCAAGATGGCTGTTGGCAGGCAGGAACATTATTAGGGGTGCATATCATGGGAGCCGAAGCTTCGGTTCTCTTGCAGCCCTTTTTGTTGGCCATGACACAGTTTTTGCCGAACCGCTATCGGGCAGAAGAGGAGGAGATTCCCCTTTCACCCTTGGCTCAAAAGCACGTAGAAGCCAGCATTGAGGAAGCACCACCCAAGACAGCGGTCTCAGCGATTCTGAACACCGTCACGCCACACCCAGCTCTCCCAGAAATCACCTTTTGGGCTATGAGTGAATTAGGAGGAGAATTGCGATATGTTCAACAGAGGTAGAGCCACGAGGGAGATGATCCTCGACCGGATTGGCGCTGCTCTGGGCAAGCCAAGGCCGCACCCGAAATTGCCTCACCGCGACAAAAAAAGCGACCCGCGTTTGCGCAATGAGCGCACGCTTATCGGTGGCGTGCACCCCAATCCACGCAAGCACACGCAGGATCTGGAGACGGTCGTGATGCCGATGCCAGGGCGGCTAATTCTACCGATGCAGCAGCATATTGGCGCGCCCTGTGAAGTCCTGGTTAAAAAGGGTGACCAGGTTTATCTGGGGCAGATGATCGGCCGTCCGACTGATCGCCTGTCCTGCCCCATCCATGCGAGTGCTTCAGGTGTTGTGACTGCTGTTGAGGCCATGCCCCATGCTGGCGGTCGTGAGGTCTTGAGCGTCGAAATTAAACCAGACGCCAAGCAGACCGTTGACCCATCCATTCAAGCCGTTGAGACCCGCGATCCCGAAGAGATGAAAGAGGCTGTTAGACAATCGGGTCTAGTTGGCTTAGGCGGTGCAGGCTTTCCGACATGGTTCAAATTGACACCCCCCAAGGGTCAAAATTTTGACCTCCTCCTGATCAATGGAGCGGAGTGCGAACCCTACATCACCTCTGACTATCGCGAAATGGTTGAAAATCCGCTCGGTATTATCGAGGGCATCAAGCTGGTTCAGCAGATGACGGGTATTCGCGAGGTGCGAATCGGCGTCGAAGACAATAAGGCAAGAGCTATTGACCGCCTTATTCAAGCGAGTCTACAAGATCCAGAAATTGATGTCGTTGAACTTAAAACTGTCTATCCCCAAGGTGGCGAAAAGCAGCTGATTTATGCCTTGTCTGGCCGAGTGGTGCAGTCAGGGCAACTGCCGTCGACTGTGGGCGTTTTGGTTCTTTCGATCAATACAGTGGCCTTTATTGCCAACTATTTTGCGACGGGGATGCCTCTCGTGACTAGGCGCATCACCTGCGATGGTGGTGCGGTTCGCAAACCTCAGAATGTGGTGGTGCCTATCGGCACGCGTCTAGAGGATGTCTTTGAGTTTTGTGGAGGCTTCAACACACATCCAGAGCGTGTGATCATGGGCGGGCCTATGATGGGTGTCAACCAATATTCCTTGGATAATGCCGTCCTCAAACAAACCAATGCCTTGTTAGCCCTTGATAAGTCAGAGGTTAATCAGGAGCCAGAGCGCCATTGCATACGCTGCGCTCGCTGTGTGGCGGCCTGCCCCATGAAATTGATGCCCTGTACCATCAACGAGCTCGTTCTCCAGGGCAAGATTGATGAAGCGGCCAACCGCTACCATCTCATGGATTGTATGGAGTGCGGCTGCTGTAGCTACATTTGTCCCGCTTCTCGCAAGCTCGTACAGTCTTTCCGTTACGGAAAAGGCCAGCTGCGCAATCGCAAATTGCGCGAAGCGGCAGCTATTTCAAGGGAGGTAGATGCCTGATGGATCTCTTTTTGCGAGCGGGTTCTTCACCCCATATCCGAGATCGAGCCACCACGCGCGTTTTGATGCGAGATGTGATTATTGCACTTTTGCCAACGACGGCTATGGGACTCTACTTCTTTGGTGCCGAAGCTCTTGTTGTGTTGGTGAGTACCATTGTTGCCGCGGTCTTGACGGAATACCTATGGTGTCGCTTGCGTCATCTTCCGCTGACTGTAGGCGATTATTCGGCTGCTGTAACTGGTTTATTGTTGGGTCTTTCCATCAGTTCAAAAGTTCCCTGGTGGCAAGCGGTCATAGGTTCGGTATTTGCCATTCTCATTGCCAAGCTGGTTTTTGGCGGCTTAGGGCAGAATTTCATCAACCCAGCCCTTGCGGGGCGAGCGCTGTTGATGGCCTCTTGGCCAGCTCAGATGACCAACTGGGCTCTTGCACATGACCTGCCCTGGCAAGCTCATAGCCTTCCCAAAAGCGACGTGATGGCTGGCGCAACGCCGGTGGTAGACGCGCTCTCGAGTGCTACACCCTTGGCCGCCCTCAAAGCAGGCGGACAGCCCACGGGTTACTTAGATTTACTCTTGGGCCATCATGGCGGCACGATAGGTGAGGTTTCAGCTCTGGCTCTCTTGCTGGGCTTGGCCTATCTCCTTTATCGGCGCGTCATTCACTTCGATACGCCCTTGGCTTACATTGGCAGCTTTGCCATCTTGACCTGGCTCTTTGGTGGACCGCATCTCGGTCAGGGCGATCCCCTCTTTGGGGTGCTCAGTGGCGGTCTATTGTTGGGCGCGTGCTTTATGGCGACCGACTATACCACCACCCCCTTGAGTAGTTTGGGTCGTGTGATCTTTGGCGTGGGCTGTGCCATTTTGACGGTGACCATCCGACGTGTTGGCGGTTACCCCGAAGGCGTTAGCTATGCCATTTTAATCATGAACTGTGTCACACCCCTTATTGACCGTCTGATTGTGCCACGCAGCTTTGGTATGCGTAAGCAGGCTGTTCAAGCTAAGAAGGCAGGTGAGTCCTCATGAATGCACCAAGGGCGATAAATCCCTCTGACCAGAACAAGCAAAAGGCCAGAAAACAGCTTCGTCTAAGCGCTGAGATTTGGCCGATTGTCTGCCTAGCCTTGATTGCCGTTTTAATGACGGCAGGCCTGAGTGTGATTCATCAAGTCACGACACCTATTATTGCGGCTCGTGCTGAAGAGGCAGCGGTTGCCGAAAAGAAGGCTATGCTGCCTGAAGCCGTTCGTTTTGAAGCTGTTGACGAGACAACATGGCAGGAGCTACTCCAAACGCAAGACCCCAACCTCAGCGTCTCATCGGCCGAGAAAGCCTATGACCAACAGGGGCAGCTGATTGGCTTTAGCTTTAATGCAGCACCAGCTGGTTACGCCGCGCCTGTAGAGCTGCTTATCGTGATTCGTGCAGATCAGTCTGTTGCTGGTTTCAGGGTTATGCAGCACCAAGAGACAGCTGGTCTAGGCGCTAAGGCTGGAGAACCTGCCTTTCGAGACCAATTTGTGGGCTTGGGCAAAGGCGGCCAGCAATTGACAGTTTACCCAGCTGCTCAGGCAGCAGCTGCCGCCCAAGATCCTGGTGGGATCGATGCGATTACATCGGCCACGATTACCAGCCGAGCTGTTACGCGAGCGGTCAATGAAGCCATACAGCTGACAGGACTTCTCCTCAAGGAGGTACAACATGGCTGAGTTTCTAGAAAAGGAAAAGCAGGCCTTAGCTGAAGCCAAAACAGATCCAGCAGAATCCCCGACACCCCAAAATACTGAACCAGGCAGCCAAGCTTCTGACGCGGGGGCACACATGCAGACAGCTTCGCAAAAGCTAGACGAAAGTGCAGCTGCCGCTCAGGAGAGCGAGCGTAGCCAACGACAGCGCCGCATGGCGCGCAAGCAACTCTCGCGTTTGCCAGGCAGCACGGACAAGTCTAGACGACAGGGGGGCGGACGGATCGTCCTCAATGGTATAGCTGCTGAGAACCCTGCCTTACGCTTGGTATTGGGGACTTGCCCGACCTTGGCGGTGACCAGTTCAGCGATGAATGGCTTGGGCATGGGTATTTCGACCATGGTTGTGTTGCTGTGCTCGAATGTCCTGATTTCTCTATTGCGGCGCGTCATTCCAGCCCGCGTTCGTATACCCGCCTATGTCGTCATTATCGCTGGCTTTGTGAGTATGGTTCAGATGCTCTTGGCAGCCTATTTGCCCGATCTCAACAAAGCTTTGGGCATTTACATTCCCTTGATTGTCGTCAACTGCATCATCTTGGGAAGGGCGGAGGCCTTTGCCAGCAAAAATGGCATTTTCTTGAGCTTTTGTGATGGCTTGGGCATGGGCTTGGGCTTTACCTTAGCTTTACTGGGCTTGGGCGCCTTCCGTGAAGTGATCGGAGCTGGCAGCATCTTTGGGATTTCATTGTTCGGACCCAATGCGCAGCCTATGTTGCTGATGGTTCTGCCACCTGGCGGTTTCTTGGGCTATGGCTTGGTCATGGGCTTGATGAATTACCTCGACAAGAAAAGACGCCCCCATCAGGACCCTATCCGTGAGAATCGGGCAGGCCACGTGGTACAAAACGCCAAAACGCGTTCGAGTCAGGCTCATGCAGGAGGTGCTGAAGTATGATCGGGTCTATTTTGACGGCTTTTATATCGGCAGTCTTTATCAACAATGTTGTGCTGGCTCGCTTCCTAGGCATTTGCCCCTTTTTGGGTGTTTCGCGTTCCACCAAAACAGCCTTAAGCATGAGCGCCGCTGTTATTTTCGTCATGACCATTGCCTCGGCGGTAACCTGGGGCATTGACCAATTGCTCCTGCGTTTTGGTTTGGGGTACTTGCAGACCTTGGCCTTTATCTTGGTCATCGCGGCTCTCGTTCAATTTGTCGAGCTCTTTATCCGCAAAAGCTCGACAGCCCTTTATCAAGCCTTGGGTGTTTACTTGCCCTTGATCACGACCAACTGCGCTGTGCTTGGTATTTGTGTGCTGAATGTACAGGAGCAGATGAGTTTTGGGATGAGTGTTTTGAATGGCTTTAGCTCAGGCGTTGGCTTTGGGGTGGCCATCACCTTGTTCTCGGGTATTCGGGAGAGGATTGAACATGCCGACATACCTGAATCGCTCAAAGGCTTCCCAGCAGCTTTGATTGCGGCTGCGCTGGTATCATTGGCCTTCTTTGGCTTCCAGGGCATGCGTTTAGGGGGTTAAGTCATGATGTCGATCTTCCTACTTGTCGTCTCCAAAAGCTTGATATCGGCTGTCTGCTTGGCTCTGGGTCTGGCTCTTTTGGCAGCCTTGCTTTTGACTGTGGCCAGCCACGCCTTTTTCGTCAAAGTAGACCCTCGTGTGGCTGAGCTGCGTGAAGCCCTGCCAGGTGCTAATTGCGGCGGCTGTGGCTATGCTGGCTGTGAAGACTATGCCAATGCTATTGTGACAGCAGGTGCTTCAACCAGCCTGTGTTTCCCTGGCGGCCAAAGCTGTGCTCAGCAGTTGGCTCAGATTATGGGTCTCGAAGATTCAGGCGAGCGCACGGAGTGGATTGCTCGTGTGCGCTGTCAGGGCACTTGCTTTTATGCTAAAGACAAATTTAGATACGACGGTATTCAGGACTGCTTTGCCGAAAGTCAACTTTTTAGTGGCCATAAGAGTTGTGCGTATGGCTGCCTAGGACATGGCAACTGTGTTCGTGCCTGTCCCTTTGATGCGATTCAGATTGTGGATGGCATCGCCGTGGTTGATGAAGCCCAATGTCGTGGCTGCCGCCGTTGTGTCAAGGCCTGCCCCAAAAACTTAATCGAGATGCGCCCGCTTGAGGCTCGCATTGCGGTGAGCTGCTGCTCACAAGATGGAGCCAAGCAAGTTCGTCAGAGTTGCGAGCGTGGCTGCTTAGCCTGTCGGCGCTGCGTGCGTACCTGCCCAGTTGAAGCCATTGTCATGGAGGGCAATGTCGCCCGGATACAGGCTGACAAGTGCGTGAATTGTAGAAAGTGCGTGGCCGTTTGTCCCACCCATGCGATCGTGGACTATGATAAGCCTGGTCTTCTTCAGGGCGTGGGACTCAGCCTACACAACGACTGAAGCGCTCAGTGCATAGGGCACAAGAGCCGTGTCCAGGCAGTTTCGCCCTACACACAGGTTGCAAGCCAAGCAAAAATAGCAAAAATGGCAGGCTGGCTAAAACAGCCTGCCATTTTTGTCTTGGATGAACGCCTTATGAATTCACTGAAAGCTAAACCTTGCTGAAATGAAGTCTGTTAGAATAACCGACTATGGAAACTCAATCATTTCGGCGCCCTTATGCCTTGTTCGATATGGATGGCACACTGCTGGATTCGATGGATCAGTGGATGCATTTAGACCGTTATTTCTTGGATGCTCAGGGTCTAGAAGTAACGCCTGAACTTCAGGAACAGATCAGCGAGATGCATCTGCACGAATCTATGCGCTTCTTACACGAAGCATTGCATGTTGGCGAAAGTCCAGAGGCCAATTATGCCCATTGTCTAGAACTCATGGCTGCTATTTATCGCGATGAGGTGACGGTAAAAGCAGGGGTTCAACACTATCTTGAACAGCTGCAAGCAGCTGGCATCAAGATGGCGCTGGTGACGGCAACGCCGCGCTCATTGGCTGAGCCAGCTCTGGAGAGACATGGCTTGATGCATTTTTTTGAGGTCATACTTAGCATTGATGATGTGGGCAAGAATAAAAAAGAGCCCCTCATCTATGACCGTGCTTTGGAGATGCTGGGTGGCACCAATAGGGAGGAAGCTGTGGTTTACGAAGATGCAGGCTATGCGCTCAGCACGGCCGTGGCCGCTGGCTTCAAAACCGTTTTGGTGGAGGATCCTATCTATCAGGCAGAATGGCCAGCCCTCAAGGCCAAAGCCACATGGACTTGCAGCCAGCTAGACGAATTGGATTTTAGAGCCGTTCATGCCGCTCAAGTCTGATGGCTCTATGATCGCTAGATGTGAAGATGACTTCAAAAGAAACGCTGCCACTCTGGGGCGTTTCTTTTTTTGTAGAGCGAGGGCTAGTCTCTGCAGACGGATAGCGCATTTGCAATGACATCATCCATTCCTGACAAAGCAGATCAGAATTTTGAAATGACGGGGCATAAGCTATGGCAAGATCGTTTAGCTTTAAAGTAGCTAAGCAATCCTCAGTGAGGTAAAGAAACTTGCTGTCCTCTAGATCTTTCTGCCAGCCGCAAAAGATCGCAAAGTACATGCCAAAGGAGATATAAAAATGAAAAATGGGGTATTGCTCCAAGCTTTCGAGTGGTATTTAGAGGCGGACCAACAGCACTATAAGCGGCTCCAAGCCGCCTTGCCAGATTTGGCTGCCAGGGGCATATCTGCGATCTGGCTGCCACCAGTCTGTAAGGCCACGGGGCCTGAGGATGTTGGCTATGGCATCTATGACCTGTATGACTTGGGCGAGTTTGAACAAAAGGGGGCCATCGCGAGCAAGTATGGCAAGAAAGCTGAGCTCTTGGCTTTGATTGAAAGCGCGCATGATTTGAACCTCCAGGTTTATGCCGATGTGGTACTCAACCATAAAGCTGGAGCAGATCGTACGGAGGCCTGCCAGGCTGTAGAGGTCAACCCGCAGAACCGAGAAGAACGTATTGCTGAGGCCAAGGAAATTGAGGCATGGACTTATTTTGACTTCCCAGGCAGAAAGGGCGCTTACTCCGACTTTGTCTGGCACTGGTATCACTTTACAGGCGTGGACTACGATGCGAGGGAAGAAAAAAAGGGACTCTATCGACTTTTGGGAGAAAACAAGTATTGGTCAGAGGCCGTTAGCCAAGAAAATGGCAACTTCGACTACCTCATGTTTGCCGATATCGATCACAGTCACCCTGAAGTCAGGGCGGAATTGCTGCATTGGGCCAAGTGGTTTATCCAAGAGACAAAGATTGATGGCTTTAGGCTCGATGCCGCCAAGCATATCGATGCGAACTTCATGCGGGATTTTGTGGGTGCCATTGCCGCAGAACAAGGCAAGAATTTTTTCTTTGTGGCTGAATATTGGGAAAATAATGAGGCGACGCTCGATCATTATTTAGCTGAAACAGAAAATCAATTGGCCATTTTTGATGTGGTCCTGCACTTTCATTTTCATGAGGCCTCACAGGCTCAAGGCCATTACGATCTGCGCCGAATTTTTGATGGTACGGCGGTTCAGAACGATCCCCTCCATGCGGTCACTTTTGTGGAGAATCATGACAGTCAGCCAGACCAAGCTTTGGCCTCGACGGTCGAAGCCTGGTTTAAGCCTTTGGCCTACGCGCTCATCCTTTTGCGCCAAGAGGGCTATCCTTGCGTTTTTTGGGCTGACCTCTTCGGTTCAGGTGATGGACAGATACCAGCTCAGACCGAGCTTTTGCACAAGCTCCTAAACTTGCGTCAAAACTATGCCAAAGGCGAGCAAAATGACTATTGGGAGCGAGAAGACCTTATAGGCTGGGTTCGTCGTGGTGAGGGGGAGGAACAGCCCTTAGCCGTTCTCATGACCATCCGAGAGGCACAAGAGCTCCGTATGTTTGTGGGCGAAAAGCAAGCTGGCCAACGCTATGTCGATGTCATCCACGAAGAGCAGCCAGCAGTGACCATTGGCGAAGACGGTTTTGGCCTTTTTACAGTGCCAGCAGGGTCGCTGAGCTGTTGGGTGAGAGAGGACTGCGAAATCTAAACGAGCGAGCTTTCATCGTGACTGACGCCTTTCTTAGCCCTAGATATAGAGCTAAGAAAGGCACAAAGTGAAAGGTTCCAAAATCAGAGCAAATCGAGTAGCTGTCCAGCTCAGAGATCGCCAAAAACTGGACGTAGCCAGCGTCCGAGCGAAGAACTGTTGCTGCGTGGCGTCATGGCGAGCAGGCGATCCAAAAATTCTCGGCTGAGTTTTCGACCTGGCCCACACAGTGGTAGTTCCACGGTACCGCGGCTTTGGAGTAGGCGCTCAGGATCACTCAAGCGCCGGTAGGGGAATTTCGGTTGGCCTAAGTCGGCTAGGCGCACGCCGTGCCGCAAAAGTGTGGCCAGCTGGCGATCTGGATAGTAAAAACAGTGCTCTGGATCCAGTAAGTCATCCACAAGGGTGAAATGGTCAAAACGTAGGGCCAGGCTGTGGCTGCTCAAACGCGTTAAATCCTGGATGCTCTGCAAGTAATCGAGATAGAAGGCTTGTTTGTTGGGATCACCTAGGCAGTGTTCTTGCAAGAGTGAGAGGATGCGCCAGCGACGCAGGTCGTGAGCCTCCCGCAGACCCAGAGCTGCAAAAATACCCTGGGCACGTTCGGGCTGATCCATTAAGGCTAAGACAGGATCCATTAGGCGACGCCGTAAACGTGTGTCTAGGCCTTTTTCATCTAAGCAGCGACGGCTGTACTGCGCCAAAACACCATCATCCAAGTAGGGTATAAATTCAAGGGTAAGCGGTAAAAGACGAAGATAGGCTTCGAAGGGCACTTCTTTTAGGTACTGTCCAAAAACAGCCGCAGCTAGCTGGCTGTTGAGAGGGAGGTGACAGCGGGCTAGCATGCGCTTGATGGCTTCGGGCGTGTGCTCGAGTGCGGAATCTGAGCTAGGATGGGCTTTCTCCTTGCCCCTGTTGACCTGGACTTCAGGGCTCGCGCTTGGCGAGTGCTGCGGAGGCGTGTGACTTGATCCTTCCGATTGCGCCTGATAGAAGCCTGGCACTTGGCGAGGTGGGCGAACACCTGGCAGACGCTCATGGGCGTAGGGATCTAAGTTTTTTTCTTGGGATGCTGAAAGCTGAGCTTCATCTTTTTCTTGTGCCCAGAAAAGCACTTGACAGAGACGTTCGACAAATTGCTGGTCTAGGTCAGTGAAGCGCAGCAGATCCTGCGGCAGCTGCTCAAGGTGTTCGGGACGCCTGAGGCCAAGCTGCTTTAACTGATGGTACAGCATGTTAAGAACGCGCTGTAGCTTGGTGTTGGGATAATGAAAACAAAAGATGAGCCAACAGGCTTCATAAAGACTCCAACTCGGTTCATTGAGCAAGAGCTGATCAAGGCGCTGCAAACTGTTTTTGTCATTGCACAAGCAGTAGCAAAGCGGGATGACATAGCGCTCTTGCTGGGTCAAATCCAAAGCGAAGTCTCCCCACTGCGATTCGGGACAACTTTGGAGGCGATGGAGCAAACTGCGCGCGTCATCCAGGGAGCGACCTGTATTGAGATACTCCTCTGGCAAAGGCAAAAGCTGAGCCACTTCGCGCCGCATGAGTTGAAAAGCGGGTGTTTCTAAGACCATGGCCTGCCTTTCACCGATGGGTTCGGCCGCGAAAGGCCGTATACCTGACGCGTTCATGACGGCCTCAATTTCTAGCGCGGTGGCGATCTAGCTGCTCAATACGCTCCGCTGCATCTTGCACTTGCGCGCTGCTATGGGCTAGGCGACGGCCGAGATCGGCCAGGCCTTCATCAAAGTCTTGCAAGGTGTCTTCAACACCAGCCTGTAGGTGGGTGGTGAACTGGATGAGTGAACTATTCAGATTTTCAGTTAAAGCTTCGAGGCTCTGAGCTAGGCTCTGGCTATGGCTCTCAATCTGAGAAGCCGTGCTGCTGACTTCGTGCGCCAGACGGCGGTATTGCGCCAGGAGTTCCTGGGCATCCTGATAGCTGCTGCCGACGAATTGCACAACGTGATTGTTCTCTTCGGCCAACTGATTAAAGCTCTGCTGCTGTTCTTGGATGCTGCGGGCTAGCAAGTCGCCTAGAGCCTGATTCTGTTCGGCAAATTGCTCCGCCTGTTTGAGTTGGGTCTCCTGGAGTTGTTGTGAACTCTCGGTCAAGGCGGCCAGCGCAGCTACGCTGGCTTCTTGGCTAGCTGACAGTTGCTGAATTTGCTGATCGAGTTGTTGCTGCGACTGCTCTTGATAAGCTTTTTGCTGTTCATACCAGGCTGTCTGAGCCTCGTGCAGCTGGGTCTGCCAGCGGCCGCGTTCATTGGCAAAAGAAGCCAGTTGGCCGAGTAAGTTGTCGCTGAGATTCTGCAGTTGCGCAATCTGCTCTTCGCCCTGGGAGGCCAGACGATCGCTTTGCTCTTGGGCGGCTAGCAGCTGTTGACAGCTCTTCTCGATATGGGCCATCAAGGGCGTCAAAGCTTCGCTGAGGCGCTGTTCCAAGCTGCCTGTCACTTGCTCAAGTAGGTGCTCAACATGGCGGTTCTGCCGTTCAGTTATTTCAAGTGCTGCCTTCGCTAAGTCCTTAGAAGTCTGCTGCAAAACAGGCGTGACTTCTTCTCGCAAAGCGCTGTCGAGGCTGCGAGAGACGGTTGTAATCAGCTCCTCGCTGCCGAGGTGGTCGACGGCTTCGCTCAACTGCAAGGCGGCTGTGGTCATTTGCTGATCGGAGAGGGTGAAGTGCTCAACGAGCAGGGCTGAGCCCGCGCGCTCTGAGTAGACAGGCAAGCAGCGTTCTATTTCGCGGCTAAGCTGTTCCAGTGCACGGGTCAATTGAGCTCGCAGCGAAAGGCGATGTGCCTGCCAAACGAGGCCAAGAAGGTTAGGTAGGACGAGCGCTAAGAAAAGAAGAAAAAGAAGGCTGTTTAGATTGTGGTGCAAAGAAGGCGTAAAAAGCAGGGATAAAACCGTGAACACACTCGCCACAAGACCCGCAATAGTGGGGAACAAGGCGCCTTCGGGGCTCAGGAATTTGCGCTCACTTGCACGGGTTACGCTATCAAGTTCGCGCAAGTGACCTAATTCGGGTAACCAGCGGCCTAAATAGAGGCGCTCTGAATCCTCCAAGAGTTCGAGGAATTGGAGGTGGTAGGCCTCGCCAGCTTGCTGCTCCAATACTTCCAATACGGTAGGAACGGCCGAAAGATCGCGAGGCTCTGAGCTAGTTCGCAGTCCTTCATAGCTGGCTTCGAAGCGGCCAAGCAGCTCTGTGAACTGCTTCTTTTGGGCGACGAGAACATATAGCCAGGCCAAAAGAATGATGAAGGCAGGGAGCAATGCGATGAAATAAGACCAGATCGGCGTGCTTGAGCTAGGGGATAGGGAAGCTGCATTTTGGGCAGCAGCGCGGAGGGGGCGAAGAGAGAAAAAAGCTCCCAAAGTCTGGGATAACGTTAAGAATTGAAAAACAGCCATATCAAAACCTCCTGGAAAGCAAATTTTAAGCCTTACATAGCTACCGATGATACGAACCTCACCACTAGGGCAGCACTAATCTGGCGCTCATGTGGATAGCGTCTTTAGTTGATATCCGTGCAAACGATCTTGCTCAAATCTTCAGCCTGATCAACATTGTAAATCGTATCCTCACGGAATTGGCGACGAACCAAAGCGCTGAGCACCTTGCCTGGGCCAAACTCTATCCAGTGGTGGTA
>JAEZYR010000145.1 GCA_023442635.1 Bacillota bacterium | reverse complement strand
CTTTTCGATAGCCTTGGCTGCTGCCTCTTCTTTGCGCGAGCGCTTCTTGCTCGTTTCGGCAGCCGCGACCATCTTTGCCCCTTCTAGCGCACTTTCAGCAATCTTGATCTCGGCCTCGCGAGCGTTGGCTTCGGCCACAGCTGGATTCAGCTGCACCTTGCCACCACAAGTTTCAAGCAGATGGCAGGCAGCAAAGCGACCTGGCAGGAGCTCACGGAAATGTGGCACTTGCTTGCGGCAGACCTCACAAGCATGGGGACAGCGAGGGGCAAAACGACAGCCAGGCGGCGGATCGGCTAAGGCTGGTGGACGGCCTGGGATACCCACTTTTTGGCTCTTGTCGCCCACGCGTGGCAGAGACGCTACCAGCATTTGGGTATAGGGGTGGATAGGATCTGAGAAAATCGCCTCCGTCGGCCCTAACTCCGCAATCGAGCCTGAATACATAATGGCCATGCGCTTGGTGATCTGGTAGTGCACGCCCATATCGTGGCTGACGATGACCAGGGTGTTGCGCTGGCGCTGTTGCAGGCGCATCAGCATCATCAAAATGCCCTTTTGGACGACCACGTCTAGCGCGGTTGTCGGCTCGTCAGCTAGCACCACATTGGGGTTCATGCAAGTCGCCAAAGCGATGATCATGCGCTGGCGCATACCGCCAGACAGCTGGAAAGGATAGGCGTTCAGCAAGTCAGGCGACAAGCTGAGCTCTTCGAGGTAGGCGGCCACCAGGTCGAGAATTTCTTTCTCTTTTTTGCCCTTGCGCCCTTCTCGACTCATCGAGTCCAAGAAATGCTGTTTGACAGGCAAAATCGGGTTCAAAACTGACTGGGCGGCTTGCGGCACATAGGCTATATTGCGCCACCAGGTCTGACGGATGTTGCCTGTTTCGTAGCAAAAATTGCGCCCCAGGCTCTCGCCGCTCAAGACGACGCGGCCGCCTCCCACCACAAGCGGAAATTCAATGATGTCATAGAGCGTTTTGAGCAAGGTCGTCTTGCCACAGCCTGACTCACCAGCAATGCCGAAAATTTCGTTGTCCTGGATCTCAAAGTTCAAGTCATTGATGACGTGGACGTTGCCCCGCATCGTCTCGTAATGCGTCGACAGGTGTTCTACTCGTAGCATAATCACTGTCCTCGCTTCTTTGATAGATAGTCGTTATAGCCTGTAATGAGCAAGAACAGGCCGATGAAAAGAATGACGGTAGCCACGATCGGCGAGCCAATCCACAGCCACTGTTTGGTAAAGATGGCGTTGCGCTCTCTCGCCCACTGGATGACATTGCCGAGTGAAATCAGGTTGCCAGGCGACAGACCCAAAACAGCCAAGCTGGACTCAGAGGCAATAGCAGCCAAAGTCGCATTCATAAAGTTGGACAAAGACCAGGACAGGGCGTAGGGCAGGATCTCAGTGACGACGACTTGCACCGTTCCCTCGCCTGAGAACCAGGCCGTGTGAATGAAGTCGCGCTCACGAATGCTGAGAGCCATGGAGCGGATCTGGCGGCTCGGCCAAGCCCAAGCAAAGAGGGCTAGGACCAGCGCCATAAGGACGACCGTCGCGGAGCCCTTCATCAAAGAGGTCATCAAAATGAGGATGGGCAGGGAGGGTATCACGACGAAAGTATCGGTGATGACCATCAGCACGCGGTCGAGCAGGCCACCCGAAAAACCAGCGAGAAGACCGACAAAGACGCCCACAACCGTACCGATCGTCGCCACAATCAAACCGATGGCCAAGGAGTTATGGATGCCCTCCACCATCAACCAGAAAATGTCTTGTCCCATGCTCGTGGTGCCTAGCCAATGTTCCCAACTGGCGCCTTGCTTGGGCGGATAGGTGTTATACGTGAAGGGGCTGACGTGCGGCACATAAAAGAGCACAAAGCCGATCAGGACGAAAAACGCCGTGACGATGAGGCCAGTACGCAGGCGAAAGTTGGCATTTTTCCAAAATTGAGCAAACTTTTTCATGGTCGCCTCCTCAGCTATACCGAATCCGTGGGTCAATGAACGGATAGATCAAATCCACAATCAAGGTTGCGACCGAAATAGCGACAATCGAAATCGTGATACAACCCAGAATCATGTTGTAGTCTGACTGCAAGATTGCCTTTTGGATCAAGGTTCCCACACCAGGGTATCCAAAAATAATTTCCGTCATGATTGAACCGCCAAAGACGCCGCCCAAGCTCATGCCTAGGGCTGTAATCTGCGTCAAAATGGAGTTGCGGAGCACATAGCGGCGTCCAATGGTCATTTCGGATAAGCCGCGAAGGCGCGCAAAGCCCACAAAGTCTTCTTGGGCTGTCGTGGCTGAGAGCGACTTCATCGAAATAATCCACCAGCCTGTGCCGACGAGCAAGAGCGAAACGCCAGGCAATATGGACGAGCGGAGCAGGCTGACAAAGTACTGCCAATTAAACGTGCTGCCAGCTGGGAATGAGGCCTGCAAGGGGAACCATTTGAGGACGAAGGCAAAAACAATTTGTAGCACCAACGCGATGATGAAATAAGGGATGGGGTAGATACAAATGGCGATGCCTTCGAGGATCTTGGAGGAGCGCTTGTTCTGCCTAAAGCCAGCCAACAAGCCAATCGTATTGCCGACAATCCAAGCGATAATCGTGCTGCCCAAGGAAAGGAAGAGCGTATAGGGCAAATAGCGGCCGATGATCTCGCCTACAGGGTTCGGATAGCTCATCAGCGAGGGCCCGAAGTCAAAGTGCAAGAGGCCTTTCCAGAGATAGGTGCCATATTGCTCTAAGAGCGAACCCTCTAGGCCGAATTGGATGCGCAAGCTATGGCGCAAGGACTCTAGCTGAACTGGGTCCATGGATCCAGAGCGAGATTGGATCTGGCCGATCATGTTCTCCACTGGGTCTGAGGGGAACAAGCGCGGGATGAAGAAAATAAAGGTCACGCCGATCCAGATGGTCAGAATACAAGCCAGGACTCTGGCACCTAGATACTTCGCAAATTTCATGGTGGCTATGGACTCCTTTCTAAGTCAACAAACCCGGCTCAAATGGCCGGGTTTGTCTGTTTCCCGATCGTGTCAAGTACAGTTAGAGCTTAGGCGCCGACAGGCGAAATCTCTGCGAGGATGTACTTGAAGCAGCTCCACCACCACCAGGGGCCGTTGTAAGGATTCTGGGCGTTGGGGTAGTTGGTCCAGTAGGTGCTGTTGGTCGGCACGAACTTCACGCCAGAGTGGAAGCCGATGAAAGGCATTTCTTCGACAGCTACCTTGATGAATTCTTGGCCGAGTTCGAAGGACTCGTCGGACTCTGGGTCAACCAGGGCGAGCTTGTGGATGATGTCCGTCGCCTTCTGGCTGCGCCAACGGCTGCCCTGACCTGAGCCGCGTTCGCCTAGAGGAGCCATGAGATCTTGGTCCCAACCCGAGATAACGCTGTAAAGGTCGCGGGTGATACCGCCGGTCGGCCAGTAACCTGACAGTTCATAGTTACCCAAAGCACCGTTGGTATCCCAAGTTGCTGAGCTTTCGGAGCTGATATTGCACTTCAGACCGAACTTGACGAGCTGATCGTAAGCGGCTTTGACGCTGCGGCCAGCCTGAGCTTCGGTATCGGCAATATAGGTCATGTTGATGACGAAGGGCTTGCCCTCAAAGTACCAGCCGTCGGCTTTCTTTTCGAGGCCTGCTTTGGTCAGGAGCTTCTCAGCAGCTTGTGGGTCGTATTTCCAGCAGCCAACACCGAACATTTCGATCAGGTCTTTTTCGTCGGTTGGCAGGTCTGGATACTTGCTGCGCAGCTGCTCGCTGATGCGTTTGGCATAGCCATCATCCCAAGGCTTGATGCTCGTGCCATCGCCTAGGTCGAGGGTGAACTCACGCAGCCAAGGCAGCAGGGGTTCATAGTGCAGTTTCTGAATGGCACTAGTTGCGGTGATGATCGGCAGAACCGAAGCGCGACCTGCGCCATCAAAGACGTTCATGGTGATTTCGTCGAAGTTCAGCGCCAAAGCGATACCCCAACGGAAGTCTTTGTTGTTATAAGGGGCCTTGTCGCACATGAAGGTCAAGCCCTTGGAGCAGGGATCGTCACTGGTGGCGTATGGGAACTTGTCGTACCAGGCTGAGACCTTGTCATTCTGAGCCGTCATGGCTTCCAGAATTTCAGGCGTCACTTCGCAGAGGATGTCAACTTCGTTGTTGATCATGGCCATCTGGCGGGTCGTGTCGTCGCCCAGTGCGCGGAACCAAACATACTTGGCGTGAGGTTCTTTGCCCGTCACGACACCGAGGGTCGACTGCTTCCAGTCTTCGCGGCGCTCATAGAGGATCCACTTGCCGAGGGGGTCGTAGTCCTTGACGGTGTAAGGGCCACAAACAACAGGCTTCTCGTCTTTGAACGTGGTGACCTTTTCGACCTTGCTATAAATGTGCTCGGGCACAATGCGCAAATCGTTACCCCAGATCGTGACACCAAAACGCAGTGCCAAGCGGGGGAAGCGCTCTTTCATCTTAATTTTGACGGTGTAGTCATCGACCTTTTCGACCTTGTCGAAGACCTGGAGATAATAGTCTCGCAGCGCAATGTCGGGGTCGCTCATGATCATATTGAAGGTGAAGACCACGTCGTCCGCGTTCAGATCTTCGCCGTCCGACCACTTGATCCCCTGGCGGATTTTGACCGTGTGCTCGGTGAAGTCCTCGTTGGACTCAGGCAGGCCGTCCGCAATTTCACCGAATTGCTCACCCTTTTGGGTATCGATCTCCCAGAGATGCCCCATCATGAGCTGGTGGATGCCAAAGCCCATCGTTGTGCCCTGCATGTAGGGGTTGAACTGACCTGGCGCATCCGTGGGGGACTGGCACTCAACAATCAAGGTTTCGCCACGTGGTGTACCGACTTCTGTCATGTCGCCAGCACCTGCAGGTGCCGATACTGCTGGGCCCGTTCCACTGGCGCTGCCGCCATTGCTCTCAGGCGTCTTCGATGGGCTCGTGCCACCTCCGCCTCCGCAGCTCGCCAACAGCAGGCTCAATCCTGTCAAGGTGGCCGCCAAGGCTGTCGATCTCGCTCTCTTTAGCATGATCTCTCCTCCTCAGTACTTAAGTACTTATCGCGGTTAAACCGCTTTTTGCGTCTGGCTCAAGAGGCAGGCCAGCGCTTATAGACGCTCTTAGGTTATCAAGGCGTTTTGTATATTTCAACTAGTCAAAAATGAAAAATTAACATTATCGGCCTTATTAGCCTCGCGAAACTTGTCTAAAGTGCACGGAAAAATTTTAGTCTGTCAGAAGGTTTAACGTTCAATCATTTAGATAATTTATGAACTCTGGCACAGCAGCACAAAGTCCGCAAGGCTTCGTGCGCGGCGAGAAAGAGGTTGTGGCGCTTCTGCTCTGCAGGCCAGCTCGCCTTTTGTACAAAAGAGGGCAAGCCAAGCCTCTTCTGCTCGCTCGCCCTCCCTTTACACATGACCTATGTACGCTCGCATGCGAACAGGCCGTCTGCTTTTCGCCTCAGCCGCAGCTTAGCTCTGTGGCTGAATCTCTGGCAGGATGTACTTGAAGCAGCTCCACCACCACCAAGGCCCATTGTAGGGATCCTCAGCTGAGGGGAAATGCGTCCAGTAGGTCTCATTGACTGGCACAAATTTCACCCCAGACAAGAAACCGATAAAGGGCAGATTCCGAATGGCCAGCTTCATGAAGTCTTGCCCTAATTGATAGGCTTCGTCTGAAGCTGGGTCGATGCCTGCCAACTTGTGGATGATGGCCGTCGCTTCGGCGTTGCGCCATCTAGCCCCCTGACCTGCGCCTTTTTCGCCGACAGGGGCCATCAAGTCCTCATCCCAAGCCGCGATCACCGTGTAAATATCGCGCGTGCTGCCACCGACTGGGTGATAGCCCGACAGCTCAAAGTTGCCTGTCACATAGTTGATATCCCAGCTGGCCGTGCTGTCCGAAGCAATCTCACAGTGCAAGCCAAACTTGCTCAATTGGTCATAGGCGGCTTTGACGCTGCGAGCGATCTGGACTTCTGTATCGGCCAGATAGGTCATATGAATCACAAAAGGCTTGCCCTCAAAGTACCAGCCATCAGCCTTCTTTTCGAGACCCGCTTTGAGCAAGAGTTTCTCCGCGGCTTCAGGGTCATATTTCCAGCAGCCGACGCCGAACATGTCGACCAAACGCTCGGGTTCTGTAGGCAAATCGGGATACTGTGCGCGCAGTTTCTCACCCATGCGCTCAGCAAAGTGAGGATCCCAAGGCTTGATTTTGCTGCCATCGCCCAGGTCTAATTCTAGGGATTCGAGCCATGGTAACAGCGGTTTGTAGTACATTTCTTGCATCGCCTTCGTGGCCGTCAAAACAGGCAGAACAGAAGCACGACCCGCCCCATCAAAGATGTTCATCGTCATCTCGTCTAGGTTCATCGCCAAAGCGATACCCCAGCGGAAGTCAGGATTGCTAAAGGGCGCTTTGTCGCACATAAAGCAAAGCCCCTTGGCACCTGGGTCATCGCTCGTAGCATAGGGGAATTCCTTGTACCACGCGGATACGGCCGAGTTGGCTTCTTTTATGCCTTGGAACATCTCGGGCGTCACTTCGCGCAAAACATCCATCTCGTTGTTGATCATGGCCATCTGTCTGGTCGTATCGTCATTGAAGAAGCGGAACCAAACGTACTTGGCCTTGGGCTCTTTGCCCGTGATCACGCCGACGGTCGATTGCTGCCAGTCTGGCCGCCGTTCATAGAGAATCCACTTGCCGAGAGGGTCGTAGGCCTTGACGGTATATGGGCCTGCCACAACAGGCTTTTCGTCTTTGAAGGCGGTGACGCGCTCCTCCTTGCTATAAATGTGTTCTGGCACAATGCGCAGGTCATTGCCCCAAGTCGTCACGCCAAATTTTTGCGCTAAGCGGGGGAAGGATTCTTTGGTCACAAACTTGACGGTATAGTCATCGACCTTTTCGACCCGATCAAAAATCGTGTTGTAGTAGGCCTTGGAGGAAATATCGTCATCTGTCATGATCAGATTGACTGTAAAAACAACGTCGTCTGCGTTGAGGTCTTCGCCGTCCGACCACTTGATGCCTTTGCGGATTTTGACGATGTGCTCTGTAAAGTCAGCGTTCGCTTCGGGCATGCCTTCTGCGACTTCGCCAAACTGTTCGCCTTTGGTCGTGTCAATCTCCCAAAGATGGGCATAGAGCAGCTGATGCATGCCAAAGTTGACTGCCGTCCCTGTCATATAGGGATTGAACTGCCCAGGCGAATCTGTGCCTGTACTTGGCTCCACAATGAGCGTTTCGCGCCGCGGCGTACCGACTTCTGTCATTTCGCCATCAGCTGCGCCTGGGGGCTGACTTGAGGGCTGCTGTCCGTCAACACGAGCTGGATCCGAAGGTGTTCCTCCCCCTGTCTGAGGGCTCTTGCTGGCTGGACCTGAGCAAGCCGTCAGCGCCATCAAGGCTGCCAAGGCCAGACCTAAGCAAGCTTTTGCATTTCGATACTTTTGCCTCATACAAACCTCCTATCCCCAAGAAACTGAGCTTCTTGTTCTGTGCTTGTAGCTTAAGAGATCGTTTCAGCAGAGTTGCCAAAAAGTGTAAGCCGAATGAGGAAAAGATGCCCAAAAGCAAAAAAACACGTCCTGCTAGAGCTGGTCAAAGCCGTTTTGGAGAGGCTATGGGCATAAGCAGGCGTGTTTTTGTGCAGAAGAAACGCTGAACGCTGAGCCCACTTCGCTCAGCGTCCAGCGTTTGTATGGCTTAGGCGTCGCTTGCCGCTAGCTTGCAGGGCGAGTCTCACCAAGCAGGGCCAGCTGGCAGGGGCTTAGCTTAAATGGCAGCCGTTACTTCGGCCAACCAAGCCGCCTCTTCGGGTTCAAGGCGAGATGCCAGGCGCTCATATACGGCCGCGTGATAGGCGTTGAGCCAAGCCTTTTCTTCGGGGCTCAAAAGTTCGACTTGAATCGGGTCGACATCGATCGGGCAGAAGGTCATCACTTCGAAATGATAGAAAAGGCCACAGTCTGTCTCCTCTTTCTTCTGAACGAGGAGGTCATTTTCGATGCGAATCCCCCACTGGTCCTCGCGATAAACACCAGGTTCATCCGTCACGATCATGCCAATTTCAAGCGGCACATGTGAGCCACCCATCGAGATATTTTGGGGGCCTTCGTGAACGGATAGGAGGTATCCCACGCCATGACCCGTGCCACACTTGTAGTCCAAACCACAGCGCCACATGGGCAGACGAGCCAAAATATCCAAGTTCTGCCCCGTCGTTCCCTTCATAAAGACGGCCGAAGCCAGGTCGATATGCGATTTGAGGGTCAGGGTATAGTCGCGCGCAAAGTCTGGATTCACCGCCCCGATGCTGAATGTACGGGTCGTGTCAGTGGTGCCGCCAGGGTAATGTCCGCCTGTATCGACCAGCAAAATACCATCGCCACTCAAGCGGCTGCACTTTTCGGGGCTAGGGCCGTAGTGCATCTGAGCGGCATTGGCATCAAAGGCCGCAATCGTGCCAAAACTCTCATCAAAAGCCCCCTGCTCGCGGCGAAGTTGGGCTATTTTTTCGCTGACTTCCCACTCTGTCGGGCTCTCGCCTTTAGGCCAATGCTTGATCCAATAGGCGAGCTTCGTTAAGGCAACGCCTTCGGCCAGCTGCGTCTGCCGCAAGTTGGCCAGTTCGGTCTCGTTTTTGATGGCGCGCATCTGGACGCTGGGCGAGCGGCGCTGAATTTGTTGGATGGATGGGTGCAAGGCATCCGCCAGCTGAATGTTCGTGTAATTGGGATCTAGGCAAAGACTGGGGCAATGCTCAGCCTGGAGGCCTTGGAGGTAGCTTGTCGCCGCCTCATAGGGTTGGAGGCGAACGCCATCTTTGGCTAGAGCAGCTTCGAGTTCAGGCGTGACCTTCTCCAGGTCAACAAATAGGCAGGCTCCCTCTGGCTCCACAGCTAAAAAGGCATAGAAGACAGGGTTGTTCGGGACATCGGCTCCACGCAAATTGAGCAAGTAGGCAATGTCATCAAGGGAGGCGATAAAGGTGTGCTCACAGCCTTCCGCCTGTCGGCTTAGCTCCTCGCGGAAACGTTGCAGGCGGTCTTGGCGGCTCTCGCCTGTAATCTCTAGGGGCAGTTCGCGCAAGGGCTCTTGAGCCAGGTTAGGACGCTCCTGCCAAAGCGGCGTGATGAGGTCAGCATCCGTGCGCAAGTTCGGATAGCTTTGGCGCAAGGTAGCCGCAAGTCCCATCGAAAGGGTTCGGCCATCCGTCGCTACACTGGCTTCCTTGCCCACACGCTCTAACAGCCAGTCAGACAACTTGGGCGTGCTGCTCAGGCGGTCTTGGATGCGCACAATGCCTGTGCCAGCCAGCTGTTCTTCGGCCTGAATGACATAGCGGCCATCGGCCCAGAGTGCGGCTTCATCCAGGGTGATCGCCAGAGTTCCAGCCGAACCCGAAAAGCCTGACAGCCAATCGATGCGACGCCAGTAGTCAGCGACATATTCACTGTTGTGATCATCGAACATCGTAATAATATAAGCGTCTATCCCCTCAGCTCGCATCGCCTCTCTGAGATCGGCAAGGCTTGCGAGTCGTTCGGCAACTGTCCTCATCTAAGATTCTCCTTTTGCTCTGTTCGCTTTGCGCTGTTCGCTCGGGGCACTAGAACCTAGGCTCCGATAGCTTTTTAGCTTTGGCTCATCATACGCTCTTTTAGCTAACTTCGCTTTAACCTAGCGTACGGATGTTGAAATTCCAGAGAAAATGCCCTCTCAAAGACTGGGGCAATGCCTATATTGCCCCCTTTGGCCAGACTCGGAAAAGGCCGCTCTGGGCGGCCTCCTCCATCATGGAATTTGTCAGCTGTGCGTGCTTATCCTTAGCCGACCTTCTCCCCTTCTTCTGGCTCTTCTCGGCGAGATAAGCGAAAGAGGCAACAGGCTGCGCCAGCCCAAAGCAGGGCTAGGGCTTTGGGCATCCCGGGCCATGATTGCCCCGTGCGCGGAATGTTCGTTGGCGGTGGCGTCGTCGGTATCTCGCTATTCGTCACCACAAAGCCGCCATGCGCCTGGCCTGTAATGCTGACTTTGTAGCGCGGATCGAGGTCGAGTTCTTCGACACTGTAGACGATGGGCTTGCCCTGCTCATCAAAAGCTGGCAGAGAAGCGAAGACACCTTGCCACTTCGTGTCAGCCGTCAGCTCCAAAATCTGCTCAGTCGCTTGACCGTTGGCCAGCAAGCGAATCTTGACACTTTCGAGAGCCTTCCCCACCCATTGTTTTTCAACTGGGATGGAGAGAAATTCCGTATTGGTCACCACAAAGCCATTGTCCTGATCACCTTCGATCGTCACAGCATACTGCGGCAACTGGCTGCCCTTCTCGCCTTGCTGTTCGTCTTGCTTTCCGCCCTGCTTCTCAGCCCGGGCTTTGTCCTGCTTCTCAGCCTGGGCTTTGTCCTGCTGCTCAAGCTCGACTTGGGGCTTAGCCGTCATGGCCACACCTTCAGCCTGTGTTTCTGCCTCAGAGGCTGGCTCTTCCTTCGCTTCAAGCAGCGTATAGGCTGTCTGCGGCGCCTGTTCACGCACAGTGTAGGTCACAGCTTGCCCCGCTTCGTCGAAGGCTGGCAGACCCTCAAAAACGCCGCGCCACTGATTGGCTGCATTCAGTTCCAGCAGCTGCCCTGTCGGCTCCCCATTGGCCAAAAGCTCAATGGTCGCCATCGACTGCACCGTGCCCAGCCAGCGCTTCTCGACTGGGATATTGAGCAACTCGACATTGGTCACGACATAGCCATCGGCGCTGTTTCCTGAAATGCGGCTAGCATAGCCTTCTTGGGCAATTTCCTGCACTTCATAGACATAGGCAAGGCCCGTTTCTTCGTCGACTGTGGGCAAGTCCTCAAAAGCCCCCTGCCAATTTTGCTCGGCGGTCAACACAAGCTCTGCGACTTTTTGCTTCAGCTCTTCTGCCTCGCCCTCCAAACGGCGATAGAGCTCGAAGGCCGCCTTTTCGCCTGCCTTGCCTTGCCAGACCTTGCTGACAGGGATGCGCGTATATTCCTTGTTCGTCAATTCGAAGCTGCCCTGGCTGACTTCCTGGACTTCGCCTCGATAGCGTCCGTCAGCGCTGACGCCGCCATCCTCGACCTCAATGCGCTTTTCGCCCTGTAGCACAGCTCTTTCGACCACTTGATAGGAAATAGCCTGGCCGTCAGGGCTATAGCGTGGCAGGTTCTCGAAGATATGCGTCCAGGGCTTAGGCTGGCTCTCAGGGCTCAAGGTCACCGTGTCGCCAACAGGCTTTCCGTTGGCCAAGAGCTGCACCTCTACACCGTCGGCTGCCTGGCCAACCCAGCGCTTGCGAACCAAGATGCTGCGCTTCTCAATATTGGTATTCACCACTAGATAGCCCTTGTCATCGCCCGTAATCGTCGGCTCAAAACGAGGCTGTCCGTCTTCGTCTAGGATCGCTTCTTCCTGGATGTAGTAGTGGATCAGCTGACCCTGCTGATCGTAGCGTGGCAAGTTCTCAAAGCGGGCTGCGCCATGGCGCTCAGCGCCTGTCACAGGGTCCTTTTCGAGGGCGGCCTTGGGATCGCGCCAATTGTCTTCAGCTCTGAGCACCAAAGGCGGTACAAGCTGGCCGTCTATATCAACGGCTGGCTTGGTCAACGCTTCGTCCGTGAACAGCTTGAAGCTGATGGCTTCGGGTTCTTCTCCGCCACCGACCCAGACTTTCTCAACAGGCAAAGACAGGGGCTTGCCGTTGAACGCCACCGCATGCTGCACATCCTGGGAGGCCTCTTCTGACAAGTCAAAGACCCAGGTCTTTTCAAGTCGCTGATAGCCTACTGGCGCCTCCAATTCCCGTACGTAGTAACGCCCAAAGTCCAAGTTGGCAAATTCGACAAAGCCATTCGCATCGCTCTTGACGACTTTTAGGGGCCAGGCAGCTGGTCCTGTTCCTTCTGCCGTCTCGGCATAAAGCCCAAAGCTGGCGCCTGCCAGGGTCTGGCGTGTATCCAACTCGTACTTCGACAACAGGATGCGGCCCTTGTTCGGACGGTTGTCCTTGTAGCGGCGAAGGGTGCCATCCCAGCTGGTCAAGCGGATTTCATCCGCCAGGCAGACGCTGAGCGGCGTCGGATCAAGGCGATAGCCTGGAGCAGCTTGGACTTCGGTCAACTCATAGACGCTCTCCATATTCGCCCGACTGATCGGCACATGAATCTGGCCATCCGCGTCACTCTCCAGTTCGGACACACGCCGCCGTTCGCCGTCCTTGATTTCGTCCAGCACAAACTTCACGCCTGCTAGCGGCTGATAGACAGACCACAAACCTGGCGCAACTTGGCGTTTGCGCCACTCTGGGTGCTCTGCCAAAAGCCAGTTGGCGCGCTGTTCGCTAAGGTTCTCCTGCAGGGTTGAGCCCTTGATGATCTCAGCCTGAATCGACTTGTTCACAAAGACATGCTCAAAGGTCGCCAACACTTCCTCTGGCCCGTCCTCGTAGGTCAAGCCGTTCTTATCTTTGCTTAAGTATTCTGGCAAGCGCTCTGGAATCGTCACCGTCACGCTTCGCTCATCGCGGACGTAGCCGAGGGGGGCTTCCAATTCGCGCAGCTGATACACACCAGCTTTGAGATCGTTGAAATAGACCACAGCCTCTTTGCCCTCTATTTGGCTCGTGCCTTCGGCAATGAGCAAGGGCTCACCCTCTGCCTGTGCCTGGAACAAGCCAAACTTCGCCCCAGGGAGGGGTAGGCCACCGTTGCTTTCCTTCACAACCTTGACGCGCGCTTTGAGCGGCTTCTCCAAGTTGGGGAAGTTCAGGTTGAAAGGCTGCACAAAGCGCTTGCCTTCTGGTGTGTAGAGGGCGCCATCATTGCCAACTTTGAAGCGGTAGCTCTTTGTGTTGTGAATGTAGTTGTTCTTGTAGGGCGTCTCAATCTCCTGAATTTCATAAGTGACCCCTGGCTTGACCGTGACTTCCACCGAGCCTTTCTGGCTGCCGTAGGTATCTGTCGCAGCGGTCTTGATCGTCGAACCATCGTCACCTTTCAGAACAAACTTATAGCCGCCCAAACCTTTCTGGCCGATGTTGTTGAGCTCCGAAATGTCATCCAGTAACGAGGCGTCTTTGACACCCAGTTTGGTAATGAGAAGGCTGTAGTTATAGTTGATGAGCGCGCTGCCGTTGTTAGCTGTGAAATAGTGCTTGGTATAGCCTACTTCTGATCTGCCTGGCGCCTTTTTGATTTCAAAATGCTGGCTGACCGGGATAAAGTGACCCTGCCCAGCTGGCGCCACCTCTTTCAGGACATAAGAAGCGGCAGGCAAGTTGTCGACTTCAAAACGGCCCTCTTGGTTCGTGAAGAAGTCGCGCTCATAGACCACCTCGCCCTGCTTGTTCTTGCCCTGCAGGTGGAATTGCAAGACAGCACCAGGCACTCGCCCGTCTGGCGTGTTGATGAGCTTCTCCACACGGAGGCTGCCTACAATCGGCTTCTCGGGCTTGCGATTCTCAAAACGGAAGTCCTCGGCCACATATTTATAGACTTGCACGCCATCTTCTAGCTGGCCTGGAATGGGCTTGAAGGAGCTGCCATAAAAGTCTTGCGGCCCAACACCGATATAGCCCTTGGGTGCTTTCGTCTCCTTGATGCGGTACTGCCCCCTAGGGTTCAGGTCAAAGGCACTGAAGCGCACAAGGCCATTTTCATCGGATACCGCGGTCTGAATGTATTCTTCTTGCCAACGGTAGTTGTAGTAATAGTACTTGTAGAGCTGGAATTCCACCCCCGCAAGATTGCTGCTGGTCTTAGTCTCTTCGTCGTAGCCTTTCTTCGTAAATTCCAGAATGCCCTTGGGATAGGGGATCTCGTTATAGACTCGATTGGGCTCCAAAAAGCGCACGGTCTGGGCGTCTTTGCGCACGTAGGTGTTGTAGGCCTTGAGTCCCATGAGGCGGTTGCCGTCTTCTGGCGCCTTCATCGGGATGATCACGTCCAACTGCTGGTTCTTTTTGAGTTCGAAGCCTGGCTTGGCCGTGATGCGGATGGCGCGGCTCGTCGCTTGTGGCGTCGTTTCCCAATTCAGCTTTTCGATCGCCTCATCTGCCGAACCCCTGATCTCCTCCTTGATTTTGCCTGTGCCGTTTTCGTAGCGAATATCAAAGGAGGCCTTCACATCTTCGTCATCTCGCAAAATTTGGATCTCGCGCGTCAAATCCAGCGTATTGCTGAACTGAGATTTTTTGGCTGGTCTTTGGCCGCTGCCAGGGCGCAGTTCCTGAATGGATTCGTCGCCCAAATAGGGGAAGACGTCGACCAGGTCGATCGCGCTCCGCTCTGAACTCGAGCCATTGAAAAGGCTCAAGCGATAGTCAAAGGCCGAGCCAGCGGGCGTCTTGACCCCCGTCATGCTCCAAGGCCCACCCTCACGGCGGATGTACTTGCGAGCGGTGAGTTCGCACACCTTGATCACGCTGATGCTGGCCTGGTCATGCAACCATTCGCGGCCGTCATCGACGCCTGGCGGCGCTATTTTTTGGCCGACTTTGGTGATGCCGTCATATTCCCAGGTGCCATAAACATGGTTGGTCACATGGCCTTCGGACACATTGGGTTCGACCGAGGTCTCAATGCTGGCGATATCAAAGACGCCCGAAGCCAAGACATCCGCTTTGAAAATAACGGCTTCTTGACCCTTGCCTTGGTAATTTTCGACCAACTCATAGGTACCGCCCGAGCGGATAAAGTCCGACGTCGGGTGTACGGCATTGACCAAAATACCGCGCGGCAAAATGTCGATCATCTCAAAGTTGGCCAAGTCCTCCTTGACGCCGTCGCGGCCGAGTCTGGCATCACGACTGCCTTCAAGGTAGGGCGTCAGTTTGAGGTCATAGCGACCGGTATCGCCTGGCATGACCGAGCGATCGGAGGGGTAGGACTGCTTTTTCTCGATACCCATCTCCATGCGGAAGCCGCGGACATGGATGATGTCTTTGTCCCACCAGATAAAGTTACCTGGCAGATGTGCCCAATCTGGCGTGTCTTGCGTCACGACTTCGCCATCTGCCGTCAACAGCGGCTTGCTGCGGTCGCTGGCTGGCAGGCCTGTTTCCTTGCCAAAAAGATTGGCCGTCAAGAGCGCCTCATTGTCATAGAAATTCTCGCGCTCCGAGCTGTATTGACTCTGGCCTGGCTCGCGCAAGGCCGTGTGCACATCGAAGAGGAGCCGCCCCTCTAGCGCGTAATCTGGCCTGAAGATGATCTGGATGTAGTCGATCTGATCCTGAACAGCCGAAGAAAAGCGGATCCTCTGCCATTTCCGCGCCTGCATGCGCTGCGTCTCGAGGATCTGATCCTCGGCTGGGTTCATCAACTCGCCTTTTTTGTGGTAGGCGACGACACTCACCGTCTCATCCGTCGAGCCTTCTTGGACTGAAACGCCTGTGTACTTGAGGCGGCTATGCTTTTTGTCCAAGTCGTAGTCCGTCACCACGACATCGCGCATCGTGATGGTACGGTTTTCGGCCGTGACCTCAATGCGGAAGGGAAGGTCTTTTTTGCGGTCCTCATCCGTATCGAAGAAGTAGGTATTTTTGCCATCAAAGCGGGGCAGACGCTCCGTGCTCTTGTCAAAGTAAACCTCGCCCTTCGGGGGCTTTTTGTCCTTGTAGAGCACTTGGTAAATCGTGATGTCGTCGGACACGCGCATCGTGTTCTCGAGTTCCCCTTGCTCATAAGGGAAGAGCTCGATTTCGGCGTGGTTCTCGATATTGTCACCCGACAAAGCCCTGGGGAAGCGCAACTTGAGCTCTGGGTAGTAGGCTGACGGCATTCTCGTCGCTGGGTGCTGAACCTCAGTCCAGACGGACTTTTTGTCCTCAGACAGATGCCAATCCGGGTTTTCTTCTGGGTTAAAGACAGCGACTCTCGTTTCTTCTTCGCCTATGTCGTTCAAGGCCGTATAGGTCGGCAAAACGTCCTTAATAACGCTCTTGTCGACATAGCGTGCCAGGTCGTGGATAGCGAAATAGAAGCTCACGGGCTCATCTTTGATGACGGCGTAGTCATAGCTGCCATCTGGCCTATTGACGATGCCCAGTTCGCCCAAACGGCGGGGCGCATGGTCGGCAGAGGTCAAATCGCGGTAGTCGTAGCCTGGCAAGTTGAGCGGACTGTTCTTGCTCATCGAGGGTTTCTTGTACCAGCCTTGCAAGTAGATCGGCTGCGAAGTGGCATAAATCTTGTCATGCTCATCGCGCAAATCCATGTTGAGCTGCATTTTGTAGAGGTCGGGCGTTTGCAGTTTTTTGAAGCGCCAATAGATGGGGATCTCCAGCTGCTGGCCGCCCACGATGTCACCGCCGTTTTTATTGGACTGCAAGTAAATACTCAAAACGCCGTCCTTTGCCTCATATTTGGCGATCGCATCGGAGCGCGGCACCGTAATATCCGAGGCCACGACATACTTGGGGTCATAGTAGATTTTGAGGACGGCGCCCTCGATGCTCGAACCGTAACCCGTCAGATCGATGTAGTGCCAGGTACGCATCTGCTCGCCGATTTCGTAAAGCTCTTTCGGCTTGTTCTGGGCGTTGCGGTCTTCTTCGTTCCACTGATTGACCAGAGCGCCTTCCACCCCTTGCTCGGCCTTGGTGTAGACGATGGTCAAGTCGTGGACTTGGCGGTCGTCGGGGATGTCGTACTTCACTTGCTTTGGCGTATAGCCAAAGATGCTGGGCGCGATGATTTCCTTCGGCTTGCCCTGCTTTTTTAGGACGTTATCGGGCAGGCGGTATTGCTTGCGATCTGGCAAGAGAGTCTGCCCCTTCTCATCGACGTAGTGGATGGTGACTTCGGTCGGGTTGACGACGTGGCCGTAGCCGTCTTGCAGGTTATGGGGGTTCTGGCGATCGGGGGTAAAGACGAGTGTTGTCCCGTATGGGTTGGTGATGGCGCCGTTGTATCCTGGGTTGTAGCCAGAGCCACCACCTGTAAAAGCTCGAGAATCAAGACTTTCTAGATTTTCACCAACATACACTTCAGCCATTCTCTGGAGACCGAAAGCCCGCGCATCAATGCGTTCAATGGCTGGCAAGTAGAGCCTATATACCGAGAGAGATGAACCCATAGCGCTCACTCTGGCCTCGCGGAGGCTGTCAAAGGTAAAAGTCTCACCATGAATAGCCAACATTTGCTGATCTGATCTCTTAGCTGGATCGTAGTTCGAATAGCTACCGAAGGCATCATATTCGATAATTTCTACGCCTCGCAGGTCAAAACCTGGGGCATTACCTTCTGGCATCGTGGAGGGCAGGGAGTATCTCTTTAACACCTTAAGATTGGGGAAGTCATAACCACGCAAATGGCTACTTGAAAAGGCATATTGGCCTAGTTGGCGGACATTCTGACCCTCAACATAGAGTTCATCAAATGAATTAGGCAAGCCACTCTGCCAAAGGTCATAAAAGGCCTTGTCACCTATCTCTTCAACACTGTCGGGCAGCTGGATCTTGAGTCGGGTCGTGTAATCGCGCTCGTCGATCTTGCGCCAACCCTGCTTGCTAAGACCGATAAGCTTGCGCTTGCTCTCATCCTCATAGAGGAAGTCATCTTCCCCAAAAGGCGCATTGGCATCGATCTCGCCATCCTCAGGATCCACAACATAGTTCGCGGTAGGAGGGAAAATTCTCGACTTATCGGTGATGATCACGGCGCGCTTCGCATAGTCATCTAGCGATACGGGGCGGGATGCTCTCCTAAAAATAAATCCGCGCTCAGTGAAGGCATTCTGGCTGATGCTCTTCAGATGAGGCCAATAGAAATAGTCATTAGGAGACCATCGAAAGGGGTCTCCCTCTACAGTCTCAACGCTGATAAAGTCCTCGTCTTCAACTGTCAGGATAGTGGTATCAAAAAAAGCAGAGTTGCCTATCCGCTTAAGCTTGGGGGCATGGATACGCTTGACCTTGGGGGCCAGATAGAATTCTTCCACCTCCTCGAGCGAATCCAGGAAGATTTCGCCTTGGGTATCGGTGGAATTCAAATATATTTTTTTAATAGATTTGACGCTGCGCAGCTCTAGGCGTTCTGTAGCTTGAAGACCTCCGATTGCGCGATTTGACAGCCTCTCCAGGCCATTCAGCTCAATAATGCGCGCGCGAAGACCACGGAAAGCCTCGTTGCCAGCCGACTTGAGGCTGTTCAATTTGACATGTCCGATGTGAGAATTTACTAAGGCATAGCCTGAGTAATTGCTCACAAGCCCATCAAGGGTCAGGCTATCCGCCTCCTTGACCGTAAACGTACCATTGATGTACTGGATATTGCTGTTGTAGTCGCGGATGTCCTTGGCCTCGATGCCCGAGAAGCCATTCTTCTGATTTATACCCCACTTCATACCCCACCCAATCCTTGTAATCTCAACCGAAGGATCGTAGGGGTTGATGTGCGGCAGGATGAGGTCCTTGTTGCGGCTCAGCTTCGCCTTGCCCTGATCCGTAAAACCTAAGACCTCAGTCTTGTTGTACGACTCCTTGCCATAGACAAAGTCGCCCAGAACCCAACCCTCACCGAGGGGGAAGTTCAGCCAGTCGGGATCTGCCGTCACCCAAACACTGCGCTTGAGCGTGCGGAGGTTCCCATTCGCATCTTCGAGGCTATAGAGGATCTCGTGCACGCCAGCCTCGTTGCTGTCGATCGTCTCAGGCGTCATGCGCACTTGGCTCTTCAGATCCTTGCCCTGGCCGTTGCTGGCTCTAACGAAGGACAAGAGCAGGTCGCGGCTCACCTCCGCCCCCAACTGAATTTTGGCTTCGCCCACCGCCTCTAAGAGCAAGGCGCTCTCACGCTTGTTATAGCGGATGGTCAGCTCGTAGCGCTCGCGATCAGGGGTGTAGGTCACATTGGCTTCAACTGGGTCATAGCCATCGATGGCTGGGGCGGTATAGGTCTGGGTCTCGCCCAATTCGGCAACACCATTCTCTGTCCAGAAATCGCTACCCTCCAGCCTGTCATTCAAAATCGCAGCCCCTGTCTCAGCATCGACAAAGTGCACGATCAAATCGACAGGATGCGCGACTTGACCAAAAGCGCCCGCTTGCTTTTCGCTCTTCACCAGCGGATTTTCGCCAGTCAATAACACATAGCGGCCATTGTAAGTAAAGGCATGAGGGCCCAGAGCCTCGAGGCTGTCGGGGATCGCCACTTCGCTCAGCTGGTTACCACGAAAGGCCTCTTCGCCAACGGTCACAACGCCCTGCAGGTCAACTGTCTGCAGCTGGTTATTAGCAAAGGCTCGGCTGCCAATGTCTTTCACCTTGGCAAGTTGCAAGCTGGTCAAAGCATTGTCGCGGAAGGCCTCTTGGCCCACGCGCTCTAATCTTTGAGGCAAATCAAGGCTAGCTATTTTGTTGGCAGCAAAGGCTTGCTCGCCAATCTCCACCAGACTTTCAGGGAGCGTGAGGGCTGTCAGCTCACTGCCCACGAAAGCCCGATCAGCCACAGCCAAAACAGGTAGATCCAAGTAAGCGGCTGGGATCGTCAGCGTCTGACTTTCTTGTCCTGCCACCCAACCTTCGACCACATAGCCGTGTTGCAACTGCCCTTGCACCATCACATCGCCTTCAGCGAAGCGGAGACTGCCTTGCTCAGCTCGAGCGCCAGCCCCCACCAGGGGCGCTCCCTGCTCGGGCTCAGATGCCGCCTGCCCATCAGGTGCTGATGGGCTATCAGGAGCCGTTTCGCCTGTTTCTGGCGTCAACGTACTTGAGACGGCCTTTTCAGCTAGGCCTTCATCTGTCCAAGACGGCTCGTCTGAGTTGCTAGCTTCTTCTGACGAAGCTTTTGTGCCTGGCTCAGATCCCAACCCGACATCTTCGCTCGGACTTGGCACAGCTGAAGGCTCTTCTTCAGCACCAGCGGTCACTTCTGCCGTTGGCGGATTTTGCTCCCCACCTTCCACAGAGGCCGCCTTCAGGCTTGTCACACTCAGACTAGAGAAACTGGTTGCGAGCATAGTCAGGGACAGCAGCCATGCCAGCACACTCGTTTTCTTATTCATCGTCTACCCTCTTAATAGAAAATTTGGCGCAAAAACGCAGATTGCGCCGTATATCAAATCTATTTTCGAGGAAAATACTTACATTTTAAGAAGATATGTGGGACTCTCCTGCAAAATTTCAAAAATAACAGGCTTAATTCTAATTTTATTTTACATATAATTTACATTCTTATTATTTTTGTGCTATTCGTCCTATGCCCACTGCTTTTATCCCTCTTGTTATTGACATTTTGAAAGGCATTTTAGGATTTATTTCGATAACTTTTATCAAGAAGGATCTCTAGGCTTGCCTAAGCTCATCCGCGGCACAAAACAAACGCCGCAGCGCGCTTCTCGCCCAGCCTGTTGTTTGGGTTGATCCCCAACTTGTCGCTCTAATAAAAGCCGCACGGCGCTCTGCACTTTTTGCTCGATTTGTTGGTCGACACTGGCCAAGGGTGGATAGAGATCGCACAGAATCTCCAGGTTGTCATAACCCGTCACACTGATGTCCTCTGGCACATGAAAGCCCACGGCCAAAAGATGGGAAATGAGACCACGGGCCACATAGTCCGAAGTACAGACCAAAGCTGTCGGCCGCTGCTCTGCAGGTAGGCTTTTGAGCCAGGCGAGCAAGCTGCCATAGTAGAGGGTTTTGGCTTCAGTTTCTAACCCTGCCTCCGCCAAAGCGCGGAGATAGCCATCTTGGCGGGCTGAGAGCACACTCGAAAGGTGACTCTGCTGATCTGTCATCACGCAAGCAATCCGCCGATGGCCAGCCTCTAGGCAAGCTTTAGTGGCCATATAGCCACCTTGCTCATCCTCCGTCGTCACGGCATAAGCTCCGCAGTCAGGATAAAAACGGTCCAGCAAAATGTGGGGGCAGCTGCTTTCGCGGATGAGGCGAAGATTCAGCTCGTCATCTAGTGAGGGTATCAATTGCACCGTGCCAGCCAAGCGCCAACCGCGCTGTAGGGCAAAGACCTCCTCCGCCGTCTGAAAGCTCTGCAGGAGCACATAAAAGCCCTCTGCTCTCAGGCGCTGCTCAAAACGACCCACCAGGTAGCCCACATAGACGTCATCAAAAACGCTGCGACCAATTTCGCCTGGCTGCTTGTAAATATCGGGAGCCAAAAGGGCGATCATCTGGGTGCTCGCGCTCTGTAAACTACGCGCGTAAAGGTCGGCCGTATAGTCCAGTCGGTCAGCCACAGCCTGGACCTTCGCCCGCGTCGCTTCCGAAAAGCGCCCTTCGCGACCGCGCAGGACATTGGACACCGTCATGACGCTAACCCCTGCTTCTGCCGCTATTTCCTTGAGTTTGACCGCCTGCAAGCGCGCCCCCTTTGGCACGCGTGCTTCTCGGGAGGCCTGCCGCTCTGTCTTCACCCAAGCAGCCCCCTTTTCGTCGGCTGCTTGAATGCTTGTGCCCCTCTCACCGGGAACGTCAGAGCGCTTTTCGCCCTCAACTGAAGCCTGACTCGCCCGATATCGCTTCGAATTCATCGCTTCTTCCTCCCTTAAATCTGGCGGATGCTTTGGCGCAAGATACATTGCACAGGCAAACGCAATTGACAGCAAGGCAAGGGTATCGTGTGGGGCAGATCAAAGCCACCTTGCCACATCAGGCGTTCCAAGAGGCGTCTGACAGCCAGTTGGCAAAAGGCCCGAATATCGATCGCCATCGAACTCAAATGCGGCAGACAGCGCTGCCGCCAGCGTGAGTCGTCAAAAGAAATAAGAGAGGCATCGTCCGGTATTTTGAGTCCCCTTTCGTGCAAGGCTTGCACAACCTGAAAAGCCGCGTTGTCCGAATTGCAAAAGAAGGCTGTCGGCAAGGGCTCAGGCAGTTGTAAGGTCAAAGCCCTGCCCTGACTATCACGGTCTGGCAACCAGGGTAAGGCCTGCAACCCCTTTTCCAAAAAAGCGGCCTGGTAGCCGAGGTAGCGCTCCATGACGCTCGTCGTCGCCAACACCGAACCCACAAAAGCGATATGCCGATGTCCCTGCTGGAGCAAGTAGGATGTAGCCGCATGGCCACCTCCGATATTGTCCTGTTCCACGCTGTCCACCATCAAATTGGGGATGTGGAAGTCAAAGAAAAGTAAGGGTTTGCCTGTCGCGGCTAACAACTTTAAGTAATCGGCCTGCAGTTGCCCCAAGACCAAAATGCCAGCCACAGTAGGATTGCCGAGAAGCTGGGGCATCAGGCCATCTTGCTCGCGCGACTCGTCAACAATCTCCAGAACACCTTCCGCTTCTTGCGCCCGCAATTCCATAAGCAACTGCTGGTAGATCTCGAAGTAAAAAGAATCTTGCACCCCAAAAAAGCGCTGAGCCACAATGATGCCTATATGGCGTTGGCGGCTAGCAGGCACGGCGGCAGGGCTTTTCTTCTTGTAGCCTAGGTCGAGTGCCGCTTGCTGAATATGCTGGCGGACTTCCTCGCTGACGCCACTCCTACCCGACAGAGCGTTCGAGACCGTCACAACGCTGACGCCGCAACGCTGTGCAATGTCCACCATCGTAACGCTCTTGCGTCTTGCCATCATCCGAGCACGACTTAGTCGGCCTTATAGGGAACAGGCTGACCCTGGCTTTTCTTGATCGCCTCGATGAGCCGCAAGGAAACCATCGCCTCAGCTACCGACACGACAGGCGCCGTCTGATCTCCCTGTAACCAAGCGTAGAAGGCCTTGATCATCTCAGCGTGAGAAGCCCCGTAATAGTTCTTTTCGCCATCACGGAGGCTGTCGCTCGCCACAAGATCAATCTTGTTTCCCTGGCAGCAATAGAGGTTGGGGCCTCGAAGCTGATACTCTCCCTTTTCGCAATAAACGATCAACTCGATCGGGGCGTTGCTTCGGTTGCAGTTCGTCGAGCAGAAAAAGCCCGACAGGCCATTGGCAAAGTGGACAAGTGCGACCGCCGTATCTTCGACATCGACGTTGGTTCCTAGGTCGCTCAGTTGCGAAACCTGGCCACTCACCTGGACAGGGGCTGCCCCTGCTGCCAACTGCATCAAATCTAAGGTGTGGATGGCCTGGTTGATCAAGCTCCCCGAGCCTGCGCGGGCGAGCTCGCCACGCCACGGCGCGGCTTCGTAGTAGGCCTTGTTGCGCGCCCAATAAACATGGGCACGCAGCCCCTCAAGCTCGCCTAGACGCTTTTCTTTGAGGGCTTGGAGCAAGTAGCGCGTGCATGGGTTCAGGCGATTCTGAAAGCAGACCGCGACCTTGGCGCCTGGCTCCTCGCTCAAAGCACAAAGCGCCTTCGCTGTCTCAATACTTTCGGTCACAGGCTTTTCGGTAAAAACAGCCAGTTTTCGCGCCAAAGCCAAACGCGCGATCGGGTAGTGTAAGTCATGTGGCAAGCAGAGGTGCACCGCATCCAACTCTAAGTTCTCATCTGCCAAAAGGGCTTCAGCTGAGGGATAGTGCAAAATCCCTGGACAATTTCTTGTGGGATCTAGATCAGCCGTGGCTACCAATTGAAGTTCCGGGATTTGAGCAATAGCTTGTAGGTGCACAGGGGCGACCGTGCCCATACCCAATACTGCTGTGCGCATCATCTTCTGACCTTCTTCCTAGGCTTATGCGTACTGCTAGTATACGGCAGACCAGGCTAAGATTTTTGACAAGTTTAGGCTGAGAAAGTCCATTCTGGCTTGGCTTGGAACACTAAAGTCTAGCCTCGATGCGGAATCTAGGGAACAGAAATAGGGCTTTCAAAGAGCCCAACACATCTAGCATACGCCTTTTTGTCAAGTCCCGCCTGACTGCATGCCACAGAGAAAGAAGACCAGAGGCCTATAATACAAGCAAAGCCAAAACGTGCACACAGTAGCTAGATGGCCAGCCAACTGGGATCATAACCCAACACGAATGGCCGTCAGAGGCACGAAAGGAGGGGATGCCAATGGGCGATGCAGAAACAAACGGTAACGCGTCTGAGCCTGTCTTAGGCAGCGTCCTCTTCGGTGAGGACAGAAGCGCTAGGATTTAACCCTCAGGTCTAGCACCCACAAGATATGGGTCTGGCCACCTCCGTTAAGATGCAACTCCAGATAGAACTAGCCGCTAACCTAGACAGGCCTCAGAGCCGAGAGCTGACTGATCTAATCGAAAGGAAAAGAACGAAAGGAAGGCAGGCGCCTTCCACCCATCAAACAGCAGTTCTCCACAATTGAATCAATAGAGAAAGGGTCTCGCCAGCAGGTGAGACCCTTTGTTGAGTCTACAACAAGCCCACTCGGCCGCAGCAAATGCCTGCAAGCCGCGATAAGCCCCGCTAAGTTCCTACACATTGTCTGACATGACGAACGGCCAGAAAGCCCTGAGCTTCCTGGCCGTTTTAGACTGCTTCTGGCGCTTTCTTATTTAGCTGAGAGCGCCGCCATGGTGATGTAGTTGTAGGGCTGATTGAAATGTGGCAGGAAGAAAATATCCGTCAAGGCCAACTTGTCAATCGTGACTTTCTCCTGAATGGCCAGAGAGAAGAAGTGGATACCCATTGACATATCGTACTCGCTGGCCATCTGAGCGCCGATGACCTGGCGGTTGTCTGTGCGATAGACAATGCGGATTTTGACTTCGGGATTGACCGACTCAATAAAGGCTGGCTTTTGGAGGTCGCAGAAATCCGTATAGGCAACTGGAATATTGAGTTTCTGGGCTCGCTCATAGCTCAACCCCGTCGACACCATCTTGAGCTCGTAAATGCAGATACCGTTGCTGCCCTGCACGCCGATGGACTCAAGCCCCGTACCGCAGACATTGTGAGCGGCCACAATACCCGAGCGCACAGCGTTCGTCGCCAGTGCAATGTAATTGGGCTCGCCGATGGCGTTGTCAAGCACGGTTGCGCAGTCACCAATCGCATAAATATCGGGATCGCTGGTCTGCTGCTTGGTGTTGACGAGGTAGGCGCCATTGCGGAATGTCTCCAGCTCATCTTTGAGGAGGGCGGTGTTGGGTGCAAAGCCAATGCAGAGAATGGCCATGTCGGTCTCGTAGCTGCCCTTGTCGGTAACGACCTTTTTGAGCTGGCCGTCTGTGCCCTCGAGCGCGACAATCTTTTCGCCAAAGCGGAGCTCAATGCCGTGGCTCTCCAAGTTATGAGCCATCAGATCCGTAAAGGGCTTGTCGTAGTAGTTGGCCAGGCAGGTTTCGGCTGCATCAATGAGTGTGACAGCCTTGTTGTGGCGGCGGAAGGCCTCCGCCAATTCGACGCCGATATAACCAGCACCCACAACCGTCACGTGCTGAATAGGATCCGTCTTCAGGTGGTCGATAACCGACTGTGCATCCTGGAAGAGTTTGACATGGTGGACGCCTTCGAGATCGAGACCCTCTAGACCTGGCGGATCAATCGGGGTCGAACCTGTTGCCAAAATGAGCTTGTCGTAGCTTTCCTCGTGCTCCTGGCCATCTTCGAGTCTTGCCTTGACCACATGGCGCTCACGATCGACGGCGACAACTTCGCTGTTCATGTAAAGCGTCGAACCGCCCTCGCGGATCTTCTCAGGGCTGCTATAGAACAAGCCCTCTGAGCCTGCAATCTGATGGCCAATCCAAAGAGCCATACCGCAGCCCAAGAAAGAACAGTTCGAATTACGGTCAAAGACAACGACTTCCGAATCAGGGTAGTTCTGGCGGATGGTGTTTACAGCAGCTGTTCCTGCATGATTGACGCCTACAACGACAATTTTGGGCATGTTTGCCTCCCTTTGTTCTCTATCTGTCGCTCAAAAACAAGACACAGCTTATGACCAAAGCCCAAGCGACAGACTTACTTTGTTTGCCATTTTAGCTCAATTGACACGCGCCTCCAAATACAGGCCTCAGGAGCTCAAAACGCTATCTAAGATTTGGATGAGTCGCTTGGCCCCTTCGTAGCGCTGCTGGTTATTTTCACAGCCATAAATGCCTACCAGAAAGTGGCGCCCTTCGACCTCGATAGCAAAACATAAGTTGGCCCAATGATCGAGCGTGCCCGTCTTGACCCCATAGACCCTAGCCTCATAAAAAGGGCTGGCTGGCTGAATGAGCTGATTGCTATTGCGCAATGTCAGATGATTGCCTTCTGGGGTCTCAATCGACAATTCCGCGCTTTTGACAATTTCTCGAAACCACGCCTCTTGAAGTAGCCGCTGAGCTGCCATCGCAATATCATGGCTGCTCGTTTGGTCTTCATCCGCATAGCCACTCGCATCACTAATATGGCTGTCTCGACATCCCATCTGCTGCAAAGTCTCAGCTAGGTAGCTCATAAAACGCGCCATCGCTTCTTTGGCTGGGGGCAAGGCGTCCGCCTCAGTCTGGTTCAAAAGGCCCTCCTGCCCTTGCTCTTGATACAAAAGCTGACGACCAGCCGCAACGGCCAAAGCGTAAGCCGCATCATTGCCTGAGGGCAGCATCATGCCCTCTATGAGCTGCTGAATGGTGTAAAGACCTGGCCTATAGCCAGCTAAAGAGCTATCTGGCTTGATGAGGTCGAGCGTTGCCTGATCCACCCTGACCGTCGCATCTATGGGCAAAAGTCGGCGGGCGGCCTCTATCGTAAATAGCTTGGTAATGCTGGCTGGGGTGACAGCCCTTGCTTGCCCAAAAATCACGCGTTCTTCAGATGTATCCAAGTCATAGATACTGATCGCCTTCGCGTCAAAACCTTCTTTGGCCTCAGCCTCATCAAAGGCTTGGAGCAAACGGCGCTGAAAACTCCTGGCTGGCAAGCGATCCAGCACATGGTGAGCCGGGTTAAAGCGAGGGGCTTGAAAGGCGAGTTCTATCTGGGCTGGCCACGCTTCCGTTTTCGGCTGAAAGGCTGTCTTGAGCCTAGTGGCCATGGGCCATAGCCCTATGCCTAGGCCTATCAGCAGCAGACAAAGCAGGCCTACTTTCAGGCCTCGGCCTCGCTTAGTTCGGCGCGGAGGCTGTTGTAGCCTAGGTGGCCTGTGGCCAGCCCCTGGCGGCAAAAAAGCCTCGCCCCTGGCCTGGGGCTGGTAGGAGCCAGGCGCCCGAGTGGGGGCAGGACGAAAGACTGTGGCACTGGCTCGGTCATGGGCATAAGCCCCACCCTGGGTCATCGGTCGTTGCGGGGCGCTAGGCCGCCTTCGTTCTGCCGTGCCCTCTGTCGGTCTCGGCCTGACCTGGCTAGGTGGCAAGGCAGCCGAACCCCAATCTGGCCTGGCAGCTCGCTGACTCGGCAAGTCGCGGCTAGGTCTTGTGCTGGCTTGCCCTGGGGAAAGAGGAGGCCTTCTTCCATCGTGGTCTAGGCGCTTTTTCATCTCATCTCCCCCTTTTATTTTTGCTTTGTCAGCTTACTAGAAAAAGCTTCAGTCTGCCATCTATCGGAACCTACCCTAAGCACAACGTCAGCGCGCAAAAAGGCTCGTCTAACGAAGCCTAAGTAGAGCAAAGACCCGAAGCGCTCACTTGCAGAAGCGAAGGGTAAAGGACAAGAAAAAAGCCCCACAAACAAGTTGCGGGGCTTCGTCTGGAGCCTTCAGTGGGAATCGAACCCACGACCTCATCCTTACCATGGATGCGCTCTGCCGACTGAGCTATGAAGGCACATGCGGAGCATAGTTTACCGAGAAGACCCGCTACTGTCAATATATTCAGCGTTGTTGAATCTTTGTCTACGCGGTTGTTGAATCTTTGTCTACGCGGTTGTTTGCCATCTGGCAACGCGGTTGTTTGATCGCTGCTCACGCGCTTCTTTTGGTGTCTGGCAAGGCACGCTTTCTCGCTTCCTTTCGCCCTGACTAACTTGGCGTAGGCAGACAGCCAAAGCGCTCTGCTCAAAACTCAATTCGAAAAAAGCTTAGGACTGCGGATGCCCTTGAGCTGCTGGAAGAGTGAGAACGCATAACTATCGGTCATACCGCTCACATAGTCCGTCACTAGCAAAAGCCGAAGATAGAGTCTTTGAGCCTCATCCTGGCCCCGTGCTGCATAACGGTATTGTGCCCTGAAGTTTTCGGACACAAGCGACATCAATCGCGGCTCCAAGGAACTCGGCGCCTCTTCTTCCCAGGTCACAGCCGCTGGCAGGAGCTGCTCCAGAATTCCCGATATAACGGTATGGGCCGAAATCTCAATCTGCACAATCGGGCGCGAGCGGAAAATGCGCTTGGCTGCAATTTGCGACAGCGCCTCCAACACGGCCCCCGACGGACATTGTGCCAAAAGTGGGGTCGCCCACTCCCCTGTCATGATCGCCCCTTCCTGCTGCACAAAAAGTTCGGCCACTTCGCGGATCAGGCGGGACTGCAAGGCTATGAGCCAGTTCTGGATGGCATAAAGACCAGGGGTCACAAAAGCGCCCACCGCCTCTGTTTGCTTCAGATCCTGCGCCTTTTGCCAAATATTTTTGAGCTGAGCCAATTCCTCGGCATAGCGCGCCGCCTGCTTGCTGGCCAGTATGGAGGGGGCACTCAGCGCCAGGCCGTCGTGCGACCACTTTGGCTCAAACTCAGCGAGGTCTTGCAGCAAGTCCTCATAGCTGAAGAAGTTCTTTTTGTAGCCATCCTCAATGTCAGCTGTGCCATACGAAATGTCGTCGGCGGCCTCAAGCAGCCAAGTCAGGGGGTGTCTTTGACCCAAACCGAGCCCTGTTGCTTCGTGGATGCGAGCGACCAGATCCTCTTCCGCCTGAAACCAGCCAGCCTTGTGGTACATCACCGCTGGGTGCTCAGGATCAACTCTAGAAGAGGGCACAGGATACTTGATCAGGCTGGCCAAGAGGGGCAAGGTCAGGTTCATGCCGTGCTCATCTACGACAAAGTGCAGCTTGCTCAGGACGCGGAGGGCTTCAGCATTGCCTTCGAAGTGGAGAAAGTCCGCCTGCTGAGCCGAACTCAACCAAGCCGTCAACGGGCGCTGCCGATATTGCAAGCGCTGCATGTGATCCCGAAAGGCCTCCCGAATGCTCGTCTCGCCGTAGTGGCCAAAGGGTGGGTTGCCGATGTCATGGACGAGGCCTGCACAGTAGAGCAAATCGCCCATGGCCTGCACATCGGCAAATTCGAGTTCAGGGGCTAAGCCGCGCTCACAAAGAAGGTGCCCAGCCATGTGACCCAAGGAACGGGCCAAGCTGGCTACCTCTAGACTGTGAGTCAGGCGCGTGCGCACAAAGTCGCTGCGCTCCAGGGGAAAAACCTGCGTTTTATCCTGCAAGCGCCGAAAAGAGGCAGACAGCAAAATGCGGTGCTGATCCTGTTGAAAAGCATTGCGCCGATCCCCTACTTCATGAGACGTGTGGCTGGCGCGTAGGCGCTGGGGCGCAAGCAAGCGCTTCCAGCTGTAGCGCTGACCCTTCTCCTTAGCTTGGTCTAGCTGCATAGACGCCCCTTTCTCTTTCTCCCCTAGGTGCTGCTTCGTGTTACGTGCTGCTTAACTTTGCTCTAAGCAGGGTAGAGCATAAGCACCCTTGCGTTCAAGATAAGCCCACAAGCCTTCCCAGTCGTGGACTTCGCCCTGCAAAACAAGGGTCTGCGGTCGTGCCTTTTTCCTGACATTGAACCACAAGCGATCGATGCCTATCTTTTCGGCTCCCTGCATATCCGAGGTCAAGCTATCGCCTATCATCAGGCGACAAGCTGGGTCTAGCTCCGCGGTTTGCTGCATGACAGGGGCGAAAAAGGCTGGGTCGGGCTTCTCATAGCCGACTTCTTCTGAGATGTAGACGCTCTCAAAATAGGAGGCCAGGCCGCTTTTTTCTAGGCGCCGCCTCTGCACATGAGCAACACCATTGGTCAGCAGAAAAAGCTGGTAGCCAGCCTGCTTGAGACGCGGCAAAAGCTCCCCTGCCCCAGGGAGCAATTGGTCAGCCTCCGCCAAGAAGGCAAGGTATTGGCGATTGAGCTCGGCAGGCTCTAGCGATTGAAGCTCGTCCTTCGAGATCCCCCAGGCCGCGTGTTGCTCCACCTGTTGTTCGATGTACGCCAAGACTTTGGCAAAGCGCTGTTCTAGAACTTCCGCCCGCTTGATTTTCCCCTCCTCTAGCGCCCTCCATAGCTCATGGTTGGCCGCTCGGTAATAAGCCTTGACTTCGTCTGTTCGGGGTAGCTTGTAGGCTTTGAGCACCTGCTCCAAAGCTTCTTTTTCGGCGCTTTGGAAATCAAAGATCGTATCGTCGGCATCAAAAAGGAGGCAGCTGTAGCCTGCCCCCTTTTGCTTTGGTGCTAGCGATAACTTCGGATCCGTCATCGTTCTTCTTACTCCTTATGGCAAGGCATTTGTTGTGAAGCCTGCGAGGTAGAGCCTCGCGCCTTACTTGCTCAGGTCCTGCAGGACTTGGCGAAAGCGCTCGAGGTAAGTGCCGAAGACTTGTAATGTCGCCTCAACAGGAGCTGGGCTCGCCATATCAAGGCCAGCAGCTTTGAGCACATCCAGCGGCTCGGCAGAGCAGCCAGCTTTGAGGAAGCCCAAGTAGGCCTCTAGCTCCGAAGCCTCGCCAGAGAGAATGCGCTGACTAAAGGCGGTTGCAGCCGAGAAGCCCGTAGCATACTGATAGACATAGTAGGCGCGATAGAAGTGCGGAATACGGCTCCACTCCAGACTAATTTCTGAGTCAAAGGTCAGGCCTGAGCCGTAATAGCGCTGGTGAATTTCGCCATAGCACTGACCCAGCCACTCGCTGGTCAAGGCCTCGCCATTTTGTTCGGCCAGGTGGATCTTGTGCTCGAATTCAGCAAACTGTGTTTGGCGGAAGACCGTGCCCTTCACGCCGTCCAAGTAGTGGTTGAGGACATAGGCCTGCATCGCTGGGTCTTTTTCGGTTTCGAGCAAGTAGGCCGTCAGCAGATTCTCGTTCGTGGTGGAGGCAATTTCGGCCAAGAAAATCGAATAAGAACCATAGACGAAAGGCTGCTCGCGACGGGTGTACCAGCTGTGCATGCTGTGTCCCAACTCGTGAATCAGGGTAAAGACATTATCAAGGGTGCCTTCCCAGGACATCAGAATATAGGGGTAGCTGTCATAGCTGCCTGCTGAATAGGCACCCTGACGCTTGCCACGATTGGGTACAGCATCAATCCAGCGCTGACTAAAGGCCAGCTCCAAGCCCTTGCGATAATCTTCGCCCAAGGGCGCTAAGGCCTTAAAGATCAGTTCCTTGGCCTCCTCGAGCGTGTAGCGGCGATCCACGGTCTCAACCAGTGGCACATATAGGTCGTAGAAGTGCAGCTCGTCGACGCCTAGGCGTTCTTTGCGTAGCTCCACATAGTCGTGCAAGTGGTGGAGCTGCTTGTTGACGGCCTCAATGAGCTGCTCGTGAACGGACTCGGGAATAGCGTTGTTAAAAAGCGAAGCCGCCCGTGCGGAATCAAATTTGCGCAAGCGTGCCAGGAGGTTGTCGTGCATGACACTCTGGCTAAGGGTCATGGCCGTCGTGTGTTGAAACTGCTTATACACGCTATAGAGACCCTGAAAAGCAGCCTTGCGGAGCTCTCTATTTGGGCTCTCCAAGTACAAGCCATAGCGCGATGGGGTGAGCTCCACCTCTTCGCCCTTTTCGCCCTTGATGGTGGGGTAACGAAAATCGACATTGGTCAAGGTGGCATAGGTCTCCTGCGAGCCTGACAGCAGCTGACTGGCCGCCCCAATCAAGCGCTCTTCGGCTGGCGACAGCGTGTGCGCCTTTTTGCGCAGCAACTTGTGGAAATGCTGGCCGTAGTTCTGGAGTTCCTCGGTCTTGAGGGCTGCTTGCAAAATCTGTTCGTCCACTTCGAGGAAGGCGGGATCAAACCAGCTCGTCGCTTCGCTAAACTTCGCAATCAAGCTGCCCACACGCATCATCATCGCGACATTCTCTTGATTCTGGCCGTCTTCATCACGCTTTTGCATGGCGTAAACATAGAGGTTGGCCAGTTGGCGCTCCATCTCCTCATGGGCTAGCAAGGCCTTGGTGAAGGCCTCAACGCCATCGTTAAGCGTGCCCTCATATTGCTTAAACTGGGCAATCTTCTGCTCGAGATCCTCATAGGAGGCATCCCAGGCTTGCTTGTCGGCGAAAAGGGGGCTCAGATCCCAGCGCTGTTCTTCGGGTACTTCGGAGCGCTCCAACACCTTCTGGGCTGTTTGCGCCTCGTTCTTATCGGCCATCCAAAATGCATCGTTAACTTCGTGTGCCCAATCTTCTCTCATTGTCTTCCTCCTTGCTGATCCGTCAATCCAAAGGCCATTCACAGGCGATGGGGTATCGCCTCACACATATTGTTCGCTAGTATAGCAGGGAGGGTGTGACTCCGTTGAACATATAGGATTCGAGGCTCGGTCATTTGGGCGGCGAAGCCAAAAGGTCTCACATGCGTTCTCAGGGGCTCTACACAACCCAACTCACCACTCGACACGAGCTGCCCCAAACGCCTTCTATCAGGACTTTTGGGCGTGCTAAAATGGCGGCGGTTAATACTGTTGCATCGGGCACTTGCTACTGTCGCTTCAGGCCACCACTACCATCACATCAGCATTCGAGACCAAAGGAGACGCATGGGACTTTCTCGGCTTCAAGCTCACATCGCTAAATTCCGAGCCATCCATATTGGCCTTGGTTTTGGGCTGGTTCTGATCGGCCTGTTCAGTCTCTATGACCTCCACAGCACGCTCAATCTGCTGACTTTTGCCCTGGCCATTGCGGCTCTGCTTCGCGGCATCACACTTTGCGCTTTGACCGACCCTCACAATCCTCAGATGCACGGGCATGGCTACCTGCCGCGTTTGGCTGGCGTCGCCTTTATCGGTACGGGTCTGGTCATTTTGTTTGTGGTTTGGCGCTACAGTTTGTCGGCTGGCCAACTCCATCAATGGATGATCCGCCTCATCGCTTTGTTCTTGATTGTAGACGCCCTCTATAGCCTGTATATCAATATTCGGCGGGCGAGTCGTGGCTTTCGTCATTTCACGGCCATGTTGCGTTTGCTTGTGGGCATCTGCAATAGCAGCCTAGCCTTGTTGCTGCTCTTGTCCTCACTTTTCTTGCGGAGTCAGCTAGACCTGGCCATGGGTCTGGCCTTGATCCTTTCGGGCGTTAACCAGGTTCTCAATGGCCTGCTGATGCGCCAAAATCCGAAGGCGTAGATCCGAGTTCTTAGGTCTAAGGGCTGAGGCTTAAGAACCTAGAGTTAGGGTCTGAGAGCCAAGAACTTAGTGTTTATCCCCATCACGCTTTTTAGCTTTTTACCCCCACCATGCTTCTATGAGCTCTTGAGGATTGTCCTCTTTGAAGGCCACAATGAAGGTCGGCAGCGCTTAGGTCGCCTTTTTCTTTTCGAAAACCAAAATGATGGAAGCCAACAGAACTAAGGCCATACCCAAAAACGAAGTCGACGTCATAACTTCGCCCATAAAGAGAGCTCCGACAATCACGCTGGTCAAGGGTTCAAAGGTCGAAAGCAAGGCCGCCTTTTGTGCCCCTATCTGCGAGGTGCCAAACTGAAAGAGTATCGTCGCCAGCACGGAGCAGGAAAAAGCCACGCCAAGTCCAATGCCGATCGTCGTTGCGTTGAAGGAAAAGGCTGGTCCAGTAAACGCGCGATAAGGCAGCAAAAACAAAAAAGAAAAAAAGTTCAAGTAAAAGACCAGTTTAGGGAGCGGAAGGGTCAAAATTTCCGCCTTAGCGTATTAGACCATATAAGCCGCATAGGTCAGACCTGAGATGAGCGCCAAAAAGACACCCAGATAAACGGCCTTAGACATATGCGATAAATGGGCGGCTTTTGCTAGGCTTTCGGGCTTCCCCCCTCCACTTGCGGCCACCTGAATCAGCGCGATGCCAGCAATGGCCAAGAGCAAGCTGATCCAGGCCTTCAGGGAGATGCGCTCGCGGAAGAAGAGCAGGGTCAGCAGCAAGACAAAGGCTGGGTAAGAAAAATGCAAGACCGTCGCCAGTCCCGTGTCCAAATACTCATAGCTCGAATACAGCAACGGCGGTGTAACGGCATAGAAGAAAGAAAGGATGAGCAGGCGAAAAAACTGTGCCTTGGTCAAGTAGAAGCCCTGCCCACTCTGCCACACAAAAAGCCCCAAGATGAGGGCCGAGAAAAAGAAGCGCAACAAAGCTAAGAGGGCTGAATCGCCCGAAGCTAGGCGAAAGTACTTGGCAGCCAAAGGCATGAAACCATAGATAATGGCTGAAAGCAAAACGGTCAAAAGCCCCATGCTATGTTCCGAAAGGGTCTTGCCTTTTGCCCTTGCTGCTGTCCTTTTGCGGACATAGTGGAGCGATTCCCAACTGGCGTAAATCCTTTTGATCCACAGGCTCTTGTCCATGGCTTATGTCCGTGTTCACTTTCTATCCATGAAGGCTTGCCCGATAGAAGGGCTCCCCTTCTTTTGCTTCATCGTCTTAGCATATAGGACACAAGACCCATGTCCTCGTGTCGGCAAAAACCCAAGGTCTCATAGAAGGCCTGCGTTTTCTCGCTGCGATCGGTCGTCAATTGGACTTGGCGAATATCGGGATAGCGGCGGAGGGCTTCTTCGATGAGGGCGCGGCCGATCCCTTGCCGTTGACACGCTGGGCGCACGAGTACATCTTGCAGAAACACGATCGCTTCTCCATCTCCCACAAGTCGCAAAAGACCTAGCAAGTTGCCCTCGTCATAGGCCGCTAGAACCAAAAGCGACTTGGCGAAAGCTCGCTCAAGGCGTTCTAGATCGTCCGTATAGGCCGTCCAGCCCACACTCGCGTAGAGCGCGTGAATTTCGTCTCGCTGAAAGGCGTTGTACGTTGCGATTCGGATCACGGCAACTGTCCTCGCTCTCTTTCGCTTTGTTCCTCGGCTGCCTCGTCTAAATGGATGGAGCGCAAGGTAAACCTTCGTTTCCTCCGCTCCCACCCTTTCTTCAAGTGACAAGAAACCTTCAGCGATATCCTGTGTTTTGCAGTAGCGCAGCCCCAACAAAAAAGCGTACGCTTCAGAAGCGTACGCTCGAGCTTTCTCATTTTGCCTCGCTGTTAGTCCGCAGTCACCTGATTGGCATAAACAGGTCTGACTCTTTCGGCCTCGAGAGCATCCAGTGCAGCCGCCTGCTCCGTCTGGCGCAAGCGTATGGCAGCAAGCGAATAGAGCACCCGAATGCTATGGCTGATGGCCAACTCCAGATCACGGCGCACCGACTGCCCACCTTGGCGATAGGCTTTGACATGGTGATCCAAATGCTCGTTAATCTCGTCAGCCGAGCGCATGGCCACCAAGTCCGGCAACCACTCTCGCGAAGAGAACTCTTCGGCGTGGCTGTAACGGTAGTTATCGAGGAAGTCCTCATACTGCAAGTGCTCGCGCGTGTTGCCGAAGGTCTCGCCACTATGCGCCCAGCAAAAGAAGTCACAGACGTAATGGACAACAGTGCCTAAGTGATAGGCCACAAGGTAGTTGTCATCAAAGACATCAAAATCGGCCTCGATGGCTGAAAGCAGGCTGATGTTTTCCTTAACCCATTCCAGAGAACGGCAAGGCAAGTGCTGATGTTTCAGCGTGACGAGACTGTAGTCTGCAAGCATACACCCTGCCACAAAGGCCTGTTCCTGAATCTTCACGGGAAGGCGTCGATTCACCTCACGCACGATCAGGCGAGCCATGTAGAAGTGTGACTGTACATTCATTCTGTTAAATAAACTCTACTTTCTGTGTCTTGAGACTCGATCTCGTTCGCATCACCTGTGCGAAAAGAGCGGCTCAAGTTCCAGCGTAAAAATTGCACGGAAAATATTATAGCACGTTAGCCAAGACAAACACAAAAGGAGCTGCATGATGCAGCCCCTTTTGGATGCTTAGCACGTCTGCCTAAGATGTGCATTATTCCTCTGGTGGTCCAGACTTGCGCTTGAGCGCCACTTTAAATTCCGTTTTGAGCCATTTTTTAGAACAAAAGCACAGTCATTCAAATGCTGCCTTCTCTTCTATCCCTCTGCTTCGTAGCTTCTCGCGGATCCTCAATGCATCCGGTCATTTCGCTACTAAGACTTTCTTAATAAACAGATCCGCGTATCTAATACAATAAGGAATATGAACTTTATACCCCTCGACCTACAGACTTCGATTCTGGCTCTCGCCTGCGGCTTAGGCGCCACGGCACTGGTTCTTTTGCTCCAGCTTCTGCGCCATAGGCCAGGTTTTGCCATTTTTAGAGCTTGCCTTTACGCTTTTTTTCTCGCGAGCTACCTGGGTGTTTTGCTCAAACTAACCCTCTTACCCCTACCGCGTCCGCTGCTTGCGCCCGAGCGAGCCAACACAGCCTTATTGCATCAAGCCCTCGTCCTAGAGCCTGTCCAACCCATCCTAGAAAGTTGGCACCTATCTCAAGAAGCCCTAGCCGCTGGTAATGCCTACCCCTTGCAGCTGTTTTATTACAACCAAATTGGCAACTTATTATTGCTGACCCCAGCGGCTCTGTTTTGTTGGATCGGCCTTTCCTTTCGCAAATTTCGCCTCCGCGCTTTTACGGAACGCCAGTCTTTCTGGGCACGTTTTCAGGGTTTAGGGACTCGCCTATCCCTCACTTGCTGTGCCACCCTCCTGCTATCCTTGCTGATCGAATCGCTGCAATTGCTCGTCGACTACCTCAGCAATCAGGTGTGGCGCATCGCTGATGTCAACGACCTCTTGCTCAACAGTTTGGGCGCCTGGCTCATCGCCTGTCTTTGCTTTGTTGGCAATGCCATTTACCGCTGCACGCTCGACCTAACAGCTACTGCCCCATCTTCACCCCATCCAGAATTTCAATCCAACTGGTCTTTTTCATCTAAACGGCTAGGTCAAGCTGCTGATCAGCCCTATTCCGAAGACCGTCAAAGGCGCTCTTATCGCAGCAGCTCATCCAAAATGCAAGGTCCTTCAGCCAGATCAGAGAGCACGAAAGCTCAGGCTAGGGCTCAAGGCCGTACACAGGCCAGGTCGCAGAGCCGAGCTCAGACTCAAAGAGCGCAAAGTCGTACGCAAAGCAGGACGCAAAACCATGCTCAAAGACGTGCTCCAGGGCAGACGCCACAGCCTAGATCCAACAGCAGCAGGGCTGGCCATGCCACACGCAAGCCCTAATGCCACACACAAGCTCTTATGAGAGGCTAAGCAAAGACCCCTGTTCAAGCTAGAAAGCGCCTGTGCGAACTTCCTCACACAGACGCTTCTTCTTTGTCGCCCTTCTTTCTTGGGTCAATCAAGCTTGAAAATGTTGCAAAAAGGCCTGGACTCGCGCTGGCGCTTCTGGGCCAAAAATGAAGCTGGCAGAGCCATCAGCTAGCACTTCACCAGCATCCATAAAAATCACCCGACTCGCCAGCTCGCGCACAAAACGCATTTCATGCGATACCACGATCATGGTCATGCCTTCTTCTGCTAACTGGCGCATGACATTGAGCACTTCGCCCACCATTTCGGGATCCAGTGCCGATGTAGGCTCATCAAAAAGCAAAAGCTCTGGATTCATGGCTAGAGCCCTGGCGATAGCCACCCTTTGCTTTTGGCCACCCGACAATTGGCTAGGCCAAGCATCAGCCCTGTCTTTGAGGCCAACACGCTCCAGCAAGTGCAGAGCCTGCTTTCTGGCCTCTTCTCTGCTCTGCTTTTTGAGGGCAACAGGGGCCAGGCACAAGTTATCGATGACGCGTTTGTGATTGAAAAGGTTGAAATGCTGAAAGACCATGCCACAGCGCTGACGCAGCGTATCAACAGAAATTTCTTTGGAGGTGATGGAGAGGCCGTCTAAGAAAATCTCGCCTCCATCTATTTCTTCTAGTCGATTGATGCTGCGCAGAAGTGTGGATTTACCAGAGCCAGAAGGACCGATAATGGCCACCCTTTCGCCCTTGTCTATTTTGAGTGAAATGCCCTTGAGAACGGCCTGTTCGCCGTAATTTTTAAAGACTTGCTGTAGCTCGATCACGTTGTTTCAAATGCCTTTCTAAGCGATGCAAAGCAGCCGTCATGAGGAGCACAATAGCCAAATAGATCAAGGCCGACGCATACAATGGCCCCATATCATAAGTCTTGGTCCGAATATTGTTCGCTGCCCTCGTTAAATCACCCACCGCTATATACCCTGCAACAGCTGTTTCTTTGAGGAGAGCAATAGCCTCATTCAGCAAAGTAGGCAGAACATTTCGCGTCGCCTGAGGCAGTACAACCAGGCGCATCGCCATCAGGTACGGCATGCCTAGGCTTCGAGCAGCTTCGAGCTGACCTCCGTCAACAGAATCGATGCCAGCTCTAAAAATTTCAGCCACATAAGCACCAGAATTGATGCCAAAGGCTAAGCCAGCCGCCACAATGCGATTGACGGGCAATTGGGCAAAGAGGCCAAAGTAGATGATCATCAGCTGGAGGGTGACGGGTGTTCCACGCAAAACAGCGATGTAAAGCTCCGCCAAACTATTCAGAAAAGCAATCGGCGCGCCAGCCTGATAACTCACCCGAATGAGGGAAATCAAAAGCCCTATCACAAGCCCTGTTGCTAGTGCAATCAGGGTCAATACGAGTGTGGCGCCTAGGCCATTGAGGAGCCACAACCAGCGATCTTGGTGGAGGTAGACCGCCTGCCAGTGCTCCATGCTATTGTGGATGCCTCCACCCTGATAGAAATACAAACCGATGATGAGAACGACAATACCCAAAATGAAGAATCGCTGCTGATCCTTTCGCTGCCGTTTTCCTAGCTGTTTGCGCCCCAAAAAGCTCAATTTTTGCCTCTTTTTCTATATGTGCCAGAGGCATGTTCCTCTGGCACGTGCCTCTGACCAAGCATCTGAACCTGTGATCTAAAGGCTCAGCTTCTTAATGAGCCAGGTCATCTTTGCGAATGACGACGACTTGCTTAGCCTCAAAATAGGGCTCGGAGAAGTCGACCACCTTGCTTCTTTCTTCATTGACGGTCATCCCAGCAATAACCAAGTCCACCTGTCCATTTTGAAGAGCCATCAGGAGGCTATCGAAGGCCATATCTTCCACTTGCAGCTGCTTGTTCATCGCTTTGGCCAATGTAGCGGCTAACTGAATATCGCTACCTGCGATCTTGTCACCCACATAGGTTTCGTAAGGCGCAAAGCCCGCTTCGGTGCCCACTTTGAGCTGGCCCTCGCCGCCCTCATTAAAGTCCAAAGATGCGGCTGCTGATTCTTCATCTTGGATATAGGCTGAAACACTAGCCTCGATGCGACCGGCTTCTTTTTCTTCCTTGATGACAGCGTTGACCTTCTGTAAAAGCTCGCCATTGCCTTTTTTGACCGCTATAGCGTAATTTTCGACACCCAAAGGTTTTTCTAGAATAACGAGATCAGGATTTCCTGCCACAATCAGTTTGGCTGGTTCACCGTCCATGACGCAGGCTTCTACCTTGCCTTGTCTGAGTTCCAAAATAGCGTCGATGTATTTTTCAAAGGAGCTGACGGCATCACGCCCTGAAAGCTCAATCGCATAGTCTTCACCTGTTGTGCCAGCCTGGACAGAAAGCTTTTGCCCTTTCAGGTCTTCTGGCTGCTTGTAGCCTTTTTCGCCCTTTTTGGCCTCTGTGTCCTTGGACTGGACATCTGAAGGTGCAGCGCTCAGGTCTGTATGAGTTGCTAGATGACTAGGGCTGGCAGGGGACTTTTCTTTTGACCCTTCCGCTGAGGATTGGCAAGCCGTCAATGTCAGTAGCACAGCTCCCATAAGTGCCATAGCTTTGTGGACATGTTTGTTCATCTTTTTCCTCCATCACCTTTTAGGTTTACGGCGCATTGTATGTTTCCTAGCTTCTTATGTCTATTATGCAAAATGCATAAAAAATCATTTATAATGAATTTTAATCTAATATTATTCATTTTAAGAATATCTTATACACCATTCAGAATTTAGCTTTCTATGCCTATTTAACTCTATATTCTTGTTTATCAATCCCTTTAATCTATTTTCATAGCTATTTCTATCGCAATCTATCCCGTTATTCTTAATTGTATATTTTCAATCTAATATTCAAACTTTCCACATGCGATACAGTAAATGCTAGAATGAAACGACTCCTAGGCGAGGTCTTCTCTATGCAATCCATCGATATTTTGTCCTGCTGGCTCACCATCTATCGCGTTTTGGAACAGACGACTTCTCGTGTCGTCCTCAATTCTTGGCTGAATAATCTTGTTCCCTATCCTGATCATGATGGCTATCTATGTTTGGCCGCCCCTAATCAGACCCTCCGCCGTTTTATCGCGCCCTATGTACCCGAAATCAAAAAAATACACAGCCGTCTTTTTCCCGAGCATCCAGCCCTAGGCGATCTTGTGCTCGAAGACGAAATTCGCTCATCGATGGGGCTTCCTTACATCAATCCCGCCCTCAAAAAAAGCGGCTATTATCCTGTACCTCTCGATACGGACGAAGATTATGCGGCTATTGCGCATTGGATGTACTACCGTTGGAAAGAAGAAAGAGAACGCCTGGCCCATACGCCTATTTTGGATTCTTTACCCGACTGGCATTTTGCCCCTGCCCAATATCAATTGCCCTCATCCGAGCGCCCAAGCAAGGCGCAAAAGCAAGTGGATTACGCCCAAGATCGTCGCGATGCTTACGATGAAAAACAGCGATTCGCCCACCAGCAAAAGACAGATTTTGCCAAACTACAAGCCCCTGTAGCAACAAGCTCCTCTGGCAGTGATGCAAGTTCGAACCAAGAAGGAACAGCGCATATGCCCAATCCTTCTGCTCAAACCAGAGCCACCTCCAGCTTTCACCAAACAGACATCACCCTACAAGCCCAGGGTTACAATTCCTCGCGCATTGACCCTAGCATGACTTTCGACAATTTTATTGTTGGCACAGGCAATCGCTTTGCCCATGCTGCTTGTGAAGCTGTCGCCAAAAAACAAGGCAACCGCAATTACAATCCCCTCTTTATTTACGGTGGTTCTGGCTTGGGCAAAACGCACCTGCTCATGGCTATTGGCAACTACGTACTCAAAGAGCATCCCGACCGCCGCATGATCTACGTCCAATGTGAGCAGATCGTCAACGAATTTGTCGCTGCTTCTCGTAACAATCGCTATGATGAATTTCGCCAGCGCTACCGCAGCTGTGATCTGCTTTTGATTGACGATATCCAATTATTGACGGGTAAAGATCGCACAAAAGAAGAATTTTTCAATACTTTTAATGCACTTTTCGTAAATGACCGCAATATTGTTATGACCTGCGACAAGCCACCCCAGAGCTTGACCGCAATTGAAGAACGTCTGGTCACACGTTTTTCTTCAGGTCTGATTGTCGATATCCAAACACCAGACTATGAGACACGTCTCGCCATCCTCGAGCACTTGGCCGAAGAAGCCAACTTCAAGCTTTCTTTCGATATTGCCGACTATATCGCTAACAATATCGTGAGTTCTGTGCGCGAAATGGAAGGCGCCTTCAAAACCATCATGGCTTACGCTACTTTGGCTGGTGAAGAAAAATTTGATCTCAATTTAGCCCGATTGGCTCTTAAAGACATTATTTCTCCTGCCCATAATCGCAAGGTCAGTCACGAAATGATCATCGAAATAGTCGCTCGCTATTATGGTCGCCAAGCCAGTGAGCTTCTTTCAGATAAACGCAGCCGCAATATCTCTGATCCACGCAAAGTAGCCCTCTACCTTTGTCGAGAAGTCCTTGGTGCATCTTACGAACAAATAGGACAATTTTTTGCTAACCGACACTACTCAACGGTGATGTATAACTGTGATTGTGTTAGCAAAGAATTGGCTAGAGATCCTCATGGTCAGTTAGCGGAAGATATTTCTAAATTACGGAGGCGAATCGAAAGTTAAGTTTTCCACATATTAGATGTGTAATTGTGGAAAAATAAATGTGGAAAAGAGCCCAAAAAAGGCCAAAAAAAGCTTTCCCATAGGCAGTTAACATCTTTTATAATGTTCTTCAAGGTTCTTTTCTCATACTTTTCTGAAGAAGAAAGTCCTTGCCGTAGGGCTTATGGCGACTTTTCCACAAATTAACAGCCCATACGACTAAGACGACTATAAATCAAATCAATAGAGGTGGGACGCTGGCAGCGACTCCCCAGAACACCAGGAGGTTTTATATGCGTTTCATGACTGAACTCGAAGCGCTCAGCAATGCTGTGATGAATGCCCAACGAGCTGTTGCTGTTCGCTCAACCAATGAATTACTCAAAGGCATACTGATGGAAGCTCAGGCTGGTCAACTTCGTCTCGTTGGCTACGATAAATCCATAGGTATCGAGGCCAATATCCCTTGCAACAGCATCGAAGATGGCCGTGTGGTTGTCGATGCGAGAATGCTCACCGATATTGTGCGCAAACTCTCTGGCCACCAAGTGCAAGTCGAAACCGAAGAAAGTCAGCACTTACTTGTTGTCAAAACCAACCAATCCTGCTTCCGTATCGCTTATCAGGAAGCCGATGGCTATCCTGATATGCCCAAAGTTCAGCGCAGCGAGGCTCTTGTGTTACCTCAGCGTCTTTTGCAAAACATGATCCAAAAGACGGTTTTTGCCTGTTCTCAAGATGAGACAAGACCCAACATGAATGGTTGTTTGCTGGCCGCCAAAGACCAAGAAGTCACGATGGTCGCTATTGACGGTTTCCGCCTTGCCTTGGCTCGCCACCATCGCAGCGAAAAAGATGCCGAAAAAGATGGCTTGACCGAAGGCTATCCTGAGCGCCGTCTGGTTATTCCAGGCAAAGCACTTAGGGAATTACAGCAAATTTTGGGCGCTTCAGAGTGGGTGTCGATCTACCCACACGAAAGGCATATTCTTTTTGATTGTGGCCAGGCTGTTTTGGTTACCCAGCTGACGACGGATGAATTCATCGATTATACGGTCATCATTCCCAAAAGCTATGAGACCCAGATCAGCCTAGAGACAGAAAATTTGGTTGAAGCGGTCGACCGCGCTTTGCTGTTGACGGCAGGCGATCAAAATAATTCACCTGTTCGCCTCGAAATTAAGCAAGAGGGCAAGTTGCTCATCGATATGCAAAGCAGCCGAGGTACGCTGCACGAAGAAATTCCTGTAGAAGTTGAAGGTGAAGCAACCATTTGCAACTTTAATCCTCGCTTCTTAGCTGATGCATTGAGAGTTGTCGAAGATAGTGAAATGAAGATTAGCTTTATGGGTGAAATTGGTCCTTGCCACCTTAAGCCGATGGAGGGCGATAGCTTTGCTTATATCCTTGTGCCTCTACGACAATAAGGAAAAGGCATGATTGCAAAAAGCTTAAAACTTAGGCATTACCGAAATTACGAGACGCTAGAGCTTGCATTAAGCCCTGGCGTCAATGTGTTTAGTGGCGAAAATGCTCAAGGAAAGACGAATTTACTTGAGGCCATCTACCTTTGTAGCTGTGCGCGTTCTCACCGTACAGCAAAGGATATAGAGCTCATCCAAAAAGGGCATGATGCCTATGAGGTCGAATTGGATTATCTCAGTAAAAGGCTGGGTTTTGATGAGCAATTAGACTCCTTTAGCTGGGATGATCCATGCTGGGAAGAAAATAAAATAAAACTTTGTTATGAAGCGGCAAAAGGCAATAAAGCTGCGCAAAGACGATTTTTTTACAATCACGTGCAACAAGACAAGATATCCAATCTTTACAGTTTATTTAATGCCGTTATTTTTGCACCAGAAGATCTTTTGATGGTAAAAGAAGGACCTCAGACACGTCGCCGCTTTTTGGACTTGCTTTTGTCTCAGATCAAAAATCGCTATTTTGTGAGTCTGCAACGTTTTAATCACCTTTTGCTGCAGCGTAATAAATTATTGAAACAAATGCGTGAGCGCCAAAAAGAGAGACTGGATATGGCTCTAGAGCACGCCCAACTCGACATATGGGATACGCAATACGCTGAAGAAATGGCGCAAATCATAGGTGAACGTTTTTGTTATGTAGCCGATATCCAAGAAGAAGCCAGGCAATTTCAACAGCGAATATCGAGAGAAAAAGAAGATCTCCAGATGTCTTATCGAAGTTTGCCTGGGTTAAAAGCAGAAGATTCGGCCAAAGAGCGCTTAGAGAAAATAAAAATAAGGCTCAAACAGCAGAGAGAAGATGACATTTTGCGAGGCAGCAGCGGTATAGGGCCTCACCGTGATGACTTAGAGCTGCGGCTAAATGGGCAGTTACTCAAAACATATGGATCCCAGGGTCAGCAAAGAACGGCGGTTCTCGCGATGAAAATGGCTGAATTGGCTATTTTGCGTAAGCAAACAGGTCAAACGCCCGTGCTTCTTCTGGACGATGTCATGAGCGAACTCGATGAACAAAGAAGGCGCTGCCTTGTGGCTGCTATGGAGCATTGCCAAGTATTTTTGAGTTGTACAGATACAAAACAGGTCAAAAAAGAATTAGAGACCTTGGGTCAGAATCAGAGTATTGCTTTTTTCCATGTGGATGATGGCAAAATCATGAGACTTCAAGAAAAATAAGAATATAGGAATGGATTTATAGAAATAATTTTAATTTGTTAGGGTATTTATTGCGTTAAATGGCATAAAACTAGAAAAGGAAGCTCAGCTATAATGTATGTTCATATCGGTGCAGCGCTCAATCTGTCCAGCCGATCGATATTGGCCGTTCTCGATCTAGATCAAGTGACTTCAGGTTCGGAATCTAAAACGATGAGACAGTGGCTAGCGCAGCAAGAAATAGAACTTCGTTTAGAGCCTCTGTCAGAAGAACTGCCCCGATCAATCGTCATAACTGAAGGGCGTGTTTATCTTAGTCCAGTCTCAGCACTAACGCTACGAGAACGCCTTAGGGCAGCCAGTTGCTATGATAAAAAACCTTTCTGGCGGCGAAAACGTAAATATGACGGTTAAAATATGAGAAAAGATGCTTAAGCACGCGAAGTAAGATTTAAGGAACTAATCATGCTAAACGATCATAACGACAATTTGGATTTTGGCGACGAAATGATTGACGAGTCAAAAAATGAACAGGCACTAGCTGACGATAATTATCAAGAGAGAGAAGATATTGACCGTCCGCTTGATTCATTCGACACCAAAAATCAAAAACATTATGGCGAAGATGATATTCAAGTTTTAGAAGGCTTGGAGGCTGTACGCAAACGCCCAGGCATGTATATTGGTGATACGACTGAGCGAGGTCTCCACCATCTTATTTATGAAATTGTGGCAAATAGCGTTGACGAAGCCTTGGCTGGCCGCTGTGACGATATTAAGGTTACCTTGCATCGAGATGGCTCGGTTACGGTCGAAGACGATGGATCGGGTATTCCAGTAGGCATCCATCCCCAAGCTGGTATTCCGACCGTAGAGTTGGTTCATACCGTACTCCATGCTGGTGGTAAGTTTGGTGGTGGCGCGTATAGCGTTTCAGGTGGACTTCATGGTGTTGGTGCATCTGTTGTCAATGCGCTGTCTGAATGGATGGAAGTTGAGGTCTGTCGTGAAGGCAAGCGCTATCACATATCCTTTGAGCGAGGAGAAACCACATCTCCTCTTCGCGTTATTGGGGAATGTGAGAAAGATCAAACAGGAACCAAAACGCGCTTTAAACCAGACCAGCAAATTTTTCCTATCGTTGAATTTAATTTTGATACGATGTTGAGTCGCTATCGCGAGATGGCCTTTTTGAATCGCGAAGTGAGCATTGAATTGATTGACGATCGTCCAGAAGAAGAGCCTATTCGCAAACTTCTTCACTACGAAGGCGGTATTGTTTCTTTCATTGAGTATCTGAATCGCAATCGGACAGCTTTGCACGAAACACCTATTTATATCAGCGGCCAACTGAAAGATTCTTTCGTTGAGGTGGCGTTGCAGTACAGCAACAGCTACAACGAAAGCGTTTACACTTACGCGAATAACATTGCGACAGTCGAAGGCGGCACGCATATGACGGGCTTCCGCTCAGCTCTTACGAAAGTCATCAATGATTATGCGCGTCAGTGGAATCTCTTAGGCAAAAGCGATAGCAACTTTTCGGGTGAAGACGTTCGAGAAGGTATCTGTGCAATCATATCCGTTAAATTGCCAGAGCCTCAATTTGAAGGTCAGACCAAAAGCAAACTGGGTAACAGTGAAATTCGAACACTGGTTGAGTCAGTCGTCAATGACAAGCTGAGCACATATATGCAGGAGCACCCAGCAGAGGCAAGAATAATCGTCGACAAGTGCCTTGCTTCCTCTAGAGCGCGCGAAGCAGCACGTAAAGCGCGTGACCTTACTAGAAGAAAAACTTCTTTTGATAGCGTTTCACTGCCTGGCAAACTCAGTGATTGCCAGTCTCAGGATGCTGAATTAACTGAAATTTTCATTGTAGAAGGCGATAGCGCAGGTGGTTCAGCTAAACAAGGACGTGAGCGAAAATACCAGGCAATTCTTCCGCTCTGGGGCAAGATGCTGAATGTAGAGCGCGCCCGCATTGACAAGATCTATGCTAACGAGAAATTACAGCCCGTCATGATGGCATTGGGAACAGGTGTGGGTAGCGATTTTGATATCAAGAAACTTCGCTATGGCAAAGTCATTATCATGGCAGACGCTGATGTGGACGGAGCTCATATCCGAACGCTCCTGCTCACCTTCTTCTACCGTCATATGAAAGAACTTGTGGAGCAAGGACATGTCTACATAGCGTGCCCACCCCTATACAAACTCAGTCAAGGCAATGAAGAGCTTTACGCTTATTCAGATGAGGGACTCAATCAGCTTAAAGCAGAGAAAAATTGGGAAAATCCTCGTATTCAGCGCTACAAGGGTTTGGGTGAAATGTCGGCTGACCAGCTTTGGGATACAACCATGAATCCCAAAACACGCCGCTTATTGCAAGTTACGGTCAAGGAAGCTCAAGATGCTGATGAGACTTTCTCACTCCTTATGGGCGAAAAAGTTGAACCAAGACGCGATTTCATCCAAGAAAACGCACATTACGCAAAGTTGGATGTCTGATAAGTCTGGTGAGAATTGATATGAGAAAGGGGGTTACTTCAGATAGCCCCCTCTTTTGTTTCACGTGAAACTAAGACTCGACCAGTAAGGTCATGTTCCACGTGAAACATAGCAGCATAACCTTGACGTGTAGCTTTGTAGTTCAAAGGTAAAAATGTATTTGTTTCACGTGAAACAGCTCGAAAAAAAGCTAGGCACTTTTTAGATTGAAAAAGTCGTTTTCTGAGGAAAACTTCAGTTTGGCTAGAAATAGCTGTGGTAGACTGAAGAACACTTTCGGAGGCAAAAATGGCAGAAAAAATAGCAATTGTTAATCAAAAAGGCGGTGTCGGTAAGACAACAACAGCCATTAACACAGCAAGTTACTTAGCCAAGCGAGGAAAGAGAACAATATTGATTGATCTGGATCCTCAGGGTAACGCTAGCAGTGGATTGGGTGTTACAGCAGGCGATGAAGAAGCTAATAGCTATGACCTGCTAATCAATGATGCTTCTTTTGATGATTGTCTAAGGGAAACAGGGAGAAAAAATTTGAAGATCTGCCCTGCTCATATTGATTTAGCTGGTGCAGAGGTCGAACTGGCGCAGCTTGATGACCGTACTTTTCGTTTGAAAAAGGCTCTGGAATCAAGTCAAGAACGAGTGGACTTCATCATTATTGACTGTCCACCTTCTCTCGGCCTTCTGACCCTTAATGCCCTAAGTGCTGCCGATAGTATCCTGATACCTATTCAGGCTGAATATTACGCTCTTGAAGGTGTAAGCCAGCTGATGGAGACATACGAGCGTGTTAAAGCCTCTTTGAATCCAGATTTGGGTATTTTTGGCATTTTAATGACCATGTCAGATACAAGAACACAATTGGCTGTCCAAGTAGAAGCCGAAGTAAGAAAGTTTTTCGGGGATCAAGTTTTCAAGACAATTATTCCTCGAAATGTGCGTCTGAGTGAGGCTCCAAGTCATGGCCAGGCTATTTTGGAATATGATCGTCGATCCAAGGGTGCTGAGGCCTATCAACAATTGGCAAAAGAGATGATTCGCCGCGCTAAAAAGGAGAATAGCTAATGGCAGCAAAGTCAAAGGGGCTTGGGCGAGGATTGAGTGCCCTACTCGGAAAACCCGAGGAAAATGCCGAGAAAGAGCAAAATAAGCGACCTGAAGCGAATAAAAGCACGAAACAAGCTGCTCGCACATCGAAAAAACAAGCTTCGACCAAAGCTGAAAAGGCAGCGCAAACGGACTTGGCAAAGTCTCAGCCTCAATCCAAAGAAGAGGCAACAGTGCCGAAAGAAGAAGCGAAAGAAAAAACAGAGAAGCATGATGTTGAGTCGCCCTTTCAGGTCATCAACATTCATCAAGTAGAGCCTAAGGAAGATCAGCCTCGACAGGTCTTTGATCGAGAAAAACTCGAAGAATTAGCTACGTCTATCCGAGAACACGGCATAATCCAACCCTTGATTGTGACCAGGGTTCAAGACCACTTCCAAATCGTAGCTGGTGAAAGACGTTGGCGAGCGGCTCAAATGGTGGGCATTCATGAGGTTCCTGTCATTATTCGGGGATTGAGTGAAAAAGATGTCTTGCAGCAGGCCTTGATTGAGAATATACAGCGTCAAGACTTGAATCCCATCGAAACAGCTGAAGCTTTGGCTCGTTTACAGAACGAACATCAGATGACGCAAGAAGAACTCTCGTCTTCTGTCGGCATGAGTCGCCCAGCTTTGGCTAACCTGCTTCGCTTATTGCGTTTACCTCAGAAAATACAGGGCGCTTTGCAAGCTGGATCGTTGAGTCAGGGACATGCTAGAGCCTTACTTTCCTTGGAAAATGAAGAGCAAATGCAAATCTTGGCTGACGAAATTGTCAACAAACAGCTATCTGTTCGCCAAACAGAAAAATTGATCAAGCGCCTCCTTAGCCAGCCAAAAGAAAGAAGAAAAGTAGACGAATTAGCTTCTATTCAGACCCAGTTGGAATTTCAAGCTATTGAAGAGCGCTTGCACCGGGTTCTAGGAACCAAGGTTAATTTGAAAAATAATAAGCGCTCGGGACAAATCATCATAGAATACTATTCGCTCGATGAATTGGAGCGCCTTTTGCAAGTCTTTGAAAACGGGCATAAACTTGCTTGATGATTATGAAGTAAGAGCCTAAAATAAATGTTCTGTGATTTTAAGGATTGAGTGGGTTTACGAATGCACTTGAATAAAAAGAAACATGAATTGAATGAGACACGCTCACGTGTCGAGCAAAATCGCCAAGAGCGTGAAGCACGCCTAGCCGCCATGCATCGCCATGGAGCCAGACACGCCAGCAATCAGAAAAAGCATCCTCGCCTGCGCAAGGTCGTCTGGTCGAGTCTAGCCGCGTTGCTGATTATTTTTGTTGTGGCTTGGGCTCTTTTCTCTTATGGCTTCGTCCAAAGCCATCTGACAGCAGCTATTTTGCATCACGGTGACAGCCAGAAGCGCATAGGCTTTCATGAGTATCAGTATGAGTACCGTTATTTGCACGATCTCTACAATAACTATGCCAAACAAGGGCTGGCACCAGCTAATGCTGAGGGGCAACTTGACCTTGATGCGAAGAGTGGCATGAAAGAGCCAAAAGAAGGCTCAACCTGGGGCGAGTACCTACACTATCAGACACAGGAAGCCCTCAAACAGAGCTACGCTTACACGGATGCGGCGGAGGCCATGGGTCTAAAACTGGGGGAAAAGGAACTTGCTCTTGTTGATCAGCGAATCAAGCAATTGCAAACGCGCTTCCCTCGCCAAAATGACCTAGTGACCTATTTGGAACAAAATTATGGCAGAGGCATGACGCTGGATCGCTTGCGTAAGATTTTTGAGCGAGACCAGCTCGCAGCTATGTATCGCCAAGAAACACCGAAGCAGCATGAAGTTTCTGAACAGGAGCGCGAGACTTACTACAAAGAACATCAGAACACGTATGACTTATTCTCCTATCGCCTATTTACTTTGAGCACGCCCAAGGCTGAGGATAATGCAACGCAAGAAGCGATCGATAAGCTCAAGGCAGATACCAAAGCAAAGGCGGAGGAACTGTTAGAGCGCATCAAAAAAGCAGATGATCTCAAGACCTTAGCGGCTGATTATGCGCCTAATGATGAGCAAGCGAGCTACAAATCCGAAGACAAAACCTTGTTCGAAAATCGTCGCCTTGGCACGGCTGGTAGCACCGACATCCAGGATTGGTTAGGGGATCAGAGCCGAAAAGAGGGCGACAAAACCTTGCTTGAGAGCGGCAGTAACTTTACAGTAGTTGTCTTCCTGAAGCGTGAGCGCGAAGAGCGACAGACCGTCAATGTTCGACATATTTTGTTCGAAGCCCAAGAAGGCCAGGCTAGCGAAGAACAACGCAAAGCGGCTGAGCAAAAAGCCAAAGACCTCGCTGCCAAAATTAAGTCCGAAGATGACATGATCCGTTTTTCAGAAGAGCTTAGCCAATCTGGCGAAGCGCGCGAAGCAGCGGAATACAAAGATGTGCGCGTGGGACAGATGGTTCAGGCTTTCAATGACTGGATTTATGATGAGGCTCGCAAGCCAGGAGATGTAGGGGTTGTCATGACAAACTATGGCGCTCACGTGATCTTCTTTGAGGGCAAAGGAGACCTTCCCAACTGGGCGGTACAGGTTACCGAAAATATCCAGAATGAAGCCTTCGAGAAAAAGAGCAAAGAATTGCTGGACGGCTATCAAATTGATCCCAACGCCTTTGCTCTGAGATTCATCAAATAAGAAGCTATCTCGAGCCTCGCTTTGGCTTGGACTCTAGAGGGATTGGCTAAGATCCCGAAAGCCTTGCAAGGCAAGTTCTAGAAGCTTTGTAAGAAAGGCCAGCGCCTGACGCATGGCCTTTCTGTTTTTTTCAAAGATCACAATCAGCTAGAGGGCTTGATAAATTTCCTGTTGTCAGAATCAACAGACTTTTGCAGCAAACAACCGAAATTTCAGCAGCAATATAGAAAAGACTTGACAGAAGAGATTTTATGGATTAGAGCCGTTGACGCTGCTAGGCGCAAACGCTTATTCTACACAAACATGTTTAGAAAGGGCGGTTGCGCCTTTTTGGATATGAGTGCAGATGAAGAGGTGAGTTTAGCGTGGTTCATCCCGTCAAATTAGGCCGCACGGAACGGCAGTCTTACTCGCAGTTGAGTGAGCCGATCGATATCCCATATCTTGTCGAGGTTCAGAAGAAATCCTATCAGTGGTTTCTGGCAGAGGGCTTCAAAGAAGTTCTTCGCGATGTTTCTCCCATTGAATCCAAGGGCGCAGAAACATTCTCCTTGTCATTTCTAGATATTGAGTTTGATCCGCTCAGCCCGACCAACACAATTGAGGAATGCAAGATCCGCGATACGAATTATGCGGCGCCGCTGAGAGTCAAAGTTCGTCTAGAGAAGCCAGATGGCTCTTATGTCGATCAGATGATTTACATAGGCGAATTCCCCATCATGACCAACACAGGCACCTTTATTATCAACGGTGCGGAGCGCGTCATTATTTCGCAGTTGGTTCGCTCGCCTGGCAACTATTTTTCTTCTGCACAAGACCCCAAGACCGACAAAATTCTCTTCGGTGGACAGATCATCCCGAACCGTGGCGCTTGGTTGGAATATGAGAGCGACGGCAATGACGTTCTTTCGGTTCGTATTGACCGCTTGCGCAAATTCCCTCTCACCGTTTTCTTGCGCTCACTTGGCTTTGGCACGAATGAGGAGATTTTAGATTGCTTTGGCGAACATGAAACTTTGATCGCCACCCTTGCCAAAGACAGCACCCGCACGCGCGAAGAGGGCCTGATGGAGCTTTACCGCAAGGTTCGCCCAGGTGAACCTGTTTCGGTCGAAGCCGCTGAGTCCTATCTGCGAAATATGTTCTTTGATGCTCGCCGCTATGATTTGGCGCGTGTCGGTATCTTTAAGCTCAATAAAAAACTGTCGCTTGCAACGCGCATTACAGGACACCGCGCTGCCAAAGATGTCATTTCGCCAGATGGCGAGTGCTTGCTGAAGGCTGGCGAAAGCATTTCAGCCGAAGCGGCCGAGAAAATCCAGCAGGCTGGCGTTGTTTCGGTGGACATTCGCCCGATCTTGCGCAGTGGTGAGACCTTTATTGAGGCGGAACAAGACCTGCGCGTGATCGGCAATCAGCGTGTTGATGCCCTCAAATTCTTGCAGGAAATCTATGGAGCCAAGGCTCTTGAAATGCTCGATCTGCCATCTTGCGGCATCCGCGAGATGGTGCGTTTTGAGGCCCTCCGCCAGGTCGTGACCGAGGTCAACGCACGCCAGGCAGAAGAGGCAGACTTCGACCTGGTAGCTGCGCTGAGCGAAACGTTGAGCCGGGACATCGCCCAGCTTTGCCCACGCCATTTGGTCATCGAGGACATCGTCGCCTCTGTCTCCTATTTGTTGGGACTTTTCTATGGTGTTGGCGAGGTGGATGACATTGACCACCTGGGCAACCGCCGCATCCGTAGCGTCGGTGAACTGCTGCAAAACCAGGTTCGCGTTGGCTTTGCCCGTATGGAAAAGACCGTACGTGAGCGCTTGGCAGCGGTTCAAAACATCGAGAGCATGACGCCGCAGTCTTTGGTCAACGCCAGAGCTATCTCAGCCGCGATCAAAGAGTTCTTTGGTTCTTCCCAGTTATCGCAGTTCATGGACCAGCAGAACCCTCTGGCCGAGCTGACCCACAAACGCCGCCTTTCGGCTCTGGGTCCAGGCGGTCTTTCGCGTGATCGCGCGAACTTCGAAGTCCGCGACGTTCACACCTCCCATTATGGCCGTATGTGTCCTATCGAAACGCCTGAAGGACCCAACATCGGCTTGATTAACTCTCTAGCCACTTACGCTCGTGTCAACGAATACGGCTTTATCGAAACACCCTATCGTGTTTATGACAAAGAAAAGGGCTGCGTGACCGATGAGGTTCGCTACCTGACAGCAGACAAAGAAGACTACTTCTACATTGCACAGGCCAATGAGCCCCTGGATGAAGAAGGACACTTTATCTCGCCCCGTATTACCGTTCGTTGGCTCGACAAATTCCTTGAGGTCGAGTCCAGCCGCGTCGATCTTATGGACGTCTCGCCCAAACAGGTCGTCTCAGTTGCCACCAGCTTGATTCCTTTCCTCGGCAACGACGACGCGAACCGCGCCCTCATGGGTTCGAACATGCAGCGCCAGGCTGTGCCGCTTATCCGCACGGAGGCGCCTATTGTCGGTACAGGTATGGAGTACTATGCGGCACGTGACAGCGGCGTTTGCGTCATTGCTCGTCGCGACGGTGTCGTAGACTGGGTTTCATCTGATGAAATCATCATCCTTCACGGCAAGGACGAACGCGACCACTACCACCTCACTAAGTACCAGCGCTCCAACCAGAGCAACTGTGTGAACCAGCGCCCCTTGGTTTCCATTGGTGATGAGGTCAAAGCGGGCGACATCATCGCCGACGGTCCTTCTACAGACAACGGCGAACTCGCGTTGGGCAAAAACGTCCTGATCGGCTTTATGAGCTGGGAAGGCTACAACTACGAAGACGCTGTTCTGATCAATGAGCGTCTGGTGCGCGATGATGTTTACACCTCCATTCATATTGAGGAATACGAATGCGAGGCCCGTGATACGAAGTTGGGACCAGAAGAAATCACGCCTGAAATCCCGAATGTCAGCGATGACGCTATGCGCGATCTCGATGAAAAGGGTATCGTTCGCATCGGTGCAGAGGTTCGTTCGGGTGACATTCTGGTCGGTAAGGTCACGCCAAAAGGCGAAACGGAGCTTACCCCTGAAGAGCGTCTTTATCGAGCCATCTTCGGCGAGAAAATTCGTGAAGTCCGCGATACCTCAACCCGTGTGCCCCACGGTGAGTCTGGTATCGTCGTGAATGTGGTTGAGTTCAACCGCGATGGCGAAGATGAGGATATGCGCCTGAAGCATGGCGTTAACCGCATGGTGCGCGTCTATGTTGCGCAAAAACGCAAGATCTCAGTCGGTGACAAGATGGCTGGCCGCCACGGTAACAAAGGTGTTGTCTCACGCATCTTGCCTGAGGAGGACATGCCCTTCTTGCCCGACGGTACACCGCTCGACATCGTGCTCAACCCGATGGGCGTGCCTTCGCGTATGAACATCGGCCAGTTGCTGGAAGTTCACTTGGGTCGGGCAGCTCGCGACTTGGGTATCAAGGTCGCAACCCCTGTTTTCGACGGCGCCAACGAAAAGGATGTCAGCGAGATCTTCGAAAAAGCTGGCATTGATCCCGATGGTAAGACCATCCTCTACGATGGCCGCACGGGCGAACCCTTTGAGAACCGCATTACAGTGGGCATCATGTACTACCTGAAGCTACACCACTTGGTCGATGACAAGATCCACGCTCGCTCGATCGGACCTTACTCGCTCGTCACCCAGCAGCCCTTGGGTGGTAAGGCTCAGTTTGGCGGCCAGCGTTTTGGTGAAATGGAAGTCTGGGCTCTCAAGGCCTACGGTGCAGCTTACACACTGCGTGAAATTCTGACGGTCAAGTCGGATGATATTACAGGCCGTACCAAGACCTACGAAGCTATCGTCAAGGGTGAGAACGTGCCCGAGTCTGGTGTGCCTGAGTCCTTCAAAGTCCTGGTCAAAGAACTGCAGTCGCTCTGCTTGGACATCAAGATTTTCTCCAGCAACCGCGAGCGGCTTGAGATGCGCGAAGACGCCGATGACGATCAGCCCCAGCAGACCCTACGCCGCAACAAGCAGGCTGAGGGGGGCGATCTTCAATTCGGTGAGGGCGCCTCGAACGAAGGCGAGGGCTTGGATCCCGCGGAGCAATCGGCTCGTCGCATGATTGCCGCTTTGGAGGCAGACCTGGAGCAAAACGCAAGCTTGCTCGAAGAATTAGACAACAACGCAGAAGCAGCTGAGGCTGATCAGGCAGAGCAGACAGAGCTCCAGCTTGAAGAACAAGGCGAGTGAGGACGAAGATGGCAGAACGTGACACACGTCGAAATATGGAGATGAACCATATCGAGGAAATCGGTATCAATTTGGCTTCGCCGACTAGCATCCTCGAATGGTCGTATGGTGAAGTCAAGAAGCCAGAAACGATCAATTACCGCACGCTGAAACCTGAGCGCGATGGCCTCTTTTGTGAGCGTATCTTTGGACCCACCAAAGACTACGAATGCCATTGTGGCAAGTACAAAAAAATCCGCTACCGTGGCATCGTTTGCGATCGCTGCGGTGTTGAGGTCACGAAGGCAAAGGTACGCCGTGAGCGCATGGGTCACATCAAGCTGGCCGCCCCTGTTTCACACATTTGGTATTTTCGTGGTATCCCCAGCCGCATGGGCTTGATCCTGGATATGTCGCCTCGCAACTTGGAGCGCGTGCTCTACTTTGCGAGCTACGTTGTCATCGATCCAGGTAAGACCAACCTGGAGTACAAGCAGCTCCTTACGGATCGTGAATACCGCGAGGCACAGCGCGATTGGGGTCGCCAGGCCTTTAGTGCCCAAATGGGTGCCGAAGCCGTCAAGCAGCTACTAGAAGATATTGACGTGGACGCTTTGGCAGAGCAACTGCGCAAGGACTTGCACAGTGCCAGTGGCCAAAAGCGCTCACGCATCATCAAGCGCCTCGAAGTAGTCGAAAGCTTCCGCAGCTCTGGCAACCGTCCTGAGTGGATGATCCTCGAGGTTCTACCTGTTCTGCCACCAGAATTGCGCCCTATGGTGCAGCTGGATGGCGGCCGGTTTGCAACCTCAGACCTGAATGACCTTTACCGCCGTGTCATCAACCGCAACAACCGCTTGTCAAAGCTTCTCGATTTGGGCGCTCCCCAGATCATGGTGCGCAACGAAAAGCGCATGCTGCAGGAAGCCGTTGATGCTTTGATCGATAACGGCCGCCGTGGCCGCCCTGTCACGGGTGTCTCAAACCGCGCCCTCAAGAGCCTTTCGGATCTTCTCAAAGGTAAGCAGGGTCGTTTCCGGCAGAACTTGTTGGGTAAGCGTGTTGGCTATTCAGGCCGTTCGGTTATCGTTGTCGGCCCTGAGCTCAAACTGCACCAATGCGGCCTGCCAAAAGAGATGGCGGTTGAACTCTTCAAACCCTTTGTGATGCGCCGTTTGGAGCAGGATGGCTATGCCCAAAACATCAAAGCCGCCAAAAAAATGGTCGAGCGTGGCGCCGATGTGGTCTGGGATATCCTCGAAGAAGTTATCAAAGACCACCCTGTTTTGCTGAACCGCGCCCCAACCCTTCACCGTTTGGGTATTCAGGCCTTTGAGCCCGTGCTTGTCGAAGGTCGTGCCATCAAATTGCATCCCCTTGTCTGTACGGCATATAACGCTGACTTTGACGGCGACCAGATGGCTGTCCACGTACCGTTGTCCGCTGAGGCCCAAGCCGAGTCGCGCTATTTGATGCTGTCGGCCAACAACCTACTGAAGCCTCAGGATGGTAAACCCGTTACGGTGCCAGCTCAGGACATGATTTTGGGTATCAACTACCTCACGACACGCAAAGAGCGTCCTGAGTCCGAAAAAGACAAGCCCTTGCCAGCCTTTAGCAGCTTGGATGAGGCTCAAATCGCGTATGACCAACACATCATCACTCTGCAAGACCCGATCCTGGTCCGCCGCTTCGCCAAAGACGCCGATGGCAAGATCCAGCACCGCACCGTGGAGAGCACACTCGGCCGCTTGATCTTCAATGAGGTGATCCCTCAGAACCTAGGCTATGTTGACCGCCGTGATGACGCTAATTTCTTAATCCCTGAAATCAATGACCGTGTCGGCAAAAAGCAGCTAGGACAAATCATCGACCGCTGCATCCACGCCAACGGCATTCCTTTCACGGCCAAGGTTCTAGATCAGATCAAAGAGCTAGGCTACAAGTATTCCACACGTTCAGGTATTTCCATTGGTGTGTATGACATGATCGTGCCAGGAGTCAAGCAGAGCTTCCTCGAAGAGGCCGAGAAGCGCGTCGCCCAGATCAACGAGATGCACCGCCGTGGTATGACGAGCGAAGAGGGCCGCAAAAATGCGACCATCGATGTCTGGCGCAAGACGACGGACGCCATCACGAATGCCCTTCGCGATAGCTTGCCAGATGACAACCCCATTCAGCAGATGTCACAGTCGGGTGCTCGTGGCTCGCTTGCTCAGATCAAGCAGCTGGCTGGTATGCGCGGTAACATGGCCGATACCTCAGGTCAGACGATCGAAATTCCGATCAAGTCCAACCTCCGTGAAGGCATGAACGTGTTGGAGTTCTTTATTTCCAGCCACGGTGCCCGTAAAGCACTTTCGGATACCGCTCTAAAGACCGCTGACTCGGGTTATCTGACCCGCCGTCTGGTAGACGTTGCTCAGGACATCATCGTTCGCGAAGATGACTGCGGCACGACGGAATTTACTTGGATGACGGCCTTGACCATCAGTGCTTTGGACGGCAGCAAGCACGCCGTCAAGAGCCTGAAGGACCGCATTCTTGGCCGTACGGCAGCACTCGATGTCGTCCATCCTGAAACGGGCGTCGTCCTGGTCAAAAAGGGTGAAATTATTACACCCGAAATGGCCGAAGCCATCGCGGCAGCGGGTATTGAGCGCGTGCCGATCCGCACCGTCTTTAACTGCCAGTGCAAGCACGGTATTTGCGCCAAATGCTACGGCACCAACCTGGCAACGGGTGAGCCCGTCGTAGCAGGTGAGGCCGTCGGTATCATGGCAGCTCAGTCCATCGGTGAACCTGGTACGCAGCTCACCATGCGTAACTTCCACACGGGCGGTATTGCTTCTGGTACGGATATCACGCAGGGTCTACCTCGTGTTGAGGAACTCTTTGAGGCCCGCAAGCCCAAGGGTCAGGCCATCATGAGCGAATTGAGCGGTACGGTTTCATTTGTTGAGGGCTCTCGTCGCAAGCGCGAAGTTGTGGTGACGACTGCTGACAACGAAGCCGTGAGCTACCCCTTGCCAGCGGGTGCACAATTGCGTGTCAGCGAAGGCGAAGTGATTGAGGCTGGTGATCTCATCACAGAGGGTTCGGTCAACCCCCACGACATCATGCGTGTCAAAGGACCCGAAGGCGTTCAGCGCTACATCATCTCCGAAGTTGTCAAGGTCTATAACAACAACGGTGTTGACATCAATGACAAGCACGTTGAGATCATCACCCGTCAGATGCTGCGCAAAGTCCGCATCGACGATGCAGGTGACAGCAACTTGATGACAGGTACGATGGTGGACTTGCTGCAATACGAAGCTGCCCTCAAAGAGGCCGAAGAAAATGGCACCGAGCCACCTGTTGGCAAGCGCATCTTGCTGGGTATCACCAAGGCCAGCTTGGCGACGGACAGCTTCCTCTCGGCAGCTTCTTTCCAAGAGACAACACGCGTACTGACCGATGCAGCTGTCAAGGGCAAGGTCGATCCGCTGATCGGTCTCAAGGAGAATGTTATTATCGGTACCCTTATTCCAGCTGGTACAGGTCTGCGCAGCTATCGCAATGTGACGGCCGTCCCAGTCATTAAGGAAAACGAAGAGCTCATGGAGACGCCAGGCCTGGATGAGCATCTGCGCCAAGAGGCTCAGGAGGCCATTGCTGAAGGTCGTTTCGAGCCGACTTGGCACTTGGCAGACTTGCCCCAAAGCACGCGCCCAGCTCGTGATGAGGATGATGACGCGCAGATGTGGTCAGAAGGCGATGGCTCACAACAAACAGCTACTTTCTTCTGATAAGTCTTGTGGGTGATGCTCGCACCACTGCTGAGCACCAATAAAGGCACAAAACACTGTAGGATGGGGACCACTCAGGTTCCCATCCTTTTTGTGAGAGAAACGAAGTGGATTTGTCTGCATTTAGTCGGCCTAAAATCGGTACAATACAGAGCGCTAACATGCCAAAAGAAGACAGCCGAGCGTGTTAGTAGACATCAGCAATCCAGGAGGGCCAGCGGTGGACGCTAGCAAGCAGCAATCCGAGCGATCTGAGCGCCTACGACTTTTTTTTGATTTTTCGCAGCCCAAACAGAGCTTCGGGATGCTGATTGATGGGGCTACCCGAAAAGACCTGTACCTCATCATCATGGCGGTTACGGTGGGTATGCTCTACACCGTTATCACGGGCTTTCCTGCTGCTTCTAGCATCTTTACAGCCTACCTCAAAGAAGAACTTGGCATATCCGATAGCCTTCTGGGTGTGCTGCTTGCCTTGCCTTACGTGGTGGTCGTGACCCAGATTCCTTTTGCCCGTTTTTTGCAGCGCCGCCCTAACCTCAAGCGCGTTCTGATCATCACAACGATGTTCGTGCGCATTTGCTTCATCGTGCTCGGCCTCGTAACCGCTTTTATAGGGACGGTTGGGCAGGAGTTTTTGATAGGCTTTGTCTTCTTTTTGATGGGTATTGCCTCGGGTGTGAACTGGATGGCCGACTTGACCTACCAGACTTGGCTCGGCTTGACGGTACCAGCCCCTGTTTCTGGACGTTGGTTTGGTCAAAGGCAGAAGCTCATGACCATTTCGACTCTGCTTTATGCCTTGGTGGCCACCTTTTTGACCAATGCGCTTCGAAGCTGGCCCTATAAGTACGCCCTTCTCTTTTGCTTAGCGGGTATTTTTGGCTGCTTGGATATTTCAACCTTCTTTTTTGTCAGACGGCCGCAGTGGGCTAGAGATGTTGCGGTGGCTCAAGCCTTGCTAGAGAAGGAAAAGGCCAAAAACAGTGATGAAGCAAAGGCAGGACGAAAGCTTCGAGAGAAGCGCTTTGGCTGGCCTAGAGTGCCTATTCTGCGAGCTGGAACCCATGTTAGCCGAACGCAGCTGCCAGCCCCGCTGCGCCTCGTTCACCATGGGCGACAGCTTTTGGCTGACCTGCTAGAGCCTTTTCAAGATCCTTATTACCGCCCTGTGCTCCTTTTTTCGGCGATTTACTATTTTGGCTTACAGATCAATTCGCCCTACATCAATGTCTATATGCTCCAGACCCTACACATTCCCCTTGGCACACAGATGGCGCTGACGGTCTTTGTGCCAGGTCTAGCGACTATTCTTTTTATCAAAAAAACAGGGCAACTGAGCGATTACTTCGGCTACCGTAATGTCCTTATCTATTTTGGCCTGTGGAGTGCCATTTCGCCTATTGCGTGGTTCTTGATTGTGCCCGAAACCTGGTGGGGGATCATCCTGATCAACTTTGCCTGGGGCATTACGGGCGTGGCGACGGACTTGGCCGTTTTCAACATGACCATCTTTTTGGCGCCTGAAGCCAAAAGGCCAGCCTACATCACAGCTAAAGCTATCGCGAATAATCTTTTCGGCATTGCCCCGGCCATCCTCATTGGCGGCTTACTTTCAGATGCGCTGCGCGGGCCTTTGGCTCAGTGGCGCTTGCCCTGGTTGGGGTCAGGCCGCATTGAGCCTTTGCACGTGCTGTTATTCCTTGCTCTGATCATCCGTACATCAGCTGTCCTTTTTATTGCCCCTAAATTAAAAGCGCGACCAGTAGAGGGCAAGGAAGAAAAGTCGGCAGAACTTGCGGTGGCGCATAACCCAGTGGAAGGCGTCGAGCGGCTCAGTTATCGAGACTTTCATCGCCGTCTGGGGCAGGACATTCAGCAGGCCGTACCTAGGACGTGGCGACGTCTGAGAAGGCGCTGAGCGCTTTGGGATTACTTATAGGGCTTTAGTTTCATCCCACATGCAATCTATCCGAAACAATAGCAGGCAGAAAGAGCTATTGTTTGTCATATAACTGTCATATTCCTTGATTTTGAGGCCTGTCTTCCTATATACTTTCACTCGCTGTTTGCGAATCCCCGTGCCCAACAGCTGGCGCGAGGCTTCCTAACAGTGAGAGGAGTATCATGCAAGAGCAGAAGAAACAGCCCCCCGTGATCCGCGCTAGACGCGTACGCCGCAGACGAAGCAGCGCCCGAAGCGCCGAACCCAGACCTCGTACAACCTATACGCATGCCAAGGCTAGACCTAGGCAAGGCTTTTTGTATTTACCTGTCCTTTTCCTGATGGCAGCTATTGCTTTGACGGCATGCGTTCTTTTATTTCGTCACTGGTCACCTCAGCAAATTCAGTATGACAATGCGACAGAGCCAGCTCAGCTTCGGGAGACGAGCCCAACAACCGAAGTGCGCAGCCTTCAAGCTGCGATAGATTCCCCTGTTCAGCTTTTGAATCGTGGGGAAAGCCCGATGGTTGAGACTTTCGTTATCCCGTCGACGCCCGTACGCCTTCCAGAGCCGACAGCAGCTCCAACCACACAGCCTTCAGCCGCCGTAGCTTCAGAAGGGCACGACGTCACTCAAGACCCGACAACACAAGGCGAGAGAGACGGCGCGATAGCTGAGCGAGGAGATGGCACAAAGGCTAAGCCTGATAGGCCAGCGACGGATACAAACACAGCAGCGAGCACAACAGCGGGCGCTTCTTCGAGAGAAAAAGGGCTTGAGGCATCTGCAGGTGGAAGCGAGAAAACGGCAGCGAAGCTCGACAAGACTGGCTCTGATCCAACAACAGGCCTGAAGCAGCCAGCAAGCGGTGAGAAAGCACAGGGTCAGGATCAGGCCCCGGACGCAGACAAGCTTCAGGAGAAAAAGACTGCAGAAGACCGTGCAATAGCAAAGACAACAGCACCTGCAAGTGAAGAGCCAGAGACAGATAAGGAAGCCAAGCCCGAGGGCGAGGCGCTTACGCGTTCGGATGCAAAAACAGATCGCTTAGCGGATCTGTCTGCTAAGCATGCGAATACGGAGGGCGCAACAGACGCCGAAAAGAATTCAACAGAGACTAAGGCAGAGCAGCCCAAGCGTGTAGCCGATGATCAAGGTGAGCCCGAGACTGTAGAAGGCAGGGCAGAAGATGGGGTGCAGGCCAGCGAGAGCCTAGCAGAGCCAGAAGGGTCAGAAGGGCTCAACCCCATGATAGATGGCGCGCCTGCGGAGCTCCTAGGACCTGTGGATCCCTCGCGCATCACCCCAGACGGTCACGAGGGTCAAACCCTCTATGCGAGCGACCATGAACTGCGTGTGCGCCAAGAGCCGAACCTTGCATCCAAGGTCATCACACTGGTTCGAAGAGGTCAGGCTTTTAGAGTCATCAACTTAAAAAATGAGGACTTTGCCTGTGTAGAATGGGATGGCAAGCCAGCCTTTGTGTCTCGTGCCTTTTTGCAGGATGAGGAACCTAGCGAGGAAACAACAGCGAAGGAAGCGGATGACTTGCGGAGGGAGCAGGAAGGTGAGGCTGCAACTGCTGTTGCAGAGCCCCGAAGCCCAGAGATCGTCAAGGCTCTTGTAGACACGGCGCTCAGCATGCGCGGCGCCTATACGGGCGACTGTTCTTCTTTTGTCCAAAGCGTCTATCGCAAGAATGGCATATCGATTCCTAGAAGCACCAGAGGCTACCCAGGAGAAGGCGGCCAATGGGTTGCCGAGGAGGCCTTACGCCCAGGCGATCTGGTGCTCTACGACTCTATGAATGCTGGCGAAACCACGCATGTTGCGATTTACGTAGGGGATGGGGAAGTCTGCCATGTGAACACCCTGGTGGGCGTCATCAAAAAGGAGTCTATCCATTTGCACCATGGCGGCTATCCCATTACGGGCTATGTGCGCTATAGTCATAAGGACAATGGGCAATAACGAGACGATAAAAAAATTAACTACGGCCGAGGCGGAGGACATCCAAGCCAGATGCTTAAGATTGGCCACAGGACGAAAGGAGGCCCTAGAGGCCTCTTTTTCCGCGCTTAGCGTCTGGGATTTGGAGTGGAATACCGCTCCTCCAGGCGCCCAGGCGAAGGCTTTCTTGCGAGACGAGCTCATGGAGATAGGGGCTGTGAGCTTTCCTCTGGATGTGGCGAATGGCTTAAAGGATCGACCTCATACTTTCTCTCAGTATGTTCAGGCACAGGTCTACAAGAAACTGAATCCCTACATAGCCGAGTTAACAGGCCTGAGTGATGCGGCTCTTACGCGAGGACTTCCCTTTGTTCAGGCCTATAAAGCCTGGCAAGAGGCTCAGTCTGACGCGTATTTACTGGCTGGCTGGGGCAATTCCGACGCACAAGTCTGGGAAGATAACTGTCGTTTTTATCATCTCGAACCGTGGTTTTCAAAAATAGACCTCCTGCCCCTGCTCCCTTACT